>CAXTOX010000036.1:0-31680 GCA_964245885.1 uncultured Chthoniobacterales bacterium | reverse complement strand
CACCAAGTAGCGCGCGATTGATCCGGCCCGGGATTTATCCACAGATTTCGCAGATTGCAGAAAAGGAGAAGGTCTGCGGACGAAAGAATTGCCTCCGCCCTTCCCCCTCATCTGTGGAACAACTCACCCCAAGGAATGAGCGTTCGCATATGCTCGTCCCTTCTTCTTATCCGCTGGCCTACGCTCGCGGTCTTGCACGAATTGGGCGATGTTGACCGCTCACTCCCCCGTCGACTTTCTTCATGGCTAACAAGGAACTTCGCGCCATCGTCGAAGCCCACGCTCAGGCCACCGCCCGAGGTCTGTCCGCCGCCCTGGTGACGGTCGTCAAAACCTCCGGCTCCACCTATCGCCGGCCCGGTGCGCGGATGCTGGTCCTGCCCCTGGCCGGGGAAGGGAACGCGGCCAGCAGCGTCGGGGCTGACTTCCTCGGTTCCATCAGCGGCGGCTGCCTGGAGGACGACGCCCGCGAACGCGCCTTGGAAACGATTGCCACCGGCCGCGCCGCCGTCGTGCGCTACGACACCACCGCGGAGGGCGACATCCTCTTTGGCAGCGGCCTCGGCTGCCAGGGGGTAGTCCACCTTTTGATCCAGCCCCTACGCACCGTTCCTGGCGCGGTCGATCCCGTTGCCTGCCTGCGTGACGCTTTGGAGACGCGTTGTCCAGGCGTGTTGGCCGCCGTGATCGACGTTGAGAACTCTGGTCCTGAGTTGGGAGACACCCTCTGGCTCGCTTCGGCGGAGGGGAACGCCGAACCGGTTCATTCTTTCACAGACGATGAGTTGACCAACGCGGTCGCGGCCGACGCCCGCGCCATCCTGCGCGACGAGGCCGATCCCGGTCTGCGCGAGTACCTTCTACCGGGCCATGGAGGCCGCGTGGAGGTGTTCCTCGACGTGGTGCGTCCGCCGCGTTCGCTGCTGGTCTGCGGGGCGGGTCACGACGCCGTGCCGGTCGCACGGCTGGGCAAGGAACTCGGCTGGCGGGTGCGCGTGGCGGATGGCCGGCGCGCGTACCTCGCGCCCGCGCGTTTCCCGGAGGTGGACGAATTGATCCACTGCCCGCCAGCCTCGTTCGGCGAGCGGGTCCCGGTCGAGCCGGGCGAATCCGCCGTGGTGATGACGCACAACTATCTCCACGACCGGGCGATCCTGGCCGTGCTCCTGGCTTCGGAGGCCGATTACATCGGAGTGCTCGGTCCCCGCCGCCGCACCGACCGGCTGCTCTCCGAGATCGCCGCCGAGATCGGCACGGGTTCTCCGTTCCTGGGCAAGGCATCCTTGCGCCGCTTGCACGCGCCGGCCGGACTGGACATCGGCGCGGAAGCTCCCGAGCAGATCGCGCTGGCCATCGTCGCGGAGGTCGAGGCCGTCGGCGCGCGGCGCGGCGGCGGCTTGCTCAAGCATCGCAGCGAGCCCTTGCACGGAGCGAACGCGTGGGGAGCTTCTTGAAAGCTTGCACCGGCTGGGTTCGGAAGTTAAACTCCTGCCATGGATCGCGTCGGCGAACGGGTGTTGACGCCCGCGATTTTGACCTCTGCCGTCGAGCGCATCGTCGCGGCGTGCCAGCCGCGGGCGGTCTTCGTGTTTGGCAGCCGCGCGCGCGGGGATGCCCGCCAAGACAGCGACCTCGATCTGCTCGTTCTCCTCTCGTCGGCGGTCCCAGATTTATTCGGTCTGCGGTCGCTCTTGAAAGGTCTGCCGGTTGCCAAGGACATCTTGGCGAGCGAACCGGAGCATTTCGCCTTTTGGGGCCGACACCGTAACAGCGTCTATCGAACGGCGGTCGAAGAGGGTTTTCCACTCTGGGAAAATGGTCGTCTAAACGAGGCAGCCATCGCGCGGGTCTGCCGCTGAATTACTATCACGCATGGACCCTCAAACTGGTGCGTTGCTCAGGCGCGCGGATGATGATGCGGCCATGCTGCAACTCCCGGCGCACCGGAAGTCCCGTTCGGCCAGCACGTCCAGGCAGCCATCGAAAAGCTGCTGAAGGCTCTACTCAACGAAAGGCACGGAACCTTTCAGCGGGTCCACGATCTCGAATTGTTAGCTGATGAACTGAAGAAACTGGGCGAGTCGTTGCCCACCGTCCCGATTGTTCTCGACGACTTGACCGACTATGCAACGAACCTGCGGTACGACGAACTTGGCGATACTCCGCTCCTGGACCGGCCAGCGTGCATTGAAACGGTGCGGCTGATCCGGGCGTACGTGATCACCCGCATCCAGGCACTGAACACGGGCAACCCGTAGGTTTCGCTACCCTGGAATCTCGACCTCTTTTTTCTGCACGCGCACGGCGTGTTCCACGGGCTGGATCTGCGAGCCGTATCTATTGGCGTAGACCTGCGTGAACTCCGCTCCGAACAACAAGATCTGTGACGAATAGTACACCCATACCAGAGTCGTTATCAGCGCGCTCGCCGCGCCGTAGGCCGAGCCCGCGCTGCCGCTGCCCAGGTAGATGGCGAGCGCCTGCTTGCCGATGAGAAAAAGCACGGTCGTCAGCGCCGCGCCGATCCACACGTCGCTCCACGCGATCTTCGCGTCGGGCAAGAACTTGAAGATCATCGCAAACAACGCCGTGATGACGATGAAATTCAACGCGAGCGTGATGCAAAACGTCAGCACCGTCCCGCCGGGCAGCGAGCGGTTGATCGTGTCGCTGAAGCCCTCGATGAGCGTCGTCACCGTCACCGAGACCAACAGGAGGAAACACACGCCGCCGACCATCCCGAACGAGATGAAGCGCGCCTTGACGTAGCCCATGATTCCCTGGCCGGGCTTGGCCTTGACGCCCCAAATCGTGTTGAGCGAGTCCTGCAACTGGCCGAAGACGCAGCTCGCGCCGAAGAGCGCGACCACCACGCCAATGACCGTGCCGATGATGCCGGCCTTGGGCTTGCTGGCGGCGGTGGCAATGATGTTGCCGACGACCTCCGCGCCGCTGCTGCCCGCGAACTGGCCCACCTGATCCTTGATCCGGTCCTGCGCCGTGGCGTTGCCGTGCATGAACAAGGTGAACACCGACAACAGCAGCAGGATCAACGGGGCGAGCGAAAACGTCGTGTAAAAGCCCAGCGCCGCCCCGAGCGCCGGGCACTTGTCTTCGATCCACTCGTTGGCCGTCTGCTTGATCAGCTCGATGGGCTTGTTGAGGTAGAAGGTGTCCATGAAGTAGTTGAGCGCGCCCATGATGTTTGTCTCCGTTGACCATTCGGGCGAACACCTCTCCGAGGATGTGCGCGAATGCCTCCCGCCGCCAGTTGACGGCGGCGGTACATTGGCGCGTCATGCGTTCGCCCTCCGTTTGCCGTTCCACGCTCCTGGCGGTTGCCGCCTTTCTTCTTCTGCCCGCCGCTGACGGCCGCACGCAGTTCCAGTTGCCCAGCGGCACCGTCCGTGAATCCTTCCCCACGAGCCCTGCGGCCAGCCCCGTTCCACCCGCCAAATCCGCCCCGGCCCCGCCCGCGCTGTCGCCGGATGACACCACCCGGCTCCAGATCTTCCTGGAGCGCGAGAACTTCGCCTCGGGCAAGCTCGACGGCAAACCGGGCGAGTTCGTGCGCAAGGCCGTGGCCCGCTACGCCCTCGCCGCGCGCCGCTCGCTACCGCCGGTCGGCCCGGCGCTCCTGGCGGCGCTGCCCGCCGCGCGCGAGGTCCAACCGTACGCCCGCTACACGGTCACCACCGAGGACCTCGCGCAGGTCGGCCCCATCCCCGAGGACCGCGCCGCCCAAGGCCGGTTGAAAGCCCTGCCCTACACCTCGGTGCTCGAACTCCTCGGCGAACGCTTCCACGCCGAACGCGACTTCCTGCGCCGGCTCAACCCCGGCCACGATCTGGACCATCTCGCCGCCGGCCACATCGTGCGCGTGCCCAACGTCGCCGAACCGCTCTACGTCGGCCGCGGCATTGCCGTCGGCCAGGACGGCCACGCGCTCGCGCCCCGGCCCGAGTTCCGGCCGCGCGTGGTGATGGTCTACACCAAGGAAAAGATGCTCGACGTGCTGGAGGACGGCCAACTGCTGGCCAGCTTCCCGATCACGCCCGGTTCCACGACGCTGCCCGCGCCGCCCGGCACCTGGAAGATCGAGACGATGAACAGCCTCCCTTTCTTCCGCTACGACGAGAGCATGCTGGAACACGGCGTACGCAGCACGGAGTTCGTCAACCTGCCGCCGGGACCCAACAGCCCGGTGGGCGTCGTGTGGATGGGCCTCGACAAAAGCGGCATCGGCCTGCACGGCACCAACAACCCCGAGACGATTGGCCGCGCGGCCAGCCACGGCTGCATCCGGCTGGCGAACTGGGACGCCGTGAAACTCAGCCAGATGCTGACGGTGGGCGTGACGATCCACATCGACGGTGAGGGCAAGCCGCCCGCGCCCGCGCCGCTGCCGGTGGGGACGCCCGCTCCCCGAGCGTCGCCCGTCATCATTCGCCCGCTCTGAAAGGGATCTTTCGCAAGATCGTGGGTAGAACGCGTTCCTGCTGCGAGAACAACGAACATCCAAACCGGCCGGCCCACCGATGCAGGTGTTCGACCTCGCCGTTAGAAACAACCAACCAACCAACCACGCTAGAGATATGCCTGACGAAACGACCGAACCGTTCAACGTTAAAAAAGGGAAGACCGTACCCGAGGGCGCTGACTTGCCCCAGGACCAAGGCTTCAAGGGCGCGGCCCTCAAGGAAGAATCCGAGGTCTCGGGACACATGTCGCCCGGTGCGTACTACACCTGCCATGCCTGTACCTGGACCGCCTTCATCCCGGCGGGGTACACTTGGTTCACGTGCTGCTACGGCCACATGAACTACGTGTAACGCTCCGCCTCCAAGGGCGGAATCATGGATGCCCGGCTCGGGAAATGCCTCCCCGAGCCGGGCGTTTTGTTTTGTTCCAGTCAGGCCGCGAAGCGGCCGGTCGCTTCACCGGGTAGGGACGCGTCTCCGACGGGTCCCAAACTTTTCTGCCAAGGCGCACAGCACGCACGCTGCTTGTCCAAGCCAAATTTGGGACCCGTCGGAGACGCGTCCCTACCCGGTGCTTGGACGCCGCTGACGCGGCGAGCGGTTACTTGCGCCCGTCGAGCGCGGCGAGTTGTTCCCAGGCCGCGCGTTCCTGTTCGCTGAGGTTCTCGGGCAACGTGACGCCCACCTGCACGTACAGGTCCGTCCGGCCGCCGCCGGTTTTGGGCAGCCCGCGTTCGCGCAGACGAAAACGCTGGCCCACCTGGGAACCCGCCGGGATCTTCAGCTTCATCGTTCCTTCCAGCGTGGGCACCTGGACCTCCGCGCCCAGGACCGCGCGCCACGGCGCGATGGAAAGATCGTGGTAGAGGTCGCCGCCGGCCTCCACGCGGAAGTCGGGGTGCGGGGCCAGCCGCACGCGCAGGTACAGGTCGCCCGCCGTCCCGCCGTCCGCGCCCGCCTCGCCACGCGAACGCAGCCGGATACGCTGGCCTTCGTGGACGCCGGCGGGGATTTTCACGTCGTACGTCTCGGTCTTGGCCTGGCCTTTGGCGTCGGTGCGCCGCAGGCTGATCGGCCGCCGGGACCCTTTCAGCGCCTCCTCCAATGTGACGGAGATGTCCGCCTCCACGTCCGCGCCGCGTTCGGGTGCCGCCGTGCCGGTCCCGCCGAAGAAGTCAAACCCGCCACCCGGCCCGCCGCCGTTGCCGCGGCCGCGGCTGCCGCCGAAGAATCGCTCGAAGAAGTCGCTGTAGCCGGTGCCGCCGAAGTCAAATTCCACCCCGCCGCCCGGCCTCGGCCGCGCCCCGCTCCGGCCAGGCCCCGCCCCTGGGAAACCGCCGCCGCCCTGGCCGTGTTGCTGCCAATCCGCGCCGAGCAGATCGTATTTCTCGCGCTTGTCCTTGTCGCTCAGGACTTCGTACGCCTCGTTGATCTGCTTGAACTTTTCCTCCGCCGCCTTTTTATCCTTGGCCACGTCGGGATGGTGCTGGCGGGCCAGCTTGCGGAACGCCTTGCGGATGTCGTCGCTCGAAGCGGTCTTGGAGACGCCGAGCGTTTCGTAGTAGTCGCGGTACTGAACGGGCATAAAGAAAAGGCAGAAGGCAGAAGGCGGAAGTTCAGAAAAGCGAATTCGCCCGAGGCGAGAGAAAGAAAAACTGTGAGCGCAAAGCCTCCCGGAAATCGCGTTGGTTTCGTAACGGATCAGCCATCCCCATCGTCGTCTTTTCTGCTCTCGACTTCTGCCTTCTGCCTTTTGCCTTCTGCCTTCCAACTTATCCCCGACTTGGCGCTTGTGCGAGTCCCGTCTTTACGCCAAACATACCGCCATGTTTACCCGCCCCGTCTCCCGCGCGCTGCACCGGTGGCTCCTGCCGATCTTCGCCGCCCTGGTTGCACCCACCAACGGGCTGGCCGCCGCGCCCGACGCGATCAGCGGTTCCAACGACACGCAGCTCCCGGTCGTCGTCGCCAAGGAGGACAAGGACAAGGTCGCGCTCGACACCTACGAGGAAGAATCCACCTACGTCGGCGGCACGACGTTCCGCGAAAAGCAGTTTCGCGGTCCCAACCAGCGTTCCTATGGGTCGTTCGACGAAACGCAGTTCTCGGTCGATTACGGACACCGCTTCAAGATTTCCGGCCCGTTGTACCTTAAGCTGGGGGTGGATTACGAGCGGTTTGATTTCGGCACGACCAACGCGCCGCTGCCCACCAGCCTCCAGAGTTTGACGAGCACCATCGCGCTCGAATACATCGTCCAGGGCGAGGTGGGAGCGTTCATCGAGAGCACGCCGGGCATCTATTATTCCGACATCAACGCGGTGGGCCTGGGCAACGTCGATGCGCCCACGGCCATCGGCGGGATCGTGCCGATCGGCAAGAAATTCTACCTCCTGCTCGGCGTCCGGTACTCGGCGTTGTCGCACTATCCGTTCTACCCCGTTCTGGGTGCGATCTACGTTTTCAACACCCACCTGCGCATCGAGGCCCGCCCGCCCACGCCGCGGATCATTTATTCGTACAGCAAGAAGCTCGATTTCTACGCGGGCGCGGAGTTGCTCGGCTCGGCCTACAAGCGCGACGCCATCTCCGACGCCCGGCCGCAGGACCGGCGCTTCAGCAACGGCGTCGTTGACTTCAGCGAAACGCGCTTGGGCGGCGGCATCACGTACTCGCCCACCGAGCAAATCGACATCGACTTCGACGGGGGCTACAGCATCTCGCGCGACTTCGAATACTACCGCGGCGACGCGAGCAAGACCTTCAAGGCGCACCCCGCGCCGTACGTGCGCATCGCCGTGAGCGCGGAATTTTAATTCTAGCAGCGAGTTGCGAGTTGCGGGTTGCGAGTTGGATGCAACGATGTAGCGGCGTCCATTACCGCAACGCCCCACCGGGCACACGTTGTCCTTGGCATCCCACCCGCAACCCGCAACATGTAACCCTTCTTTTTCCTATGCTTGGCAAACTGCTCCAGCCCGAAGTTCAGAGCCTCGTCGCGTCGCGTGATTTCGCGCGGCTGCACGAGCTCTTCTCCGAGTGGGTCCCCGCGGACCTCGCCGACGTGGTCGCCGACCTGCCCGAGGGCGACAAGGTCGTCGTTTTCCGCGTGATCCCGCAGGCGCTCGCCGCCAGCGTCTTCGAGTACCTCGACCCCGAGGAGCAGGAGGAACTCCTCCACAGCATGGGCCGCGAACAGGCCGTGGGCATCCTCAACGAGATGTCGCCCGACGACCGCACCGCGCTCCTCGAAGAACTCCCGCCCGAGGCCGTCAAAGGCCTCATCGCCTCGCTCTCCCCCTCCGAGCGCGCCGTCGCACAGAAGCTCCTCGGCTATCCGGAGGGCAGCGTCGGCCGGTTGATGACGCCCGATTTCATTGCCATCAAGGCCGACTGGACCGTCCAGCAAGTGCTCGACGACGTGCGGCTGCGCGGTCACGACAGCGAAACGCTCAACGTCCTCTACGTCCTCGACGACAGCGGCAAGCTCATCGACGACGTGCGCATCCGCGAGTTCCTGACCCGGCCGCTGGACGCGCTGGTCAGCGGCATCATGGACGATTCCTTCGTCACGCTGGCGGTCGCCGACAGCCAGGAAAGCGCCGTCGCGCTCTTTCGCAAATACGACCGGACCGTCCTGCCCGTGGTGGACAGCGGCGGGTGCCTGCTGGGGGTCGTGACCGTGGACGACGTGCTCGACGTGGCCGAGGAGGAGGCAACGGCGGACGCGCACAAGTTCGGCGGCCTCGAAGCGCCCCTCGACCTGCCGTACATGAGCAGCAGCCTGTGGGAACTTTTCCGCAAGCGCGGCTCATGTCTCGTGATCCTGTTCGCGAGCGAGATGCTCACCGCCACCGCCATGCAGAAATACAACGATGAGATCGAAAAAGCGGTGGCGCTGGCGTTGTTCGTGCCGTTGGTAATGAGCAGCGGGGGCAACTCCGGCTCGCAGGCTTCGACGCTCGTGATCCGCGCGATGGCGCTCGGCGAGGTGTCGTTGCGCGACTGGTGGCGCGTGGCAGGGCGTGAAATCATGAGCGGGGTGTCGCTGGGCGTGTTGCTAGGCACGGTCGGGTTTTTGCGGATTGCGCTCTGGACACTGCTGGGCTGGGATAACGGTCTTTACAGCGCGCATCCCTATATTCTGGCGGCGGCGGTCGGGATCGCCCTCGTGGGGATCGTCGCTTGGGGCAGCCTGGCCGGAGCGATGCTGCCTTTCCTCCTGAAGTTCTTCAAATTCGACCCGGCGACGAGCAGCGCGCCCTTCGTGGCGACGCTCGTGGACGTGACGGGGCTGATCATCTATTTCACGGTGGCGGCGTTGATCTTCCTGCCGCACATCACGCATTGACTCGCCAAGCTGCGCAGCGGCCGAGTCGTCTACAATGGTAGGGATGGCTCTCCGAGCCGCTCCCTATTGTTTCTGGAAAGGGAACGTCAAAGGATAGGCAACGTTAACCCAAGCCAAACTAGGGAGCGGCTCGGAGAGCCATCCCTACCATCGTAGACGACGCCTGCGGCGATGTGCTTTCGCGATTTCAGTCCTCGTCCGTTTCTTCCGCGATGCGGAAGTCCACCTGCCGCTTGAACGTGTCCACGTCGGCCACTTCCACTTCGATGTGGTCGCCGATCCCGTACACCTTGCGACGCCGCTTGCCCACGAACCGCTGCCGCACCGCGTCGAACTGGTAGAAGTCATCGTCCAGTTCAGAAACATGGACCAACCCACTCAGGACAAAGTCAGGTAGCTCCACCAGCAGACCATAATTTCTCACGTCGACGATGGTGGCCTGGAAGGTCGTCGGCTCGCCGTCCGCGTTGGCGAGACGTTCCTGCAACAGATTCTGGAAATATTCGAGCTTCTTGAGCTTGACCGACTCGCGCTCGGCGTCGGCGGCGACGCGTTCGGTGGCGGAGATGTGCGCGGCGACGTTCGTCAGGTCGGCCGGCGCGACGCGGGCGCGTTTTTCCTCGCCCGTCAGGATCGCCAGCGACCGGTGCACCACCAGATCCGCGTACCGCCGGATGGGACTCGTGAAGTGCGTATAATTCACCTTCGCCAATCCGTAGTGACCCATCGGCGAGATATCGTAAACCGCGCGCTTGAGGCTCTTCAACAAGCCCAGTTTGACGGCCTCTTCCTCGGGTTTGTCGCGCACGGCGCGCAACAGTTTCTGCAACTCCGTGCGCTGCGTCAGGTCGCCGACGTGGTAGTCGTAGCTGCGCACGAAATCGCGGTATTCCAGGAGCCGGTCGGCGTCCGGGTCGTCGTGCACGCGGTAGACCGTGGGAACGTGCCGGTTCTTCAACTCGCGCGCGACGACCTCGTTGGCCGCGAGCATGAATTCCTCGATGAGCTGGTGCGAAATGTCGTTCTCGATCCGCTCCAGCCGGACGGGCTTGCCGTTCTTGTCGAGATGCACCTTCACCTCGGGCATGTCGAGGTCGAGCGACCCGTTCTTGAACCGGTTCTGCCGCAGCAGCGACGCGAGCTTCCAAGCGCGGTGGAGTTCGCGCGCGACGGGTGAAGCCTTCGCCGGTCCCTGCAACAGCGCGAACGCCTCGCGGTACGTCAACCGTGCGGCGCTGCGGATCACCGTGCGCGCGAACCGCACCGAGCGAATGCGCCCGCCGCCCGCGAAGTCGATGAACACGGAGTGCGTCAACCGGTCCACTTTGGGTTTGAGCGAGCAGACGCCGTTGCTCAACCGCTCGGGCAGCATGGGGATCACGCGGTCGGCGAGGTACACGCTGTTGCCGCGCGCAAACGCCTCGCGGTCCAACACACCGCCGGGTGAGACGTAGTGGCTGACGTCCGCGATGTGCACGCCCAACCGCCAGCCGCTCGGCAGTTCTTCCACGCGGATCGCGTCGTCGAAGTCGCGCGCGTCGTCGGGGTCGATGGTGATGATGAAATCGTTGCGCAAATCCTCGCGCTCGGCGGCGGCCTTCTCGTCCACTTCCTCGGGGATCTGCTCCGCCGCATGCATGACCTCGCGCGGGAACTCTTCCGGCAAGTGGTACTTGCGAATGATCGAGAGCATGTCCACGCCGGCCTTGGCAGCCGGTCCGAGGACCTCGACGATCTTGCCTTCGGGATTGACGTGGCGGGATTCCCACGGCTCCAGGCGCACGACGACCTTGTCGCCGAGTTCGGGCTGTTTGGGCAGCACGGTCTGGCCGAGATGGACGTAGACGTTGTGGATGAAACGCGGATCGTCGGCGACGACGTAGTGAAATTGCTTGGACTTTTGCAGCGTGCCGACGACGGTTTCGTTCGCGCGCTGGAGGATGCGGATGACGCGTCCCTCCCGGCGCTGACCCGCTTCCGGGGCACGGTAGCGGCGGTCGCGCGCGTCGACGAAGCCGTCGCGGTTTACCCGCGCGAGCACCTTGTCGCCGTGGAGGGCGACCCAGGTGTTCTCGGCGGCGATGAACAGATCCTGCTGGCCGGGCGTCTCGCTGATGACGAAGGCGTAACCCTTGTCGTTGAACTTGATGACGCCGGGAAAGAGGTCGGCAGCGTCCGGTTGGACGTACCGGTCCTTCTTGATGCGGGCGACGGCCCCGGCGAGTTCCATCTCGCGCAGGAGTTCCTTCAGGATCGGGCGGTCGTCGGGCTTGAGGCCAAGCTTCTTGGTGAGCTGGACCTTGTCGAGCGGCTGGTATTTGGGTGAGGCGAGCAAGCGCAAAATCTTCGCGCGCAGGTCACCTCCGGCATTGGAGGGTGGCTTCATAGAGTGGCAAGCCAGACGAAAAACTGAACGATTCCCGGGGCTAAACTTGTGTATCTTAGCCGCAGATCGCCCCGCTGACAAGCCCCTCAGGAAAACGGTAGTTGTACAGTTTGGCAAGTCCCCAGCCCCGGCAGGGGCGCAAGAAATTAGCCCACGGCGTGAGCCGTGGAAAAACGATGCTGCGTGAGCCTAGCCCCGGCAGGGGCGGAAGAAAGGATGCCGTCATGCCGGGACCACCCGGCCGGTTTTCTGCCGCCCCTGCCGGGGCTGACACTTTTTTGTTCTTTTCCCACGGCTCACGCCGTGGGCTAAGTTCTGCCGCCCCTGCCGGGCTGCCAAGACATCAAACTGTACCACCACCAGGAAAACAGCGCCCCGAGTGGGAGAGCCGTGCTCAACAACAATATCCCCGACAGCAGCACGAGGAGAATGCCCATGAAGATCGCGCGTTTGCGGAACATGCTCACCTACCCGGGATTGAGGATGCGTTCGATGATCCGGGATTTGGTCGTGGGCCAACCCGTCCCGCCGCCGTCGATTTTGCGAATCCCCAAACGCTGCTAAATTGTCCCTCCCCGCATCCCAAGCATCCACGTTCCCATGCAAGTCTCCGACCTCCGCGGCATCCTCCAGTACATCCCGCGCTTCCGCGACCGCACGTTCGTCATCGCCATCGACGGCGAGATCATCGAGTCGGAGAATTTTTCCAACGTGCTGCTCGACCTCGCCGTGCTGCGCTCGCTGAACATCCGCGTGGTCATCGTCCACGGCGCGCGGCACCAGATCGAGCAACGCGCCGCCGAACTGCGCCAGCCGATCACCAACGCCGACGGCGCGGGCATCACCGACGAACGCACGCTGACCATCGCGCTCGACGCCGCCACGCGCGTGACCCACGAGATCATGGAAGGACTCACCAGCGTGGACCTGCGCGCCGTCTACGCCAACGCCGTCATCGCTTACCCCGCCGGCATCCTGGGCGGCGTGGACCAGCTCTACACCGGCCGGGTGGACCGCGTCGATGCCGCCAGCCTCCAGCTCTTTCTCGACCAAGGCATCATTCCCATCGTGCCGCCGCTGGGCTTCGACGGCGACGGCAAGACTTACCGCATCAACTCGGACACCGTGGCCGTGGAGATCGCCGAGGCCCTGCGCGCGGCGAAGATCATCTTCCTGTGCGAGGGCGGCGGCCTGCACTTCGAAGACGGACAACTCGTGCGCCAGCTCTCCGTCGAGGAAGCCGAGCAAACCGTCAAAAAACACCGCCTGAAATCCTCCGACCCGCGTCCGCTCGAACTCAAGCTCGAAGCCGCCGCGCGCGCCTGCCGCCAGGGCGTCCAACGCGTCCACCTGCTCGACGGCCACGTCAACGAGGCCCTCCTGGCCGAACTCTTCAGCAGCGAGGGCATCGGGACGATGGTTTATTCCAACGAGTATCAGCACATCCGGCGCGCGTTCAAAAAGGACGTGCGCCGCATCCTTACCCTGATCCGCCAGTCCGTGCAGAACGAGGAACTCGTGCGCCGCACGCGCGCCGACATCCTGGCCCGCATCGAGGACTACTGGGTGCTGGAGATCGACCGCACTCTCGCCGGCTGCATCGCGCTGCACCCCTACCGTGAGGAGAGCAAAGCCGAACTCGCCTGCCTGTACGTCAGCAAAACACAGGAGAACGCTGGCTACGGGCGCAAGCTGATGACGTTCGTCGAAAACCTCGCGCGCAACGAGGGCTTCAAGGAGATGTTCGCCCTCTCCACGCAGGCGTTCGTCTACCTGCAACAGAAGGGCGGTTTCCACGAAGCCGACGCGACCGCCTTGCCCGCCGCGCGGCGCGAGAAATATGAGGGCAGCGGGCGGCACTCTAAGGTGCTCGTCAAGCCCCTCGTGGACATCGCGGCGGTGACGCTTTGATCCCGCCGTGCGCGGCACCTAACGTGAAGATTATTCACAGAAGTGCGCACAAGGTTATTCACCGATCCGTCAGCCCGTCAGCAAGTTTCCGGCCAACCGCTTTTTACGCCGCTGTGGAACACGAAAAACGGTGCCTCTGAAGGCCCTAGGTGGAACGCCCGGTGTAAAAATATTTTCACCGGTTTTCCACCGACTTTTTCGCCTATTTTTTTGGCCGAAAACGCGTTTTTTCCTTGTTCGTTTTGCCCTTCGATTACTAACTGTTTTTAGCACTTTTAACCGCCCCCCGGCACTCTCTCGAAAATTCGTTCCATGAACTTCTTCCCGTCCTTTCCGAGCCTGCAAAGACACCGTCGTCTGTTTTGTTCGCAAGGCCCGCGGGAGTGAGTCGGCGGACTTCGATTTTCACGTTTCCACTCCTCCGCGCGGACGATGCAGCCACAAGCTCCCTCGCCGCGCCTTTGAGGACAGGTACGAAATAGGGTCAGCGAAAGGGAAGGGCCTCCGCAGGCGCAGCAAGGTTGTATTTAACCCATCGGCGGGGTGCGCCGTTTTCACCATCATGCAAGACAGTTACCGGCAGATTTGGGCGAGCATCGCCGACGCGATCAAACCGCAGGTCAGCAGCGACACGTACCAGCGCTGGTTCGCGGCGATTGACCTCGTGCGGGCGGACGAGCAGGAGATGACGTTGCGCGTGCCCAACACGATCCACCAGCTCTGGATCGAGAGTAACTACATGCCGCTGGTGCAGTCGGCCGTGATGAGCGTGCTGGGCGCGCCGCGCCAGATGAAATTCGTTTTCGCGGAGCACGACGCGGCGTCCGCCGACCGCCCACCCGCCACGCCGGCCACGCGCACGGACGGCGCGGCGGCGGAGGCCGAGAACGGCACGGGCCGCGTCAACGGCGCGCACGGCCTCAACGGCGCGTCCACGGGTGAGAGCCGCATCCCGGCTTCCGAGATGGCAGCGGCCTCCACCCCGGAAACGGGTGAGCCGAACTCCGGCGGCATGAACCCGCGCAACAGTTTCGACACGTTCGTAGTCGGCAACAACAACCAGTACGCGCAGGCCGCGAGCAAGGCCGTGGCCGAGACGCCCGCCAAAACGTACAATCCGCTGTTCCTCTACGGTGGCGTGGGGCTGGGCAAGACCCACCTCATGCAGGCCATCGGCCAGGCGATGCTCGCCAAAAAGAAAAACCTGAAGGTCGTCTACATTTCCAGCGAGCGGTTCACCAACGAGTTCATCGACGCGATCCAGCACTCGACGCTGGTGAAGTTCCGCAAGAAGTACCGGCTCGCCGACGTGCTGCTCATCGACGACATCCAGTTCCTCGCGGGCAAGGAGCGCAGCCAGGAGGAGTTTTTCCACACGTTCAACGTCCTGTTCGACGGCCACAAGCAGATCGTGCTTTCCAGCGACCGGCCGCCGAGCGAGATCGCCAACCTGGAACACCGGCTCGTGTCGCGCTTCGAGTGGGGCCTCACCGCCGAACTCCAGCCGCCGGACATCGAGACCCGGCACGCCATTTTGCGCAAGAAGGCGGAGGCCATGCAGATCAAGCTCGCGCCGGAAATCTACGATTTCCTGGCAAAGCGGATCCGCACGAACGTCCGCCGGCTGGAAGGCGCGCTGATGCGCGTGGCGAGTTTTGCGTCGTTGAGCGGCAAGGCGCTGACGCAGGAGCACGTCGAGCACTTGCTCAAGGACATCTTGCAGGAGGAAGCGCGGCGGACGGTGACGGTGGACCAGATCCAGCGCAAGGTCGCGGAGCATTACGACATCCGGCTGGCGGACATGACGAGCAAGCGCCGGCCGGCGAACATTGCGTTTCCCCGGCAGGTGGCGATGTATCTGGCGCGGGAGTTGACGAAGAGTTCGCTCAACGAGATCGGCGACGCGTTCGGCGGACGCGACCACGGGACCGTGCTGCACGCGCACCGGTTGGTGAAGCAGCGGATGAAGGACGAAGAAAAGACGCGGCAGGTCGTGTCGCTGCTGGATAGCGAGTTGCAAAGGTAAGCCGCGCCAGCGGTGTTCCAAACACCGGGTAGGGACGGCTCTCCGAGCGGTCCCTGATTTGGCTTGGATGACCAACCCACGCACAACGCGTGTTCCAGAAAATATTGGGACCCGTCGGAGACGCGTCCCTACCCGGTGTTTGGAACACCGCTGGCGCGGCGGGAAGCGGATGCAACCGCTCACCCCTGCTTACCGTCCAGCGCACGCACCTCGCCCGAGCCTGTCACCCGCTGCTTCAATTCCGGGTGACCGTGGTATGACACCTCGCCCGAGCCGCTGATGCTGACTTCCAAGGTTTTTTCCACCCGCACCTTGCAGTTGCCCGAGCCATCCACGGCAACCTTCGCGGCGTCCGTTTTCAACGCCGCCGCCTCGTAGTCGCCGCTGCCTTCGAGGCGCACTTTCTGGCTCGCCGCGCTGCCGCCAACCTTGATCTTACCCGAGCCTTCGAGTTGAACCGTCAACGCGCCGGTTTCCAGATCGTCCAGCGTGACGCTGCCCGAACCCGGCAGTTTGATGGATTCGTTCTCGGCGGCCAGCTTGCCGCCCACGTGGATGTCCCCGGAACCGGTGAGCGTGATCTTGTCCAACGTCTTGACCGCAAGCTTGAACGAAACGCGTTTGGTCGTCTGAACGTTCTCGTTGCTCTTGAACGTGAGCAGCAGCGTGCCGTCCGATCTTACCTTGGTCTCGACCAATGGCAGGATGTTGTCCTCGGCCTCGACGACGAGTTCCTCTTTGTCGCCCTGAGTGATGTCCAGAGTGCCGTCGGTCTCCAACTCGACAGCGTGGAATCCGCTGACCGCACGGGTCTCGCTCGCCAGCTTGCCGGAACCAACGGTTCTGGCGGAGCAGCCTGTGACCAGCGCAAAACATGCGGCGAGAATCGGGACCACAGACGAGGGGCGGGAAAGTTTCACGATTGGCAATTTAGGGAAGCAAAGGTTGTAACGCAAAGTTCGAAGATCGGAACGACGCCGCAGGAGGTTTTCGTCTCCGAAACTCTTTCTTCAATCCGTCACGAGCATGCAGTCGCCGTAACTGAAGAACCGGTATCCCTCGCGCACGGCTTCATGGTAAGCTTCCATGACCCACTCGCGGCTGCCCGCCAGCGCGCTCACGAGCATGAGCAGCGTCGAGCGGGGCAGATGGAAATTAGTCAGCAGCATGTCGACCCGCGTCACCGGATGCGGCGGATGGATAAAGAGGTCGGTCTCGCCCCGTTGCGGCACGATCTTCCCGGCAGCGTCGCGCGCGCAGGCCTCCAACACCCGCACCGTGGTCGTTCCCACTGACACGATCCGGCCGCCTGCCGCAGCGGCACCGTTGATCGTCTCCGATGCCCCCGGCTCGATCTCGAACCGCTCGACGTGCATGCGGTGGGCGCTCAGGTCCTCGGCCTTGACCGGTTTGAAAGTTCCGACGCCGACGTGCAGCGTGACGAACGCGTGCGGCACCCGCGCGAGGATCGTCGGGGTGAAGTGTAACCCGGCCGTGGGTGCCGCCACCGCGCCCGGGACCCGCGCGAACACCGTCTGGTAGCGTTCGGCATCGCCCGCCTCCGCCTCGCGCCCGAGATACGGCGGCAGCGGCAGCGCGCCGTGTCGCTCCAGGTCGATCTCGCGCTCGAAGCGGATCACGCGTTCCCCCTCGCCGCCCGGCAGCACCCGCTCGACTACGCCGGTGATCCCGCCCACGCACACGGTCGCGCCGGCGCGTGCCTTGCGACCAGGTTTGACGAGGCAGATCCAGAGGGTCGGCTCCGGGCGTTGGACGACGAGGAGTTCCAGCGCGCCGCCGTGCGCCGTGTGCGCGAAGACGCGCGCCGGGATCACGCGGGCATTGTTGAGCACGGCCAGGTCACCCGGCCGCAGGTAGTCGGGAAAGTCCGTGAACGCGCGGTGCTCGATGCGCCGGTCCGCCCGGTGGAGAACCATCATCCGCGCCGCGGAACGTTCGTGCGGCGGGTAACGCGCGATGAGGTGCTCGGGCAGCGGGTAGTCGTAGTCGCTTGTTAGCAGCACGGCAGGAAGAGGCGGCACCTTACCACGAAAAACCGGGTCCGCCTCGTCGCGGCGGCCTACCGGATGAACTTCAGCCGCGGCAGCCCGGCCAGCCGCTCGCGCGAACGCGGCTGCAGTGGGAGGACCAAATGTTCAAGCCAGGCGCACGACGCCAGCGGCGACAGATCCAGGCTCACTGCACAACCAGCCAGCGTGAGAGTGTTCAACGGCATGCCCGCCAGCGGCCGCAGGTCGCTCACGCGCGTCGCGGCGAGGGATAACTCCCGCAGCGGACACCCCGTCAGCGGCGAGAGGTCCGCGACCGCCGTGCCGTCGAGCACGAGGGTTTCCAGCCCCAGGTGCGTCAACGGCTCCAGATCGGTGACCCTGGTATGACCCAGCCATAATCCACGCAAGGGTAAGGCCGCCAGCGGACGCAAATCCGCCACCGGCGTTTCGTCGGCGCGCAGGGTTTCCAGCGGCAGGCGCGCGAGCGCCTCCAACCCCGGCACGCGCGTGCCCGAAATGTCGAGGTCCCGCAACGGACAGGCCGCGATGGCCCCCAGGTCCACGACGCCGGTATGCGCGAGCTGCAAGGTCTGGAGCGGCATCCCGCGCAACGGTTCCAGGTCGTAGACCAGCGTCCGCGAGAGGTCCAGCCGCTTGAGCATCATGCCACGGAGCGCGCCGAGATCTTCCACGCCGGTACCGGCGAGGTTCAGACCCGTGAGCGGGAAAGAGCGAATCAGCGACAGATCGGGCCGCGTGTTCCCGGCCAGATCCAGCTCCAGCGCGCCGTCCGCGTCCACGGTGATCCGGCCGGCGAGGCCGGTGTTTTCGAGCGCCGCCTGCCAAGTTGCGCACTGCAAATCGCGGTCGTCGGCGAGCCGCCGGGTGATCGCCAGCGCCTCGGCGACCCGGCCCTGCTCCAGCATCACGCGGTGCAGGTTGTACAGCGTGCCGGGGCGCACCGTGCCGTCGCGCCGACGGTTGATCCGGCGGCAGAGCACAAGGTTCTGCCGGGCCGCACGGTCGTCGGGATTAACGGCGAGGACGCGCTCGTACGAGGCCTGCGCCTCACGAAATTGCAGGAGCGACTCCTCCATGTCACCCTGGAAGCGCAGCAGCACGGCATCGTCGGGATCAAGGGCGAGCGCATATCGCACCGTGCCGAGCGCGAGGCGGAAATCTCCCGCCTCCGCGCGCTGCCGGGCGTGTTCCCACCACTCGCGCGCCGTCGTCAGCCGCCACGCCGGGGGATGAGTCCATTGTTGGATGGATTGCGTGTGCCAAAGCGCGAACAACCCGCCGCCGAGGCACGCCAACGCCAACGCGCAGGCCGCCGCCAGGAGGGTCCGCCGACGGCGAAACCATGCGACGGGGCGGACCTTGGCCGGTTCCACCGGCGGCGCAACGAACGGCGCGGGCATTTGCGTGCGCGCCTCGGCCGCACGCTGCATGGCGAGCTTCAGGGCGACCGAGCCGCGCGGCGTGGACAGCGCCTGGGTGGCGCGCGAAGAAACAGACGCTGAAAGGATGAAGGGAGCAAACGCGCGCTCGGCTGCACGTTGCGTGGCGAGTTTCGAAGCGACGGGGCCGCGCGTCGTCGGCAGCACCGGGTCGGCGCGCGGGGAAACGGGTGCCGAGGAGGTGGATGACGCAGACGCCCGCTCGGCCACGTGCTGTATGGCGAGCTTCAGGGCGACCGAGCCGCGCGGCGTGGACAGCGCCTGGGTGGCGCGCGAAGAAATGGGCGTTGGAAAGGCGCGTGACGCAGACGCCTGCTCGGCCCTGCGCTGCATGGCCCGTTTCAGGGCCACCGAGCCGCGCGTCATCGACAGCGCCTGGCGGGTTCGCCGGGAAACAGGCGCCGGGAGAGCGGGTGGAGCAGACGCGCTCATGGCAGCGGCTTCCAATCTTCCCGCGTCAGTTAATGATCTCCTTCCAACTGGCGATCTCGTAGCGCAGCAGCGGACCGGTGGCGTAGCCCAACGCCTCGTCGTAGTGGACACGCACGGCCCCGCTCGTCTCGAAGCGTGCCGCCACGACCGCGCCGAACACGTCGTGGTTGCCGCTCAGATACATCTGGTGCCCGGGCGCGTAGATCGCGGCGGTCAGGTCGGCGTCAAGGTTGAGGCGAATCGTCGGAGCCGACGCGCCGGCGGGCGGCACCCCGTAGATCAGCAGCGCCTTCGCGACGCCGGAGTCGTTCTTGAGCTGCGAGGCGTTCGTGTTGATCGACCCGCTCACGTACACCTTGGCCGTGACGCCGTTGTCGATCTCGATGCCGCCATTCAGGTCGCCGTTGACGAAGATCTCGACGTTCGTGTTAATGCCGCCTCCGACGATGTGCAGATTGCCCGAGATGGCGTCGAACTTGTACTGGGTGGGCAGCAGCAAGGGACCCGCGGGCAAGGTCAGGCTTCCGGTGACCGACCCGGGCACCGTCAGATTTCCGGTGACCAATCCAGAGAGGCCCAAGCTCGCAGCGACCGACGCGGTCAGAGACGACAACCCGCTCCAGGACGGGGTCTTGACGAGCGGCAAGGGCTCATAAGAAGCGTTGTTGACCGTGCCAGTGATGTTGGCACCCGGCACCACGTTGCCGCCGTTGGTATCGACGTTGCCCCAAACCTTGCCGCCGATCACGACGTTCGAGCCGTTGGCGCGCACGGTGGCGTGCGCCTGGCGCTTGACGGAGTCGTACTGGTGGTTCGTCGAGGCGCTGTCCAGCGTCGAGTTGAAGCTGTCGAAGACCGTGCCCTGGTCGGTGGCCAGCAGCGCGTCGTTGCTGGCGACGGTCCCCTCGAAGGCGTACACCGGGCGCAGGTACGCCTCGATCTGGCGGGTGACGGTCGGGGTCGTGAGCGCCGCGCCCGACAGTCGGTCGGTCAGCAGCGATACCCGCCAGAGATCGTTGTCCTGGCGCGACATGCCGGCCAACGTACCGCCGGTCAGGTACACGGTGCCTGTCGAACACAGGCGCACGAGTTGGATATTGTTGCCGCTCGCCAAGCTGGTGATTGTGCTCGGCAGGTTCGACAGCCCGTTGCTGAGCAGCGAACCGAGCGGGACCACCTGCACCGAGACCTGAGCCTGACCGGCGGTGGTGTTGCCTTCTCCTCCGTGCGTGGGCATCAGGATTTTGGGACTCGCCAGGGTCCCGTTCAGTAGCGTGGGGCTGGTCAGGACTCCCGCCGGGGAAATCTGGAGGCCCGAGATGAATTGCGTCGCGGGCTGCGAAAAACCCGTGCCCAGCCCGTCGGTGGTCGCGCGCACGTCCGGCACAGCGTGCAGGAACTCGGCCGCCACGATGTCCACGCCCTCTTGCGCGATCACCAGCGCCTCATTCCAACTGCCTGAGCGGAAAGCCGAGTTGTAGCGCGCGCTGACGCTCAGGAGCACGTTGGCGGCGACCAGCGAGAGGACGGCCACCGTCAACAGCGCGACGACCAGCGTGCTGGCAGATCTGGAAGAATGGAGGCAGGGATGGTTCATGGTGAAAGGTGCGGCTGCTCAATTTGTTGACCCGGCGTTGCCCAGGTAGATGCGACTGCTCGCACGCGTAGCCGGCTGTGTGGCGGTCGACGGCGAGTTGGAGAACTGCGGCGTGAACGTCACGTCCACGATCAGGAACGAGCCATCGGGTTTGAACGTCAGGCTGGCTACCGTATCGGCGATGACCGTCTGCACGTTGCCGACCTGGCGCACGCACTGCCCACCCTCGATAAAGTAGGTCACGGTCGTCGGGCTGCTCGCAGCTTGGGAGGTCGCGGAGGCGACCATCGGCGTGAGCAGCGCTCCGAGGTTGAGGTTCAACGCGGAAGTGTCCACGGGCGGCAGGGTAACCGTGATCTGCGTGTTGTTGTTCTGGCGGGTCACGGCAGAGGCCATCCGCAGGTCGCGCGAGATGTAGTCGAGCATCCGTAGTTGGTCCTCCTGCGCCGACATGCGGTAATTGGCCGCCCCGAAGCTATGCTGCAACCCGTAGGAAGCCACCACGAGCTGGCTGAGAACAACCGTGGCGATGGCCATGGCCACGAGCAGTTCGGTCAGGGTGAAGCCGGCCAGCGGTCCGGGCCGGAGAATGGTGGTCCGGGTTTTCAATGCGGCAGCAGCCCTCCAGAGGCAATGACGGTGACCCCGCCACGGCTGCGGGTCCGGCCGTTGTTGGAAAACCAGGTTTCTTGGAAGTTGATTTGCACCGCCGTGGCGTTGCGCAGGATGAAGCCAGCCGGAGGCTGCGAGATCACCGTGGTGGCACCGGCAGGGTCCCGCGTCACCGAGATCGGCGCGACCGTGGGGCTAACCGCCGGGTATGGCGTGACCATGACATTCTCCGTGTGGTTGTTGAGCGAGTCGTCGTTGACCAGAGGAGTAGCCAGCAGCGCGCTGAGACTGGCGGGGTCGGTGATCTGCGTCCAGTTTGCGGCGCGGAACTGGTCGGTGCGTTGCTGCAAACAGTGGTCAGCCGTGAGAATCTCCCGGTGGGCCCGGGCAATGCGGAGGCATTGGGCATTGGCCACGCAGAGACCGGCGATTCCGATGGAAGCGATGGCTGTACCCAGCATCGCTTCGACCAACGTGCTGCCGTTTTGTTTTTGCGCCCCCTTTGTACACCGGGAAATCGGCAACGGTGTAAGGCACAGCGGGTCCATAGCTCCGACGCATAGTCTAGCACTGCGGGTGCCAGTGATCGTGGAAGCCTGCGGTCAGAGTGTCTTACACTGAATGTTCCCTAATCCTGCAAACAAAGATCAAGAACGTTTTATCAAAACTGATATTTTGTAGCGCTTTTGTACAATTTTTCGCAATAACGCGAATCGGAGGGATTCATAGTCAAACCTTTCCACGTTCACTCTGGAAGTCCGGTCGAAGCTCAATTTGATTGGAGCGCATCCAGGGACGACGCCTGCGGCGGGATTTCCCGCGCAACTCTCAAGCCGAGGGGGCGTCAGTGCTTCTTGCCTTTGTCGTTTTTTTGCCCTCCCTGGGGCTTGGCAACCTTCGGCTGCGGCCCACGGCTGACCTGCGGACCGCGGGCAACCTGTGGCCCCCGGTTGAACTGCGGGCTCTGCGTCCGCACGATCCCGGGATTGCGGGCAAACGCCGTGCGCGGCCCGCCGATGTTGCCGCCACGTGCGGAGTTCGTCCGCACCGTGCGCCCGTTCAGTTGGGGGGCGTTCGTGAATGCGGGGGTGTTGCGAGGCGTTCTGCCGTTGCGC
Organism: uncultured Chthoniobacterales bacterium; assembly: GCA_964245885.1. Lineage (GTDB taxonomy): Bacteria > Verrucomicrobiota > Verrucomicrobiia > Chthoniobacterales > SZAS-18 > CAHJWO01. The sequence goes on along the minus strand of CAXTOX010000036.1, from coordinate 9,297 downwards.
GCCAGGTTCGCGGTGCGCGGGTCGCGCGTCACGCCGGCCGTCCGGTTGCGACCGGCGGGGCCGCCCACCGTCCTCTCGCGCGTCGTGCGGGCCTGTTTGAGAACGTTGGCCTGCGCGGAAGTCGCCCGGAGGTGCGAGCCGCGGGAAGCCGCCAGTTGCGCGGCGTCCGGACGCGCGCCGATGCCGCCCCGGCCACCGTTGAAGCTGGTGCGGCTGGAAGTCGTGTTGCGGACCGCGTTCCGGTCCACGTAGGTGTTGCGGACCACCCGGGTATTCACCCTCGAAATCGCCGTGTTGTAGCGGAACGACCGCCCTTCCCAACGCCCGCCGTAGTACCCGTATCCGCCGTAGCCGTAGCCGTAGTTGATCCCACCGTAGAACCCGACGGTCGGCCCCCAGTAACCGTCGTTGAACACGTAGCCGCCGTCGTTGAAAGCCCAATACCCGGGCGTCCACAGGTAACCCACGCGCGGCGGCGGCACCCAGGCACCGCTCACCCAGTAATAATCGCCCGCGTCGTAGTCGTATGCCCAATAGCCAGGAGACCACAGGTAACCGTCCGTCGGGCAAAGCGGCTGCTCGTAGGTGACCAGAGGCGGAGGAGCGATGGAGATGAACACCCCGGCGTGGGCGGCGGTGACGGGCAAAGCGCCAAGCAGGAGAGCGGCGAGCAAGTGACGTAATTTCATGGGTGGTTCAGCGGAAACTTCAGGAAGACAGCGACCGTTCAGACGGCCCCGCGCCGGAGAAATTCATCCGGCGCGTGGCCGCCGCAAGGTCGGCAGCGTTCACAGCATGTCTCATCTAACCCGCACCGCAAGCCGGCGTTGCGCGGTATTTTTCACGCCTTCCGCACGTCACGCCGGCCGGCCGCTCACCGGTTCGCAGCCGCCTGGTCGAGGCCGCGCTTCTTGAGCAGCGGTCCCACTTCCGGCGCGTGGCCGGTTAGATCATGGAACAAGCCGAGGGCGTCGGACGTGCCGCCGCGCGCGAGCATCGTCTCGCGGATGTGGTCGCCGTTGGCGCGGGTGAGGCCGCCGTGGGTCAGCACCCATTCCGTGCTGTCGGCCGCCAGCACCTCGCTCCAGAAGTACGAATAATACCCGGCCGAATACCCACCGCCGAAGCTGTGGGAGAAATACGGGCTGCGGTAGCGCGGCGGCACCGGCGCGTAGTCCATCCCCGCCTTCTTGAGCGCCGTCGTCTCGAAGCCGAGCACGTCCGTCGACACTTCTTCGGGTTTGAGCTGGTGCCACGCCTGGTCGAGCAGGGAGGCGGCGAGGTACTCCGTCGTCTTGAAGCCCTGGTTGAACTGGTTGGCCGCGGTCAGTTTGTCGACCAACGCCTGTGGGATGGTCTCGCCGGTCTCGTAGTGCTTGGCGTAGTTCTTGAGGACTTCCGGGTAGAACGCCCACATCTCGTTGAACTGCGAGGGGTACTCCACGAAATCGCGCGGCACGCTCGTCCCGCTGAAGCGCGGGTACTTGACGTGCGAGAACATCCCGTGCAGTCCGTGGCCGAACTCGTGGAACGCGGTGACGACCTCGTCGGAGGTCAGCAGCGTCGGCTGACCCGCCGGTGGCTTGGGAATGTTAAGATGGTTGGCGATGAGCGGCTTGTCTCCGAACAAGTCGGACTGCCGGACGTACTCGTTCATCCACGCGCCGCCCCGCTTGGAAGGCCGCGCGTAATAATCCGCGAGGAACAGGGCCAGCGGCGTGCCGTCCTGGTCGAACACCTCAAAGACGCGCACGTCCGGCTGGTAGACCGGCAGGTCGTGCCGCTCCTTGAACGTGATCCCGTAGAGTTGCGTGGCGGCGAAGAACACGCCGTCCTTCAAGACGTGGTTCAACTCGAAATACGGCTTGAGCTGCGCGCCGTCGAAGGCGTACTTTTCCTTGCGCACCTTCTCGGAGTACAGGTCCCAGTCCCACGACGCCAGTTGGAAGCCGCCCTGCTCGTGGTCGATGACGGCCTGGATGTCAGCCCCTTCCTTGCGCGCGTTGACGACGGCGGGTCCGGCGGCGTCGGCGAGGAGTTTGTTCACGGCCGCGACGCTGCCGATGGTCTGGTCGTCCAACTGGTAGGCGGCATGGTTCGGGTAGCCGAGCAGGACGGCGCGCTCGGCGCGCAGCCTGGCGATGCGGGAAACGGTCGCCGTGTTGTCGAACCCGCCGCCGTGGCTGTTGCGCGTCATGGACGCTACCGCGATCCGCTGGCGCAGCGCCCGGTCCTGGAGCGATGCCAGCGCGGGTTGGTTGGTCGTGTTCAGCAGGCGGATGACAAACTTGCCGTCCTGATGGTCGGCTTTGGCGGCGACCTCGGTCGCGGCGATCTCCCCTTCGGACATGCCGGCGAGTTGCGCGCGGTCAGTCACCACGATGGAATCGGCGTTCTTCTCCTTCAGCACGTCCTGGTTGAAGGTGGTTTCCAGGGAGGCCAGTTCGGCGTTCATGGCCTTGAGCTTGGTCTTGTCGGCGTCGGAGAGCTTGGCCCCGGCGCGCACGAAGTCCTTTTCGTAGCGTTCGAGCAGGTACTTGGATTCGGCGTCGAGGCCGAGCTGATCGCGCTGGTCGTAGAGCGATTGGATCCGGGCGAAAAGCTTGGTGTTCAGCCGGACGGCGTCCGCGTGGGCGGCTTGCTTGGGGGCCATCTCGGTCTCGATCTTCTGGATGGCGGGGTTCGTGTTGGCCCCGGCGAGGTTGGAAAAGAGGAGGTCAACGCGTTCGAGCAGGCGGCCGGAGCGTTCGAGGGCGACAATCGTGTTGTCGAAGGTGACAGGAGCGGGATCGTCGGCGATGGCCTCGACCTCCTTGAGGTGGTCGGCCATGCCCTGTTCGAGCGCCGGCGCGAAATCGGCGTCCTTGATGCGGTCGAAGGGCGGCAGGTGGTAGGGCAGCGTGCTTTCGATCAGGAGCGGATTTCCGGCGGGCGACTGCGCGAGGATGCCCGCCGGCAAGGCAAAGGCAGCGGCGGCGAGCAGAACAAGTTTCGTCATAGAATGCTGTTGATTCGCCACTGACTTCCAAGCTGGCGGTGCCCGGGGGCACCTTGACTTTGTGCGTGCGCAGATTTCTGTTGCCCCCGTGCCCGACGATCCCGATGACGCGCCGTCCGACGCGGACGACGTGGCGGCTGACGGCACGACCACGCCCTGAGAAGGGTTCTCGCCGCAGGTGTCGTCAACAGTGGTCAGAAACCTTGCACGGACACACCCGTCCGCAGGCTGCGCCGCGTCTTACTGACGTGCGAAAATCTTTCCTGCCCGTCGCCGCGGCTTTGTTGTCCGCCGTACCCGCTTTTGCCCAGAACCCCGCTCCCACGCCCGCGCCGTATTCACCGGGCACGCTCACGGACCTTCCCCGGCTCCAACAGGCCGCGCTCGGCAGCGACTACGCGTACCGGGAAGTCGCCCACCTCGCCAACAACATCGGCCCGCGCCTGAGCGGTTCGCCGCAGGCGCAAAAGGCCGTCGAATACGTCGCGGAGGAGTGCAGGGCGCTCGGATTGGAAGTCACGCTGGAGCCGGTGACCGTGCCCCGTTGGGTACGCGGCGAGGAGACGGGGGCGCTCGTGGAATTTCCCGGGATGGCGGCGGGCACGGTGCAGAAGATCGTTCTCACCGCGCTCGGGCCGAGCGTCGCCACACCGCCCGAAGGGATCACGGCCGAGGTGGTCGTCGTGAAGGATTTCAACGAACTCCACGCCCTCGGCCGCGACAAGGTGGCGGGCCGGATCGTGGTTTTCAACTATCCCTTCGACCAGGCGATGGCCGCCGTCGGCAACGGGCTAGACGCGTATTCGCGCGCGGTCATCTATCGCTCCACCGGACCGAGCGTTGCCGCGCGGATGGGCGCGGTGGCCGTGCTGGTGCGCTCGGTGGGCGGGGCGAACTTCCGCCTGCCGCACACGGGGGCGACCCATTATCTGCCGGACGCCCCGAAGGTGCCGGCCGCCGCGGTCACGGCCGAGGACGCCGACCTGATGGCGGCGCTGGCCGCCCAGGGCACCGTGCGGATGCACCTCGTGCTCACGCCGCAGACGCTGCCCGACGCGCCGAGCTTCAACGTCATCGCCGATCTGAAAGGCAGCGAACACCCCGAGCAGGTCGTGGTCGTCTCGGGCCACCTGGATTCGTGGGACCTCGGGACCGGGGCGATTGACGACGGCGCGGGCGTGGCCGTTTCCATGGAGGTCGTTCACCTCATCAAGAGCCTCGGCCTGCGCCCGCAACGCACGATCCGCTTCGTCGCGTGGATGAACGAGGAAAACGGGCTGATGGGCGCGAAAACCTACGCGCAGGACCACGCGGCCGAAGCGGCGAACCACTTCGCGGCGATGGAGAGCGACCTCGGGGCGGACCGGCCTTCGGGCATCGTCGTCGCCGCCAAGCCGGAAGCGCGTGAACTCCTGGCCCCGGTGGCCGAGGTGCTCGCGGCCAACGGGGCAGGTTTGCTGCGCCTGAGCGAGGAAGCCGGCGCCGACGTGGGACCGCTGGCGGCGTTGCACGTGCCGACGTTCGCGCCGATCCAGGACAGCCGGACGTATTTCGACTACCACCACACGGCGGCGGATACCCTCGACAAGATCGACCCGCGCCACCTCCAGGAGAACGCCGCCGTCATGGCCGTCACGGCGTACGCGCTGGCGAACCTGGAAGTGCCGCTGCCGAGGTGAATCCCGCCGCGTCAGCGGCGTCGTTCCAAGGTAGGGTTGCCTCTCCGAGGCAATCCTGATTTGGCTTGGAAGACCGACGTGCGTACGATGCGCCTTGCCGGAGATATTTGGATTGCCTCGGAGAGGCAACCCTACCTTAGACGACCGGCCGCTACGCGGCCTGACCAGAACATCAATCCGCCGCCGAGGTGTGGTCGGCCATGATGCGCCAGCCGGCGTCGGCCTTTTGAAAGAGCAGGGTGAACAACCCATTCGGCTCGCCCTGGTCATTCTTGAGCCGCCAGCGGCCGAACACCAGCGCGGCGTCGGGAGCCAGCACGGTCACATCCAGATCGGAAAACGTCAGCGTGCCCATCGCCGCGTGGTCGGCGTAGCGTTTTTTGTAACGTGCGAGCGTTTCCTGCCAGCCTTTGGTCACGGTGCCGCCGGAGGCGAAACGCAAGGCCGGCGTTTTGGCGTAGCCTTCCATGAAGGCGTCGAGATCGCCGCGGTTCCAGGCGGCGGACTGGTCGGCGAGCACCTGCCCGATCTGGTCGGCGGGAGAGGCGTCCGCTCCTTGCGCGGAGACGGGCGGTGTGACGAGGAATGCCTGCGTCAGAGCCAACCACACCACCGCGAGCAGGGTCCGACGACAGAGCGTTTGCATCGTTCGCCTGCGACATCCTTCGCGGGGTTCCCGTTCAAACGGCCGCTTCTTTCTTGACCGGCGCGAGGCGTTGTCGCCAAGCTGGTTCGACCCACCGCCACCTTCCCGATTCATGCCACATTTGGTCATCCACGCCGGCGACGGCACCTCCTCCACCCGCGAGATCGCCAGCGAACATTTCACCATCGGCAGCGGGATGGTCAACTCCGTGGTCCTGCACGCCGCCCCCGCCGGTTGCAAGGCGGAAATCGCTTCGGAAAACGGCGCATACCACTTCCGCAACCTCGGCTCCCAGGAAACCGTGACCCTCAACGGGCTTGCCATTCCCGAGGGCAGGCTGCACGACGGCGACACCCTGCGCTTCGGCAACGTGACGTGCGTGTTCCGGGCGTCCGTGGCCGACGCGACGCCACCCGCTCCGCACGCACCGCCGCCAGTGGCAGCCATGCCCCCGCCCATCCCCGGCTACTCCCCGGTCCCACCACCGATGCCGGGTTACCCCGCGCCGCCCGCGATCCCGCCGGTTTACCAGCCGCCCGCCCCGCTCCCGCCGGTCAACGCCGCGCTGCCGCCGATGGATCTGCCCTCGTTGCAAAACATCGCCCCGCTGTCCATCGAGGCCGTGGAAGCCGCCGCGCGCGTGAAACCGACCTCCTATTTCGGGAAGCTCGCCGGGCTGTTCCGCGCCGCCGTGCGCGAGGCGAAGCGCCGCGCGCAGTTGTCCAGCCTGCAATCCCGCCTCCACGCCGCGCGTGACGTGGAAACGCCCAAAGCATTTTTCCACGTGGGCCAGGCCGCCTACCGCGCCGGGATCGCCCCGGAAGCCTTCGGCGCGCACTACGCCGGGATCGCCGACCTCGAACAGCGCCTCGTCGCCAGCCGCCAGCAGGTCCTCGCCTACGCGCAGAGCGGTGTCGCGCGCGGCCAGGCCGAGGTCGGGGCTTTCGAGGGGCATCTGCGGCACGCGTTCACCACGCTGGGAGCCGCGGCGGCGAGCGTCAACCGGGCGTCGCTGCCGGCCGAACTTTTCGCGGTGCTCACGCCCGTCGAATCGGCCGTTGCCACCTTGGAACAACAACGCGCCATCCTCTCCGCCGACGCCACCTCGCGCGCGGAACTCTCCGAGCTGCTCGGCGCACTCCGCCGCGACACCGCCGAGGGCCTGCGCCACGCGGGCAGCCATTTCGCCGGCATGGTCAGCGGCCTGCCCGGCGACGCCACGCTCGCGGGCATGGGTGCGGGTTTGCCCGACCGCGTCCCGCTCACGGACCGGCTCACCCTCGGCCGCGATCCGACGAAGTGCGACGTGGTCCTGCCCGGACGCGACGTTTCGCAGACGCACCTGGAGATCACCCGCCAGGGCCAGGACTTCCTCCTGCGCGACCTCGTTTCGTCCTCCGGGACCTTTCTCAACGGCCAGCGCATCTCCGCGCCGACCCCGATCCGGGAAGGCGACCACCTGCGCGTGGGTTCCACGACGTTCGCGCTGCACGACGGCGCGCTGCTGCCGTCCTCGGAAAAGAACAACACGCGTATCACCGTCCAGAACCTCACCAAGACGGTCATTTCCCTGGACACCCACCAGCCGCTCAACCTCCTCGATAACGTCAACCTCGTCATCGAGCCGAAGGAGTTCGTCGCGCTGCTCGGGCCGTCCGGCTCGGGCAAGAGCACGTTCATGGACGCCATCAACGGCCGCCGCCGTGCTTCCAGCGGGCGCGTGATGGTCAACGACGACGACTTCTACCAGTCCTACCAATACTACCGCAAGGCCATCGGCTACGTGCCGCAGCAGGACATCGTCCACACCAGCCTGTCGGTGAAACAGGCGCTACGGTTCTCGGCGAAGATGCGCCTACCAGCGGACACGGAGGACGCCGAGGTCGAGCACATCATCGGCGGGGTCATCCGCAAGCTCGGGCTGGCGGAGCGCGCCAACACGCGCATTTCCAACCTGTCCGGCGGCCAGCTCAAGCGCGTGAGCCTCGGCGTCGAACTGATCTCCGACCCGAGCCTGCTGTTCCTCGACGAAGCCACGAGCGGCCTCGACGCGGGGACGGAAGGCAAGATGATGACGCTCTTCCGCCAGATCGCCGACGACGGCACGACGGTGGTGTGCATCACGCACAACGTGGAAAACGTGTCGATCTGCAACACCGCCGTCGTGCTCGTGCGCGGGCGGTTGACGTACTACGGTCCGCCCGCCGAGATGCCGGAGTACTTCGGCGTGGGCAAGATCAGCGAGGTCTACGACGTGCTCGAAGCCCGGCCCGCCGAGGAATGGGCGCGGCAGTACGAGGGGTCGGCGTTGTACCAGCAATACGTCGTCAACCGCCTGGCCGCCCAGGGTTCGCGCGCGTCGTCCGCAGGCTTCACCCACGTCCCGCCGCCCCCCGTCCCCGGAGCGTCCCTGCCCCCGCCGCCCGTGCCGTCCAGCGCGAACGGCAACGCCACGGCGGAACTGCGCGCCGCGCGCGATCCGCGCCAGGCCCAGACGGACTTCCTGCGCCAGTACACCGTGCTGCGGCAGCGTTACGCGTTGATCACGCTCCAGGACCAGAAAAACCTGCTCATCCTGCTCGCGCAGGCCCCCGTCATCGCGCTGCTGATCGGGCTGGTGCTCTGGGGCAAAGCGGAGTACGACCCCACGGGCGATCCGAAGAGCAACCTGGAGCAGGTCGTGTTGTTCCTGATGGTGATTGCCGCCGTGTGGTTCGGCTGCTCGAACGCGACCAAGGAAATCGTCAAGGAACTACCCATCTACAAGCGGGAGCGGGCCATCGGCCTGGAGATCCTGACCTACCTGTTTTCCAAGATCACGGTGTTGAGCGTGCTGAGCGCGGTCCAGTGCCTGGCGTTGATCCTCATCATCATTCCGATGACGGGGGCCAACGTCTCGTTCTTCGGGTCGTTCGTCGTCATTTACCTGACCGCCCTGGCCAGCACCATGATGGGCTTGGTGGTGTCGGCGTTGGTGGATAACACGGACAAAGCCAACGCGATCACCCCGCTGCTGCTGATCCCGCAGGTCGTCCTGGCCGGGTGCATCGTGCCGCTGGACCTGCCCATCATGAAGTTCGTGTCGGCGGTGTCGATCATCGCTTATTGGGGGTTCGACGCGATGGTCAACCTGGTGCCGGAGGCGGAGCGAAAAATGGATACTGCCATGGGACAGATCGGCGTGGTCAAGTTGCCGGTGGTCGAATGGCTGCCCGCGGACCTGTTCTTCCTGCTCGCGCTGTTGGTGGCGTTCTTTTACGTGGCGGTCTGGGGACTGCGGCGCAAGGATCAGGCGTGAGGCAGAAGGGGGCCGCAGATTTCGCGGATTTCCGCAGATAAAAAGGGGGGAGACAACCATCTCAGAGTCCTTCCTGTTCCTCCAATCTGCGGAAATCTGCGAAATCTGCGGCCCCTTTCTCCGCCGCCGCCAATCGGTAGACCTCCACCGTCTGCCGCACGTTTTCCTCCCAACTGAACCGCTGCGCCCGCCGGAGCGACTTTTCGGCCAGTGACGCCCGCAAATCCGGCCGGGTGTGCAGGTCCAGCATCGCCTGGCAGAGGCCGTCCTGGTCGTCGGGACCCAGCAGGAGGCCCGCGTCGCCGACGACTTCGGGCAGGCTGCTCGTGTTCGAGGTGATGACGGGCGTGCCGCATTGCATCGCTTCCAGCGGCGGAAGCCCGAAGCCCTCGTAGCGCGACAGGTACAGGAAACCCAGCGCCCCGCTGTACAACGGCGCGAGGTCCGCGTCGTCCACGTAACCGGTGGTGATGATGCGTTCGCGCAACGCCGCCGTGCCCGCGAGTTCCGCCAGGATCGGCTCGAACAGCCAGCCCCGCCCGCCCGCCAGCACCAGCCGCAACTCGTCCGCCCCCGGCTGTCCGCTCGCCGCCAGCGCGACGAAGGAGCGGATGACGTGCGCCAGGTTCTTGCGCGGCTCGAAGGTCGATACGGTGAGCAGACGCAGCGGGTCGTC
>CAXTOX010000035.1:28806-31734 GCA_964245885.1 uncultured Chthoniobacterales bacterium | reverse complement strand
AGACTCCCACTCACGGGAGAAACTTGCACCATGACTCTCCGGGACCTTACACCTAGTAGCCTGTTTTTCGGGTTCGTTGAGACGTTGGTCAGAGGTGGATGCCGCTCGGAGAGCGCCATCCACCTGCCAGATGCACGTCTCAATGATCGTGAAAATAGGTGTACAACCAGAGCGCGCACGTTGGGGATCGTGAGAAATGGGGTGGGGCAGGTGATTAGGTGTCGTCAGCGGTTGTGTTCGTCGAACGTTTCGCGGCGGTGTCCGAAGAAGTGCAGCACGCGATCCCAACGTTTGTTCATCGAGAGGCGGGACCCGTACAGCGGCTCGAAACCTTGCAGGTCAAGCGGGTGCAACTTCGCCCCGACAAGCTCAAAGAGGGCGTTGAGGACCGCCGCCAACTCGTCACCGGATACAGACGCTTCCATCGGCTCACCGACCTGCACGAAGATGCTCGGACGTGATTCGCTCAGCCATTCGTAGCGCAGGACCAGTGGCAGCACGGACGCGCCGGTCCGGCGGGCGAGGAACAGCGCGCCCGGCTTGACCTCGACCGGCCGACCCGCCGGCAGCAGCGCGCCCTGCACGAACATCCACGCCAGCCGCGCCGGGCCGCCGGACGCCCGGTCGCGCAAGAGCCGCACCGCGTAGCGCATCCCCAGCAGCGCCGAGGCCCGCGTGGCGAGGTCCACCCCGAAAACGCCCATCCAGGTGAAGAACCGGTAGCGGCGCAGATTTTTTTCCTCCATCGCCAGATGGATGTCGTGCGGCAGGAGCCGGTGTGAGAGGACGTACAGCACGAAGCCATCCCACCAATTGGAATGGTTCACGCAACCGACCACCGGGCAGGTTGGATCGAGCGAGCGCAGGTGTTCGCCGCCGCCGACGTAGACGTTGTGAAAACGCCGCCGCAGCGTCCGGTCGAGCCAGCGCCGAAGCACGAAGTTGAACGGCGCGGATTTGCGGGCGGGGATCATGGCCGCGCGCGCCGGGTCCGGCGATGGTCGCGCCACGCGCGGCCAGCCAGCACGAGCTTGCGCGGGAACGAGGTTTTCGCGCGCTGGCGAAGCACCTCGTAGTCGAGTTTCTCCACCTCGTCGAGGATGCCCGCGTAGACGTGCCGCATCAGCCAGACCGTGAACTGCGAGCCGTCGTCGGCCAGCAGCGGGATGCCCGCTTCCGCGCGCCGATAATATTCCCGCGCACGGTCCGCCTGGGCGCGGAGCAACGCGCGCAGTTCCGGGGTGATCCTCGCCAGGGCAAGGCTCTCCACGCCGACCCCGGCCGCCGCCATTTCGTCCGCCGGCAGGTAAACGCGCCCCATGCCGTAATCCTCGCCCACGTCGCGCAGGATGTTGGTCAACTGCATGGCGATGCCGAGGTCGACGGCGCGTTCGCATCCCGCCTCGTCGCGCAGTTCAAAGATGCGCGCCATCATCAGACCCACGACTGACGCGACGTGATAACAATAATCCCGCAACCGCGGCCAATCCGCGATCCGCACGGACCCGAGGTCCATGCTGACGCCCTTGAGCAAATCCAGGAACGGCTGTTTATCGATCCCGTAACGCCGCACCGCCCACGCGAACGCCGGCGCGAACGGCGGATCGTGCAGTTCGCCCGCCGTCATGCGGTCGAAGTGTTCGCTGACCCGCGCCAGGGCTGCCCCCACGTCGCCCTCGCCCGCCGCGCGGTCCACCAGGTCGTCCGCGAACCGGCAGAACGCGTAGACGGCGTAGGCCGCGCGCTTCTTGTCGGTCGGCAAAGCTACCGAGGCGAAGTAAAAGCTGCGTGCGTTACGCCGGGTCTGCGCGTGGCAATAAGCGTGGCTGGCTGCCAGGTCCATGGATGGGAGGGGTGCCCCTCCAAGGCAATCCTAACTTGGCTTGGATGGCCGTGCCAGAAAATCTAGGGACTGCCTCGGAGAGGCATCCCTCCCATGATGTCACGCTGCCGCTGGCGCGGCGGCCGGGATCACCCGGTCTAGCAGCTTCGCGCTCGACAACACGCCCGGCACACCCGCCCCCGGGTGAGTCCCCGCGCCCGCGAAGTAGAGGCCCTTGATGTCCTCGCTGACGTTGTGCGGCCGGAACCACGCGCTCTGCGTCAGGATCGGCTCGAACTGGAACGCGCTGCCGCGAAACGCATCCAGGTCGGTCTCGAAATCCTGCGGCGTCATGATGCGCTGGGTGACGATGTGCTTGCGCAGGCCCGGGCAGAGTTCCGGGATTTCCAACGACGCGAGGACGGCGTCGGCGTAGCGTTCCTTCACCGTGTTCCAATCCGATTTCCCGAGCAGGTTCGGCACGGGCGAGAGCACGTAGAAGCACTCGCCGCCGGGGGGAGCCAGGGTAGGGTCAGTGCGTGTCGGCACGTGCAGGTACAGCGAAAAATCCTCCGCGAGTTCCTTGCGGTTGAAGATATCGTGCAGCAGTTCCTTGTACCGCTGCGTGAGGATAATCGTGTGGTGAGCCAGGTTCGGGTAAGTGCGGTCGGTGCCGAAGTACACGACGAACAACCCCATTGAATAACGCATCTTTTCCAGCCGCCGGTCCGTCCATTTGCGGCGCGCGCTGGCCGGAAGCATCTTGCGGTACGTGTTGGCCACGTCGCCGTTGGACACCACGACCTCCGCCGGGAACTGCCGGTCGTCGGCCAGCCGGACGCCTCGGACGGCGCGGTCCGGCGTCAGTTCGATTTCCTCGACGCGGCTGTTGAGGTGGAGCTTCCCGCCCATCTCGGCAAACATGGTCAACAAACCCTCAACAACCGCTCCGGTGCCGCCCATGGCGAAGTGCACGCCCCACTTGCGCTCCAGATAGTGGATCATCGAGTAGATCGAACTCGACTGGAACGGATTTCCACCGATGAGCAACGGATGAAAGCTGAAAACTTGCCGCAGGTACGGGTCTTTGATGTAGCCCGAAACGA
>CAXTOX010000035.1:2952-28796 GCA_964245885.1 uncultured Chthoniobacterales bacterium | reverse complement strand
ACCTACTGGTGTGATTGCAGACGGAGGAGGTCCGGCGCAATCTTGAGCATGTCCCACAGGTGGGTGAACGGCCGGTCGGCCAGATCCGTGAACGCCCGGTCGAAGATCGCCTGTGACCGGCCGACAAAACGCTTGTACCCCGCCACGTCGTCCGGGTTGAAGCGCCGGATTTGCTCGATGATCTCGGTTTCGTCGCCGGTGTAGTCGAACACGCGCCCGTCGTGAAAAACGATCCGGTAAAACGGATGGCACGGCACGATGTTGACGTATTCCTCCGTGCGCCGCCCGCCGAGCGCGAAGAGTTCGTCGATCAAAAACGGCGCGGTGAGGATTGTCGGGCCCGCGTCGAAGGTGAACCCATCCTGCCGGTACACGTACGCCCGGCCGCCGGGCTGGTCGCGCATTTCCAGCAGCGAAACGTCGTAGCCGCGCGCCTGCAAGCGGATCGCCGCCGCGATGCCGCCGAACCCGCTGCCGATGACTACTGCGGGAGCACGGCCGTTGCCCGGCGGGTTTTTTTGGAGCGTGGTCGGACGCGCCGACGCGGAAGTTGGAGCGGAAATCATGTTGGGGAACTTAACCTTGCAAGCGGCTCTTTTCCACGTTGCCCGCCACGTTGCGCACCATCCGGATCAATCCCACCAATTTTTCCTGCACGTTCTGGGAGAAGGGAGATCGGCGCACCTCGGCGTCCGCCTGGGCGAAAAGCTCGTCCATCCGGTGGCCCAAGCGTCGGACCGCGCCGCTCTTCGTGATGAGTTCGCGCGCCTTGGACACGGTGCCCTCCGAGGGGCCGCACGCCGTGAAGCAAAGCTGAAGTAGCCCCTGGTCCGTCTCGTTGAGCAGGTCAAAGGCCGTCCGCATCAGGAGGGTTTTCTTGCCTTCGAGGATGTCGGCGGGCACCTCGGCGTCCGACACCTCGAAGCGCGTAAATTCCATCAGGTCGTTTTGGATCTGGAAAGCCAGCCCGGCCGGGCGCGCGATCCGGGACAACGCTTCCAGGCCATCGGCGTCCACGCCGTGCAAGACGGCCGCCATCGCCAGGGGGCACTCAATGGTGTAGCGCGTCGTTTTGAGCAGATACATCTGCTCGATCTCCGCCGTTTGGACCTTCGACACGTCGCGCATGCCGTACACGATGTCGGCCGCCTCGCCGAAGCCGGTCTCGACCATGCAGCCGAGCAGCAGCGTCGCAAGCCGCGCAATAATCGCGGGCGGGGCGAGCGTCGCTTCGAGCAAGCTTTTCTGCGCCAGCGCGAAGAGAATGTCGCCGAGAACCAGCGCGAGGTTCGCCCCGGCGCGGTGCCGGTCCGTGAAGCTCGACAGGCGTCCTTCGACGGCACGGTGCAGGGTCGGGAGGCCGCGCCGCGTCTCCGCGCGGTCGATGATGTCGTCGTGGATCAGGATGAAGGCGTGCAGCAGCTCCAGGCTGACCGCCGCCGCCAGCAGGTCCGGCGCAACGTCGTCCGCCGGTGCTTTCCCGTCGGCAAACACCCGTTCGGCCAGGAGAAACAGCGTCGGGCGCAGGCGTTTGCCCGGACGGCACGCAAACTCCACCAGATCGTCGTAGAGCGCCGCCAACACCGGCTGCCGCAGGTAGTCGGCCCGTTGCAACTGGAGGTATTCCGCCATCCGCGCGTCGATGCGGGCGCGCAAAACCGCCAGTTCGTCGCCCACCGGGCGAGAGGCAGCCGGAGGGACGAACGCCGTGACCGGTGAGGGCAATAAACGAATAGAGCCGGGCATAGTGGACATACGCGGAGAGGTCATTTCCGGATGCCCGGCGGAGGATTTCGGGTTACGGTCGGAATAGAAGCTCGTTGTTAGCGGAGAAGCCCGTCCATGTCATTCGCAAAAACTTTCGCCGACCCGGAATTTACCCCGACGCCGGCCGTGCGTACATTTCGAAGGCTGCTGGAGCCGTGCGGCGACGCGGCGCTGGAAAGCCTCGCCGCGCGCTCGCAGGCGTTGACCCACAAGCACTTCGGCCGGGTGATGCGGCTGTTTGCCCCGCTGTACCTTTCCAACGAGTGCATCAACAACTGCAAGTACTGCGGCTTCTCGCGCGACAACCCCATCCTGCGCGTGACTCTGCCGGTCGCGGAGGTTGTCCAAGAGGCGCGGCACCTGCACGAGGAAGGTTTTCGCAACATTTTGCTCGTGGCGGGCGAGCATCCGAAGTTTGTTTCCAACGGTTACCTGGAAGCTTGTGTCCGTGCGGTGCGCGAGGAGGCCGGCGTCCCGGCGGTGTCCCTGGAAGTTGGCCCCATGGAGACAGATGAATACCGCCCGCTCGTCGCCGCCGGGGCGGAGGGCCTCGTCGTCTACCAGGAAACCTACCAGCGCGAGATCTACGCCGAGATGCACACTGCGGGGCCAAAGCGGGATTTCGGCTGGCGGCTGGATTGCCCCGAACGGGCGTACGCGGCCGGCTTCCGGCGGCTCGGCGTCGGCGCGCTCTTCGGCCTGGACGACTGGCGGGCGGAGGCCGTCGCGCTTGCCGCGCACGTCGACCACCTCCTGCGGCATTGCTGGAAGGCGCACGTCACGGTCAGCCTGCCGCGGCTGCGTCCGGCGGCGGGGGGGTTCCAACCGCGCCACGCGTTCGACGACCGCGAGCTGGTTCAACTCCTCTGCGCTCTGCGTGTGACGTTCCCGCAAATCGGCCTCGTGCTGTCCACCCGTGAGTTGCCGGACTTGCGCGACGCGCTCATCCCGCTCGGCGTGACCACCATGAGCGCGGGCAGCCACACCGAACCCGGCGGCTACACCGGTGCGGGCCGCGACGACCTGCATCTGACCGTGCGCGGGCGCCGTTGCGAGAGCGACGCGGCGCAGGCGGAAGGCGCGCAGGCCGAGGGACAGTTTGACATCGCCGATGCCCGTAGCCCGCGCGAGATCGCGGAGACCTTGCGCGTGCGGCACGGGCTGGAGCCGGTGTGGAAGGACTGGGACGAGGCGCTGGCGGGCGGCGTTTGAAGCGATGGAAAAGGACGGCGAAATTTCCATCCAACTCAACGGCGACCGGCGCACGTTGCCGGCTGGAACGACGTTGCCGGCCTTGCTCGAACGCCTCGGCCTGCCCATACAGGGTGCGCTGGTCGAGCACAACGGCACCGCCTTGCTGCGGGATGAGTGGCCGTCCACCCGGCTCATCGACGGCGACAGACTGGAGATCCTCCGGGTGGTCGCGGGCGGGTGACGCCAAGGTGAAAATTTTCCTCAACCTTGGCTGGCGTGCATCCAACGGGTGCATCATGGCGGATTATATTTTGCACGTTCGTTGAAGGAAATCACCCGCGCGAGCGTCTGTCGGTTAGAAAGTTAATCACAAATATCCTATGAAAAGAATTCTACGCGCCGCCGCCCTCGCCCTCACCGCCACCTGTGCCTTTGCCAAGAACCCCGTGGTGGGCGGCAAGGAGATGTTCCCCAACAAGAACATCATTCAAAATGCTTCCCAGTCCGCTGACCACACCACGCTGGTCGCCGCTGTAAAGGCCGCCGGGCTTGTGGAAACCTTGGAGGGCAAGGGACCATTCACGGTGTTTGCGCCCACGAACGAAGCTTTCGCCGCCCTCCCTGCCGGGACGGTCGATACCCTGGTCAAGCCCGAAAACAAAAAGAAGCTGACCGCGATCCTGACCTACCACGTCGTGGCCGGTGACGTGACCGCAGAAAAGCTCGCGGGCATGATCAAGAAGGGCAACGGCAAAGCCGAACTGAAGACCGTCAACGGCGAGAAGCTGACGGCCGGGATGGATGGTGCCAAGGTGACCCTCACTGACACGAAGGGGAACGTGGCCACCGTCACGCAAGCCGACGTGAAGCAATCCAACGGCGTGATCCACGTCATCGACAAAGTGTTGATGCCGTAATCCAACCCACCAGGCTTCGATCCTCCGGGCGGCAGCGGATTCTATCCTCTGCCGCCCTTTCTTTTTCAGGAACGCGCCGCGTCAGCTACCGCCTGTGCCTGGAGGGCGAGTTCGGTCGCCTTGAAGGCATGGGTCTGAGTCATGGCGTTCTCCGTGCGGTGCAGGCAGTCGAGAATGAGCTGTCCGAAAAACGGAAAGCCCACCTGTCCGGCAAGTTGAAGTGTTTTTCGCCCTCTTCGTTCACTAGAAAGAGGTGGTCGCCCGTCGCCTCGGCGGCGACGTTGGTGTACTTGCGCAGTTCGATGTAACCGGTCGAGCCAGGATCACCGTCCGCCCGTCGCCCCAAGCCGACGCGCCCTTGGGGGTGAGCAATCGACGCGCTGGTAATTCGACATGCCGTTGTCGCCCAAGAAGGACACTTCGCCGAAGTCCTCGAACTCCGGGTAGTCGAGATGGCAGTAGTTGGCCACGCGCGCGGACTGCACGGTGGCGTCTTTGGCACCGGTGTAAGCCAGAAATTGCTCGCACTGGTGACTGGCGAGGTCGCAGAGGATGCCGCCGTACTGTTCCTTTTTGTAGAACCAGTCCGGGCGCGCTTTCGGGTCGCCGACGCGGTGCGGTCCCAGCCCGATCACCTGGAGGACGCGGCCGATCGCGCCCTGTTCGATCAATTGCCCGGCGAACACGGCGCATTCCACGTGCAGCCGCTCACTGAAACACACCATGTACTTTTTGCCCGTCGCGGCGGTACGGGCGCGGGCCGTAGCGAGTTGCTCCAGCGTGGTGAACGGGCATTTGTCCGTGAAATAATCCTTGTCTGCATCAAGCACGCGCATGCCGAGCGCGCAACGCTCGCTGGAGATCGCCGCGGCAGCCACGAGGCGGATCTCGGGATCGTTGAGGATTTCGGCCTCCGACGCCGCGGCGCGGACGAGCGGCATCTTGTTGCAAAACGCTTCGACCTTCAGCGGGTCGGGGTCGTAGACGGTGCGCACTTCGCCGCCTGCTTCAACCAGGCCGTTGCACTGCCCGTAGATGTGCCCGTGATCCAGCCCGATGACGGCAAAGGGGGAATCGTCTTTCTTACAGACGGGATTTGGTTTGCCCTGCGGGGCGTAGTTCATGCCGTCGGCGGCCGGGTTGGAGGACATGAGGCGGGAGGAAAGGATCGGCACGTCGCCCGCGGCGTGGGGTAAACCTACACCGCTCGGAGAGCGCCATCCACCTCGTTGAGGTCTACGCTTTGTCCGGCTCCGGCGTGGTCTCTCCGAGGGTGGCCACCGCCTCCTTTTTCAGCGGAACCACTGCGGAGAGGGAAGCCTTGCCGCTCTTGCGCCAACTCGCCGTGCGCGCCTCGCCCTGGGTGTCGGTCGCCAGTTGCAGCAGGCTCAGGGAACGGGCCGTCAGCGAATATTCGTCGCCGGACGCATACTGTTTCGGCGTGGTCAGGAAACTATCCTCGTCCGCCGTATCCATGAGGGCTTCCCAGCGCACTTTTTCCCGGCCCGGCAGCGTGAAGCTGACCGTCTCATGGTGCGCGTTGAAGAGCAGCAGATACGTCCGGTCAAGGATCGGCTCATTGTGGAACGAACGCACGTCGATGGCGTCGCCGCTGAGCAGCATGCCCAGGCATTTCGCGTGCGCGGTGTTCCAGCCTTCCTCGTTCATTTCCTCACCGTTCGGATCGAACCACATCACGTCCTTCACGTCGCCGCCGCGGATTTTGCGGCCCTGGAAAAATTTCGGTCGTCGGAAGATCGGATGGTGCCTGCGCAGGTCGATCAGCTTGCGCGTGAACTCGAACAGCTTCGCGTCGCGCTTGTCCGCGTCCCAGTCCAGCCACGAGATTTCGTTGTCCTGACAGTAGGCGTTGTTGTTGCCGTCCTGCGTGCGGCCGTATTCGTCGCCGCCACAGATCATGGGCACGCCTTGGGAAAAGAACATCGTCGCCAGGAAGTTGCGCCGCTGCCGACGCCGCAGGGCGTTGACTTCCTCGTCGTCGGTTGGACCCTCCGCGCCGCAGTTCCAACTCGCGTTGTTGTTGTCGCCGTCGTTGCCGCCCTCGCCGTTGGCCTCGTTGTGCTTGTCGTTGTAGGAGACGAGATCGTTGAGCGTGAAACCGTCGTGCGCGGTGATGAAGTTGATGCTCGCGTACGGCTGCTTGCCCCCGTGCTGGTACAAATCCGGGCTGCCCGTCAGACGGTAGGCAAGTTCGCCGATGAGACCCTCGTCGCCCTTCCAATAACGGCGGATCGCGTCGCGGTACTTGCCGTTCCACTCGGCCCAGAGCACCGGGAAATTACCCACCTGGTAGCCGCCGTCGCCCACGTCCCACGGCTCGGCGATGAGCTTGACCTGACTCAACACCGGGTCCTGGTGGATCACGTCGAAGAACGCCGAGAACGCGCTCACGTCCTTCGCTTCGCGCGCCAAGGTCGAGGCGAGGTCGAAGCGGAAGCCGTCCACGTGCATCTCCAGCACCCAGTAGCGCAGGGAATCCATGATGAGCTGGAGGACGTGCGGGCTGGTGGCGTCGAGCGTGTTGCCCGTGCCAGTGTAATCCATGTAGAAGCGCGGGTCGTCGTCCACGAGCCGGTAGTACGAGCGGTTGTCGATGCCCTTGAACGAGATCGTCGGCCCGAGGTGGTTGCCTTCGGCGGTGTGGTTGTAGACCACGTCGAGGATCACCTCGATCCCGGCGGCGTGGAGGTTCTTGACCATCGCCTTGAATTCCGGCACCTGCTGCCCCTCGTGGCCGCTGCTGGAGTACGCGCACTCCGGCGCGAAATAACCGATGGAATTGTAGCCCCAGTAGTTTTCCAGCCCCTTGTCCGTGAGGGTTTGATCGTCGACGTGCTGATGGACGGGCAGCAGTTCGATGGCGTTGATCCCGAGGCTCTTGAGGTAGTCGATGGCGGCGGTGGAACCCACGCCCGCGTAGGTGCCGCGCAATTCGTCGGGCACGTCCGGACAGAGCTTGGTGAAGCCGGTGACGTGGACCTCGTAGATCATGAGTTCAGACAACGGGCATCCCGGCGGTTTGTCCGTGCCCCAGTCAAACGCCGGGTCGATGACGACCGCCTTGGGCATGCGCGAGCCGCTGTCGCGGTTGTTCACGGAAAAATCCTCGTCCTCCGCGCCGAGTTGGTAGGCGAACAGGCTGTCGTCCCAGTCGATGCGGCCCGCGATGGCCTTCGCGTAGGGATCGAGGAGGAGCTTCGAGGCGTTGAAGCGATGGCCGTGGGCGGGATCGTACGGGCCATGAACGCGGTAGCCGTAGAACTGGCCGGGCTGGAAGTCGGGCAGGAAAATATGCCAAATCTGGTTGGTCTGCTCGCGCATGGGGATGCGGACCGTCTCGCGCTCGGCGTCGGCGCTGTCGAAGAGGCAGAGCTCGACGCCGGTGGCGTGCGCGCTGAAGAGCGCGAAGTTCACGCCGCCTTCCATCCAGGTTGCGCCGAGGGGGTAGGGGAGGCCGAGCCAGGTTTTCAGAGGAGTCATAGATCGAGGAAGGATGCTTTCTCGGCCTGCGCAGCCGAAGGGTTTTAGAAATACGTACCGCGCCACTAAATGGGCGGGTCGGGAACAGGGAAATCTTCCCGTGGGGCGTCCAGCCCGTGAAACCCCGCTGGACGTACGGCAGCCGTCCGCTAAGATGCACGCCGCTGACCTCAACCCGTGAGCGACGTTTCACCAAGGTATCTCGATGGATTTCTGGCCGCGGTGGTCGGAGGCAACGAGAGCGCCAGCCGCCGCTCGTCCGTACCCACTCCGGCCGCGCCGGATGAACCGCCCGCGGCCCTCACGCCGGAGGAACGCATCAAGCGGGAACTGCACCCGCTGGACGCCTGGCCGCGTGTGCTGCATTGCGTACACGCCGACCGGCCCCCGGACGCGGATGACCGGTTCCGCTTTCGCTGGTTCGGGCTGTTCTACCAGGGACCGGAGCAGGACGCATTCCTCTTGCGGCTGCGGCTGCCCGGCGGGCGGCTGCGTGCCTTCCAACTCACCGGGTTAGCCGAGATCACGCAGGAACTGGCGGGCGGCTGCTTGCTGTGCAACGCGCAAGGCGGGCTCGACCTGCCCGGCGTGCCGGTGCGCGCCGCCGCCGAGATCGTGCGCCGCGTGGAAGCCATCGGCCTGCGCTCGCTCCTGACCGGCGGGGACTGCGTGCAGGCCGTGCGCGGCGGCGAGCACGAGGGGCTTGCGGTGGATGCGCCTCCGACGACGATCTACCCGCTCGTTTGTGAACTGGAGCAGGCGTTGCTGCACGACCGCCAGCTCGCCGACCTGCCGGGCGGTTGCGAGGTGGTTCTGGGCACGGCCGGCGAGGCATCGACGAACGGCATGGACGCTGGTACCACGCCCGGTGTGATCGTTTTTCAAGCGGTGCCATCCTCCGCCGGCCATCCGCAATACACGCTCTCCGTTCCCCGCGTCGGCGCGCTCGACTTGCCGCTGACCGGCGCGCAGGTGGTCCCGGTTTGTCTCGGCTTGTTGCGCAGGTGGAGCGAAGGCGGTGGGCGTGCGGACCGGCAGGGCGCGGGACTGGCGGAGTTCTGCGTCGGGGCGGGCGGCGGGAGGTTGCGCGAGTGGCTTGCGGAATATGCGGAACCGACGGCGGAGGTGTTCCCCGAGAACCGCCCGGCGGCGGGAGTTCCCGCGGCCACGATCATCGGAGTCGCGGCTCCGCGTAGGCGGTTGTTGAGCCGGACGTTGGTGCAACTGGCCGATCTGGCCCGTGGGCAGGGCTGCGGCGAAGTGCGGCTTGCGTCCGGGTGTTTGCACGTCCCGCGCGCGACTGATCCGGAGTTGGCTCGTAAAGCATTACAGGAGGCGCTCGGCGACCAGTGAACGAACCGGCCGGACACCTCGCCTGAGCATCAAAGGATTGTATTATTTTGGCCACTCATTGCATCGGCGAGGGCGAAAATTTTGCCGCCTGCGCAGTTTCTTACAAGTCGCTACCAGCGGGTGGCCCGGGTGAATGCACGGCGTTTGTTCGAGCGCGTGGGAAGACCGAGATAAATGTCCACTCCAAATACAGGGTTTGCCCCAACGGGCACAACCTTTGCTCTCACGCGAGGGCACACGGATAGTACGACGGCAGGGTGTCTCCCGATCCGGTTCGGTTGGGAGGCGGGGGATCGTTCAACATCGCTTTACACAGGGGAGATCAGGGTCATGGCCAGCATCAAAACATTCTTCAAATCCGGGCATCCGCCGACGCTCTTCGCGTCCTTTCTCTACTTCGACTTTTGCTTCGCCGTGTGGGTGCTCAACGGCGCGATGGCTCCGTTCATCACGAAGTCATACACCCTCTCGGCGCAGCAGACGGCTTTGATGATCTCGCTTCCCACCCTCGCGGGGGCTTTGATGCGGTTCCCATTGGGGGTGATGTCGCAATACATCGGGCGCAAGAACGCGGCTCTCGTGGAGATGTCGTGCATCATGTTGGCCATGGGGTTCGGATTTTTCTACGTGAAATCCTATGAAGGCGTGCTCGCGATGGGGGTGCTGCTGGGGATTGCCGGGGCGAGCTTCGGCGTGGCGCTCGCGCTGGGTTCGGGTTGGTTCCCGCCAGAATCAAAGGGGCTGGCGATGGGCATCGCCGGGGCCGGGAACAGCGGCACGGCGATTGCAACCTTCTTTGCTCCGCAGCTAGCCAAAGCTTACGGCTGGCAGACCGTCTATGGCTTCGCGGGACTGATGATGCTGCTGCCCTTTTTCGTCATGCTGTTTCTCGCGAAGGAGCCACCGGACCGCGAGGGCGACCACTCGTTCCTCGATCACGTCAAGTGTCTCTGGGAGCCGGACGGCTGGATGTTCAACGCGGTGTACATCATCACCTTCGGCGGCTTCCTCGGACTGGCGACTTACCTGCCGACGTTCTTCCACGATCAGTTCGGCATCGAGCAGTCGGAGGCGAAGTATTACACGACCTTCGCCGTTCTCATGGGCAGCGGCGTGCGGGTAGTCGGCGGCTGGGTGGCGGATAAGCTGGGTGGCATCTTGGCGGTTTCGGTGATCATGATTGGTATCATCGGCGCATTTCTGGCCACGAGCGCCGCGCCCTCCTTGCTCGTGACCGTCATCCTCCTTGTCTGCTGCTTCGCCGCGCTGGGACTCGGGAACGGTGCGCTGTTCCAACTGGTGCCTCTGCGCTGGCCTGCCACTGCGGCGGTCGCGGGCAGCATGATCGGCGAGATCGGCGCGCTGGGCGGCGCGATCATCCCCAACGTGATGGCGTATTCCAAACAGCACACCGGCAGCTACGCGGGTGGGTTCATCGCGTTCGCGGTCTTGGCGGCGCTGATCCTCGTCGCCTTGCGCATCGTGCAGCGTTACTGGATCGGCGTGTGGATCGCGCCCGGCGGGCGGGCCTTGGTCACGACCCGAGTGACACCGACTGCCACCTCCACGCCGGATGGCGGTTTGCCCGATCCCGTCTGAGATGACCTTGTGACCGTCACGCCGCCATCCCCCGAGCAGGTCAGGACCGTCTGCCCATACTGCGGCGTCGGCTGCGGCATGGTTCTGCACGTGGCTGAGGGCCGGGTGGTACGCGTCAGCGGCGACAAGGACCATCCCGCCAACTTCGGCAGCCTCTGCA
This sequence comes from uncultured Chthoniobacterales bacterium, assembly GCA_964245885.1. GTDB lineage: Bacteria > Verrucomicrobiota > Verrucomicrobiia > Chthoniobacterales > SZAS-18 > CAHJWO01. The sequence continues at coordinate 18,305 of CAXTOX010000035.1, read as the reverse complement.
CGAAAGGCAGCACCGTTCACCAGACGATCCACACCGCCGACCGGCTCACGCATGCCCAAGTCCGCCGCGTGGACGGCTGGAACGCGCCCGGCCGGGGCGGGTCGTTCGAACGGGTGCCGCTCGACGTGGCGCTCGGGACGGTCGCGGATCGTTTCCGCGCGATCATCGACGAGCACGGACCCAACGCGGTGGCGCTCTACGTCTCGGGCCAGCTTTCGACCGAGACGCAGTACGTCGCCAACAAGCTGACCAAAGGCTTCCTGCGCACCAACAACATCGACAGCAACTCGCGCCTGTGCATGGCGAGCGCCGCGAGCGGCTACAAACTCTCGCTCGGCGCGGACGGTCCTCCGGGGCACTACGAGGACTTTGAACACGCCGATGGATTCCTCGTCATCGGCGCGAACATGGCGGATTGTCACCCGATCCTGCACCAGCGGATGCGCCGCCGGGTTCAGACCGCAGGCGCGAAGCTCGTGGTGGTCGATCCGCGCTGCACCGCTACCGCCGCGGGGGCCACGCTCTACCTGCCGTTGCGCCCGGGCACGGACCTCGCGTTGCTCAACGGCTGGCTGCACCTGCTCATGAAGATGGGGCGCGTGGACGAAACGTTCATCGCCCGACATACCGTCGGCTGGGAGACCATCGGCGAGGTCGTCGATGCCTACCCGCCGACGCGAGTGTCCGAGATCACGGGCTTGCCCGTGGACGATATCATCGCCGGGGCAAAAATCCTGGCCGACTGCCCGCGCTGGATGTCGCTGTGGACGATGGGCCTCAACCAGAGCGCACGGGGCACGTGGAACGTCAACGCCATTTGCAACCTCCACCTCGCCACCGGCCAGATCGGGCGTCCGGGCACGGGTCCATTTTCGCTGACGGGTCAGCCGAACGCCATGGGCGGCCGGGAGGTCGGCTACATGAGCAGTGGACTGCCAGGGCAGCGTTCCGTGCACGTCGCGCAGGACCGCGCGGAAACCGAGGCGCTCTGGAAACTCCCGCCGGGCACGATCCGCACCGAGCCGGGCCTGGCGGCCATCGACCTGTTCCGCGCGCTGGAACGCGGCGAGGTCAAGGCGCTGTGGGTCATCGGTAGCAACCCGGCCGTGACGATGCCCAACCGCGACCGCGTGCGGCGCGGGCTGGAACGGGCGGAATTCGTCGTCGTGCAGGACGCCTACCATCCGACGGAAACCTCGCGCTTCGCTCACGTCCTGCTGCCCGGCACCGTCTGGGCCGAGGCGGATGGGACCATGACGAACTCCAGCCGGATGGTGACGCTCACTCCGCGCGCGGTGCCGCCGCCCGTCGATGCGCGGCCTGACTGGTGGCTGGTCAGCGAGGTCGCCCGGCGCATGGGTTTCGGCGACGCGTTCCCGTACCAGCGGGCGGACGAGATTTTTGACGAGATGCGCGGCAGTGCAAATCCGAAGACGGGCTACGACGTGCGCGGCATCAGCCACGCGCGGCTGGCGCGGGAGGGCGTGCTGACGTGGCCGCTCGCTCCAGCGGGAAACGCGCCGCCGATCAAGCGTCGCTACGTGACGGCGGGCGGCGCGTTGCAATTTCCCACCGAGTCGGGCCGGGCGCGGTTCTGGGCGCGTCCGTACCTACCCAACGCCGAGATGCCGGACGCCGAGTTCCCGTACATCCTGCTGACCGGACGTGTCGCCCATCAATGGCACACCCGGACGAAAACGGGCAAGGTGCCCAGCCTCAACAAGCTGAACCCCGGGCCTTACCTGGAGATCAACCGCGACGACGCGGCGGTGCTCGGAGTCAACGAAGGCGACCCGGTGCGGATCGCGTCGCGCCGGGGGGAACTGAGGCTGCCCGCGCGCCCGACCGATGGCATCCAAGCAGGGAATTGTTGGGCACCCATGCATTGGAATGACCTGTTCGCCGCTGGCATCGCGGTCAATCAGGTGACTAGCGAGAACGCCTGCCCGGAGTCTCACCAACCCGAGTTGAAATACTGTCCAGTGCAATTGGAAGCCGTCCGCTCATTAGCCAAAGAACCGCAATCCTACCAAACCACGGCGAGCCGTTGAAGCCGAAGTTTTTTCCAAGCCTCTGAATCCCGACTCATGTCCACCACCGCCTCCCAACGTCCGGTTCCGTACATCCCGGAGAGCGCCCCTTTCAACGAGGAACAACGCCAATGGCTCAACGGATTCTTCGCCGGTCTTTTTTCGACCGTGCCGGTGAACCCCGCGGCGATGCTCGCGCAAACGTCCGCGCCTGCGCTGGCGGCTCCGCCCGTGCCGGTGTTGATCCTTTTCGGCAGCCAGACCGGCAATGCCGAAAGCCTGGCGAAAAAGGTCAAGACCACCGCTGAAAAACAGAGCGGCTTCGTTCCGCGTCTGCTGGACATGGCGAAGTACGACGCCGCCGAGTTACCGAAGGAGTCCAACCTTTTAGTCATCACGAGCACCTGGGGCGAGGGAGACCCGCCCGACAACGCCGCCGGTTTCTTCGAAAAGCTCCAGGCCGAAGATTTCCCAAAGCTGGAAAACTTGCGCTATTCCGTCCTCGCGCTCGGCGACAAAAACTACGAGGATTTCTGCGGCTGCGGCCGGAAGCTCGACGAACGCCTGACCGCCCTCGGCGCGCGCAGCGTGCTGCCGCGTCAGGATTGCGACACCGACTACGACACGCCCGCCAAAACCTGGATGGACGCGGTGTTGCCCATCCTGCAAAAAGCTGGGGGCGAGACCGACCACGAAACTCCTGCCACGGCCGTCGGCCACCACGACGAGGCCAAGCATATGGACGCCGGCGCGCCGGAGTTGGTGGCGTCCGGGCAGCCGGTCCGCAGCCAGCAGGTGCCCACTCAAAACGGCCGCGTTACCGCGTCCGCGCCTCCGCCGGCCGCGTATTCCCGCACCAACCCGTTTCCGGCCCGCTTGCTCGCCAGCCGTAAGCTGACCCTCGACGGTTCGGACAAGGACACGCGCCACTACGAGATCGACCTGAAAGGCTCCGGCCTCGTGTACGAGGTTGGCGACGCGCTCGGCCTGCTGCCCGCCAACTCGCCCGAACTCGTCCAGGAAATCCTCGACGCCCTCGGCTTCGACGGCGAGGAGGAAGTGACCAGCCACGACGGCGCGAAGAAACCGATCCGCCTCGCGCTGACCAACGACTTCCAGATTCGTTCCGCGCACAAGGAGTTTCTGACCGCACTTTCCCAGCGCGACGAGAGCGATGCCTTCCTGAAAGACCTGCTCGATCCGAACGTCCGCACGGAACTCGACCAGTACCTTTACGGTCGCGAGATCATCGACTTCCTGCTGGCCTCCCCCAAGCTCGGGTTTACCCCGGAGGAGTTCGTCAAACTGCTGAGGAAACAGCAGCCCCGGCTTTACTCCATCGCTTCCAGCCTGAAAGCTCACCCGGAACAGGTGCATCTGACGGTGGACACGCTACGGTACGACGCGCACGGCCGCAAACGCCACGGCGTCTCGTCGACGTTCCTGGCGGACCGGGTGACCGATAACACGAAGCTGCCGGTGTTCATCCAGCAAGCCAAGCATTTCCGGCTGCCGGAGGACTTGAAGCGGCCCGTCATCATGGTGGGACCGGGAACCGGCATCGCGCCGTTCCGCGCGTTTCTGGAGGAGCGTCAGGCCACCGGGGCAACGGGTGGAAACTGGCTGTTCTTCGGCGCGCAGAAATCGACGACCGACTTCTTTTACAAGGAAGAACTGGAAGCCATGCAGAGCGGCGGTTGCCTGACGCGACTCGACCTCGCCTTCTCACGCGATCAGACGGAAAAGATCTACGTGCAAACCCGCATGCGGCAGAACGCCGGGGAGATGTGGCGTTGGCTGGAGGACGGTGCGCATTTCTACGTCTGCGGCGACGCCAAGCGCATGGCCAAGGACGTGGACGACGCGCTCCACGCCATCGTCCGCGAGGCGAGCGGACGGAGCGATGACGAGGCGAAGGAGTACGTGGCGGCCATGAAGAAAAACAAACGCTACCAGCGTGACGTTTACTAGATTCGAGCGACACAATGAGCAGCCAACTTCCGCCCAATCAAACCACGCTGCCTGCGCCCGGCCCGTTCACCGCGGCGCAAAAGGAATATCTCTCCGGCTTCATGGCCGGGGTCAGGCAGAATGGTTTCGTCCCGTTCGTGGGGCACAACGCGTCCGGGATCATCACGAGTGAACCCGCCGCCGGGCTGGTCAACCAGGCCGCGCCGGCAGAACCCGAGGAGGCGAACGTTTTTGGCACGCCGGTCTCGGAGCTTTCCAAACCGGAACTCTGGAAGCTCGAACAAAACGGCCTCGACATCTGGGACCGCCTCATCGCCGCTTCGGAGAACGACCAACTGCCGGATGAAAAGGACACGTTCTATTTTCGTTACCACGGCATGTTCTACGTCGGGCCTGCGCAGGAGTCGCTCATGTTGCGCATGCGCATCCCGGCCGGCGAATTGACCGCCGCGCAGATGGAAGGTCTGGCCGACATCGCGGAGGAATGGGCCGGCGGCTACCTCGACATCACCACGCGCGCGAACCTGCAAATCCGACAAATCCCGCCACGCCACATCGTCAAGGTGCTCCTGCGTTTGCAGGAACTCGGCCTGACCGCCAAAGGCTCGGGCGTGGACAACGTGCGCAACATCACCGCTACCCCGACGGCCGGGATCGACCGGGACGAACTCCTCGACACCCGGCCGCTCGCCAAGGCGATGCACCACTACATCCTCAACAACCGCGACCTCTACGGGTTGCCGAGGAAATTTAACATCGCCTTCGACGGCGGGGGAGCGATCAGTGCCGCGGCGGACACGAACGATGTGGGCTTCATCGCGGTGCGCGTGGGTGAGGCGGCGGCGAAGGCGGCAGGCGTCGAGCCGGGCGTGTACTTCCGGCTCGAACTGTGCGGCATCACCGGCCACCAGCAGTTCGCCAAGGACGTGGGCGTGCTGGTCCGCCCGGAGCAATGCGTGGCGCTGGGCGCGGCGATCCTGCGGGCGTTCAACGAAACGGGAGACCGTACCAATCGGAAGAAAGCGCGGCTCAAGTACGTCGTGGATCGGCTGGGCTACGACGGTTTTCTCGCGCTGGCAGAAACGAAGCTGAACTTCCAGCTTGCGCGCCTGCCGCTGGACCAGTGCGAACCGCGTCCGCGCACGATCCCGCACGGTCACATCGGCGTCTACCGGCAGCGTCAGCCGCAGCTCAACTACGTCGGCGTGGTGGTGCCGGTCGGGCGCATCAGCGTCAAGCAGATGCGGCACCTGGCGGAACTGACGCGCAACTACGGCACGGGCGAAATCCGCCTGACCGTCTGGCAAAACCTGCTCATTCCCAACGTGCCCGACGGCTTCGTGGAAACACTCAAGCGCAACCTGGTCCAGATGGAATTTCATCACGAGGCGAGCAGCCTCAGCGGTGGGTTGGTGGCGTGTACTGGGGCGACCGGTTGCAAGTGGGCGGCGGCTCACACGAAAGAACATGCCGTCGAGTTGGCGCGCTACCTGGAAAACCGCTGTCCGCTGGATCTGCCGATCAACATTCATCTCACCGGTTGTCCAAACTCCTGCGCGCAACATTACATGGGCGACATCGGGCTGCTGGGCACGCGGGTGGGCCCGGACAAACTGGAGGGTTACCACGTCTACGTCGGGGGAGGGTTTGGTCAGGACCAGGGAGTTGGACGTGAGTTGTTTCGCGGCGTGCCGTTCGAGAGCCTCAAACCGACCGTTGAAAAAATGTTGCGCGGTTACCTCCGCCACCGCGGGAAGAACGAAAATTTCCAAACGTTCACGCGGCGTCATGACATGAACACGCTGCAAGCGATCTTTAGTAACGACGAGTGAGTGACTTCCGCATCGGGCGGAGCTTCCAACTCTTTGCCGGTTGCTAGTGGTGAGAGATGGCCGTTACGCAGCCTGTTCAGAAAGCTGTCCCCACGGTAGAGTGCGCCGGGATTTATGATGCGGTCCTTGTTTCGTCTGCTGGCCACGTGCCTATTGATCCTGTGCTCACCGGCCCAGGTGGCATCTGCTGCGCCCGCATTGGCGGAAATCAATTTTCCTTCGCAGGTTCAGCCTGGCAATGTCTTTACTGTTGGCGAGAAGGTCACCATCAAGGCAGCGATTCAGAGCGGGGCAGAAGTGAAATGGACGGTCAGCGACTACAACGACGCGCCGATTACCACTGGTACGGTGCGAGTGGTGAACCATGAGTGCCTGGTCGTTCCGAACATCGCCGACATCGGATATTACATCCTCCACCTCACGTCAATCGGTCGGTCCGCCGCTGTTGGCGAGGGGCGTACCACTCTCGCCATCGTGCCCCGTTTCGACATTGCCCGCATGGCCGGTTCCAGGTACGGCGTCATGACCCATTTCGCCACCGGGATGCCGTTGGACGACCGCTTATTACCCCTTCTGGAGAAAGGAGGCATTGCGTGGATTCGCGACGAGCAACCCTGGGACGCGCTCGAAAAATCCAAAGGGCGGTATGAATTCACCCCTCAATTCACAGCGTACATGGAAGCCGCGAGGAAGTTGCACATGAACGTTCTCTTCAATGCCTCCTTCGGCAACGCGCTTTACGACAACCAGCCGAACATCAAAGTCTACAAGTTGGCACCCTACACGGCGGAGGGTTATACCGGATTTGCCAACTACTGTGCGGCGGTTCTGCAAAGGTACGGTGCACAGCTTCCTTGCATCGAGATCTGGAACGAGTACAACGGCACGTTCTGCGACGGCATCGCGGCGAGGGATCGGCCGCTGCACTACGTCGAAATGCTCAAGGCCGCCTACGCCAAAGTGAAGGCAGTCCGGCCGGAGGTGCAGGTACTCGGCAGCGCCGTGGTGAAAATCCCGCTTCCTTACCTTGAAAAACTCTTCAAACTCGGCGCGCTGGACTCCATGGACGCGGTTGCTGTCCATCCCTACCAGACGCCGGAAACCGTCGTGCGTTCGCTCACTGATCTGACCGCTCTTGTCAGAAAATATAATCATGGGCAAGCGAAGCCGATTTGGGCGACCGAATGCGGCGATTCCCACGACCCCACGCCTGACCGGGCGGAAGCAGCTTCCCACCTCGTGCGCATGATGACGCTGGAATCTACCTTCCCGGAAGTTCAGCGCATCATCTGGTATCTCGCCCGGGATTTCCGTGGCTTCACGAACATGGGTCTCGTCCACTCGGACACCGATGCTGCCGGTGCCTATACACCGACGATGCCGTATGCCGCCTACGCGAATCTTATCCATCTTTTGGATGGGGCGCGCTTCGTGCAACGGGAGAAGACCGACGACCGTACCCAGGTGTATCGTTTTGAAAACGCGACCCAAACAGTCTGGGTGTGCTGGTCAGAAGTCGGCACGGCGCGAATGAATTTTGCGGGACCGATCCACCGTCTGAGCATCGTTGGCTCGGAACTCCCGGCGACCTCGGGTGATGTGACTTTTGGTACAGTGCCCACGTATGTCGCCGCCGGAAAGGGGATGGTGTCAGCCGTGAAGGAAACGCCGCGCAGCGATGAACTCATCGCGGACTCGCTGCGAGATTTTTCCGATGTCCAAGGCAAGGCAGGCTGGAGCTATCTCTTCGCCGGTAATGACAAAACCGGGTCAGCGGCTTACGACCCGGAAAAACCGGCTCCGATGAGTTGGCTGCCATCACCGGGCGACTGGGCAGACGCGTGGACCGGTCCGGGAAAATATTTTACCCTGACCGAGGAAGGCGGCAGCGGAGGCGTCCTCAACGGTGGCCAAGGTTGGGCTGTGCTGCGCTGGACCAGTGACCGCACTGGTCCGATTCACATGATTGCTCAACCGCATGCCCCGACACAGGGAGATGGGGCGGGCGTCAAGGTCTTCGCGGACGGCAAGGAGCTATTTAGCCGATTGTTGACGACGAACTCCTCGGCAGACATCGACCTACTACCGACCGTGGCGAAGGGAACCAGGTTAGATTTCGTAATCACGCCAGGTCCGGCAACCGATACGAACTATGACTTGGTTAGATGGAAGGTGTCGATCCTGACGCCGCCATCGTCATCAAAATAGGGTTGCCCCTCTCGGAGATCGTGTGGGAGGCATCTGGGTAGGCCGCTGCGGCCGGTCGTCCAAGGTAGGGTTGCCTCTCCGAGGCAATCCAAATGTTTCCGGTCAGGCGAACCGCGCGTGCGTCTGTCATCCAAGCCAAATCAGGATTGCCTCGGAGAGGCAATCCTACCTTAAACGACCGGCAATTTGAAACTCACGCATCGCTTGATGTCGCCGCCTTGCTTCACAAAAATTGACTCAGGGTCGCGCGCGAAACTCTCCCCTTGGCCTGACAACCCGTTGCCTCCGAAGCCAAGACCGTAGGGCGGGAGTAGGCCGGTGCCCTGTGGAGTATTGATCAAAGTAAATCCAGCCTCGTTCTTTCGTTTGAAGACCTTCACTGCGGAGAGATCTGATCCGTAATACGCATTCACCAATTTTGCGTTCGGTTTCTGTGCCAACCTCAACGCGTCCTCGATCCCACCTGTATAGGGAAGGATGGCAAAGTACGGCCCGAAAACTTCTTCTGTCATCAGAGGTACTGACGCCTGGAAGATACCGAACGCAGGCTGATAATAGTGAGCATCAGGATAATGATCATCCTCCCAACGCATCCCCCCGAACAATTCGCCTCCCTGCTTGACGGTTTGCCGCAAAGCCCACTGGAAACGTTCGCCGGCACGCGCGTTAATCAGGGGGCTGAACTCAAAGTTGTTTTCTTCGGCGAAGGCATCTTCCAGCTTCCAAGCCCGTGTGAACGCTTCGAGTTGCGTCCGCATTTCCTGCACGAAGTCGTTGAGTAGATCGGCGTGTACAACCAGCAACCTCGCACCGATACACTTCTGTCCAGCGTAGGGCAGCACGGACTTGAGGATCGCGCCGACCACGAAACGAAGATAAGCCGTTCTCTCCATTCCGTCGTGCCGGTCGGAGACAATGACGAAGTTTGCCGCCCCTCCTTCCGTCAATGCTTTCGCTTCACGGCCGAGTTGATGATCCACTTCCTTCACCTGCTCGCAGACGGGGATGCTCCCTGTCACCACCACCTTGGCTACCCGAGTTGCCGCAGCCAGAGCTTTTCCTGCTTCGGGGCCTCCAACCGCCACCTGGAAAATGTCGTCCGGCACCTGGTCATTCGTCTGGTCGGCATTGAACTCCCTCACAGCTCGTTGCACGATCTCCACGAAGAGAAGCGTGGGCAACGTCGCGTTTTCCGATGCCTTGCAGATGATCGTGTTGCCAGCCAACAGCGCGGGGATGCCGGTCCAGAGCTTGATGCTGAAGAAGTTGAACGGCTCGATGATCGCCACTACCCCCAGAGGAGTGTATTCCTTCGAGCGTTCCGCACCGCCGGGCAGAGGCTCGTACGACGAAGCCTTGAGCGTGTTCCCCACCAACGCGACGGTGCTCGCCACGTCGGCGTTGGATTCCCGTACGCTCTTGCCGGAATCAAGATGAACTAACGTCGCCAGATCGGCCGCGTGTTCGCTCATCTTGCCCATCAGAAGCCTCAAGAACTCCACGCGTGTTTCCCGGTCAATCTTCCAGTGGGTCTGGGCGGCGGCGGAACGCTCGACCATGGAACTGATCGCCTCGGCGGAGTCCGTCGCCACCGACGCGATCTGCTCACCGGTGAGTGGCGAGGTGACGGCGAGATCGCCACGCAGCTTTTCGGCCAATCCGAATCGCGCGAAGATTTCCTCGACCTGTTGCTCGATTTGTCGCGTTTGCATGGGGGAACGGTTGAGGCTCACGAACCTGGCTTCCATGGCTGCAACCCGGCAGGCTTTTGGGTTGTGAGAGTGCCGACTGGGTAGGGAAGAAACTCGTAGTCTGGCTGATCGATGGCCGGCAGCGGGATCTCCCGCCGCTCCACCTGGGCACCGAGTTCCTCGAAGGTATTCACCACCACGTTCATCAACTCCCGGAGCGTCTCGTTGCGGAACGAACAGTTGAACCGGATCGTACCCACGTGCCGGAACGTGGAACCTGCGAAAACTCCGATCCCCTGGACGGTCAGGGCATCCACCACCGCGTTTTCTTTTTCGAGCGAAGTCATCGGCATCCCGAAATCAACCGCGCGAAAATCCAGGTAGCCGTAGTACGCGCCGAGGTGGGGGCTGCAATGTAAGTTCGTGACTTGCTTCGCCGCTTCGCCGACGTAGCGCAGCTTGCCCGCGTACAGGGCTGCATTCTGCTGCAAATAATTCGGCGCACTGCTGTCCAGGTACTCCGCCATCGACACGATCTGCAACATCTGGGGCAAGGCTGGCCGGCCGCGTTTAAGGTGGCTGACGGCCGCAATCTCGGCCACGTTTTCCGCGGCGCTGACCAGCCAGGCGGCGCGGTCCATGGTTTTCGCGACGGACTTGCTGGTGCCGTCCACCTCGTAGATGCGCCGGCGTTGCTCCAGGCTGGCCAATCCGTAGAGCGTGGCGACATTCTCCTCACTCGGGGCGACTTCCTTGTAGATCGTGTCGCTGACCAGCCGCAGGGAAGGATGCTCGTCGAGGATCGTCAGGATTCCTTCGAGGAACTGATATCCATAGATTTTTCCGTCCGGGTTGCGCGGCGAGTTGATGAAAGCTAGGCAGGTCTCCGGCGTGAGTTGTTGCCTGATGTCGGCGAGGATCTCGTCGTCGGAGCGTGGCGTCAGCGCGTTCGCCGTCGGGTCGTACGCGTCCGCACTATCCACGTAGTCCGTCGCGAAACCGTTCTCCTTGAGTTGGCCCAGGTAGAGATGATAGATGGGAACGATCAGCAGGGCGCGAGGCACCGTCGCGGGCTTGAACCGCGCCTGGGCGTGCTCAATCGCGATCTGGATGGCGTCAGTCGCGCCGCCGGTGGCGAGGTACACCTGCTCCAGGTCAACCGGCTCGCCGGGCATGTGCCGGTCGGCCTGATAGCGGTTGAAGAGGTCCGCGACCGCCGCGCGCGCCTCGGGAATGCCGGCGTTCGCGGGGTAGCCGTTGCGGTACAACTTCGCCGCCTTTTCGCCGAGCGTGCCGAGGTCAAGACAGGGAGGAGACTGCACCGTGCCATCCGGTCCCGGCGCGCCGAGCCGGCCGTTGACTCGGAACTGGGTCGGCAACCTGGGCCGGAGGCTTTCCCTCGTCGGCGCGAAGAGGGCCCGCGCCGCGTCCGGGATGCGTTCCGGCTGGCCAAGCGCGTACCAGGCGGCGTACGCACCGGCCTCAACCGCGAACTTCGCGCCGATGCCGCTGAACCCGGTCATCACGATGACGCTGCTCCCGGCCGAGCGCGGGCCGATGATCGGCAGCGCGTCGTTGGCGAAACTCTCCAGGTAAGTCTGGGTGAAGCCGGGTGCGTCCACCTGCTGCAAACACGGCAGCAAACCCGGGAAGAACTCGCGCACGAAACCGGCCACGAAAGCCCCGTGTTCCCCGGTGATCGAATCCCGCGCCAGCAAGGCGTCCGGCGCTTCCTTGAGGGCAGGGGTGGGCTGGTAGTGCCCCACCTTCAGATACAGGCCGTCCGGCAGACGTTCCGGCAGCATGTAAAAGCCTTCTTCCGTGGTGGACCGGGTGAAATCGTAGCCCGCGTGCGCCGTCGCAAATCGCGGGTGCGACGCGGCGAACTCGGGGCCGCCCTTGATCTTGAAGATGAAGTTCGGAAAATGAGCAAACGCGGCCTCGTCGCGGACCTTGAACCAGAACACCTTGAGCACCTTGGGCTTCGTGTGCAGCGATGCCGGGGTGGCCGCGCCGATCAGGCGGTCGTTCCACACGCCGCTGGCGGCGATCACCCGGTCGGCGAGCAGTCGGTCACCATCGGCGAGCGCCACCTCCACGCGGCCGTCGCCGCGCTCCGTCAGGGAACCTACGGCGGTGTCATGCCGCACGGTCACGCCGCTCTCGGTCGCGCGTTCGAGCAGCCGCCGTACCGCCAGGCGCGGGTTGATAACGCCCGCGCCATCGCCGGAAGCGTCCATCGGAGCTTCGACCAGTCCGGTCAGGCCTTTGGTGCGCACGTAGGAGAGCGACTTGCGCAGATCGGCCACCGGGGCATGCCGCACGCCGGAACTGGCCGCCGTCTTGAGCGCCCCGTCGATGTAGCGGGGATTGTTCCCCAGGATCACGGTTTGGGAAGGTTCCACCGCGCCGAGGGCGTGGAGCACGGCGTTGGACCGCACGGTCATCGCCGGGATCACTTCGGCGTTCTCGAAGCTCGTCTTGCGCGAAATCCTCGACTCGCCCGCGCTGCTGCCGGCGGGCGAGTTTTCCCGGCCGCGTTCCAGGAGCGTGACCTCCACCGGCGCGTTTTCCTCGCGGATCGCACGGGCAAGCTGGTAGGCCGCGGAGGCTCCCATCAAGCCGCCGCCGACGATGACGATTATTTGGAGGGAATTTTGTTGCAAGAGGAAGGAGGCTCCGGGGTGGGACGCGGCTGACGGCCTCCTGATTTTCCGTGGTTCCGCCGGGCGGCGTCAAGAGGCTTTCTTCTTCGCCGACTTGCCCCGCCGCGCAAGATGGTTTACCCACAGGATACTCCGCTGGCCGCGAGGCACGCGGAAGCCCTCTCTATGTCTCTCATCTGGCTGCGCCACGAGTACAAACCCGACGAGCGGCGTGCGCCCATCACGCCCGAGCAGGCCGGGACGCTCACCGCCGCCGGGCACGAGGTCGCGGTGGAAAGCTCGTCGAGCCGCGTCTTCCCGGACGATGCCTACCGCCGATACGGTGCGGAGATCGTCGCGCCGGGCACCTGGCACGATGCTCCGGCCAGGGCGTTCATCCTCGGCATCAAGGAGGTGCTCCAGGAGGAAATCGCCGCGCACAACCTCGCGCTGAAGCATCGGCACATCTATTTCGCGCACGTTTTCAAGGGGCAGTCCATGACGCCGGTGACGATGCGGCGTTTCGCGCTCGGCCAGGGCACGCTCCTCGACCTGGAATACCTCGTCGATGAGCAAGGCAAGCGCGTGGCCACGTTCAGTTATTCGGCCGGATTCGCCGGGGCCATTGCCGCCGTCACGGTCTGGCTGGACAAACAGGCGGGACTGGAACCGCCCTACGTTCTCCCCCGGCACTACCTGAGCCGGCAGCAATTCATCGACGAGCTGCGCGGACGGCTGGACCGCGCCGCCGCCCGGCCGACCGCGCTGGTGATCGGCGCAAACGGCCGGTCGGGGCGGGGCGCTTGCGCGTTGTTCGACGCCTTGGAGATCGCGACCGTCAAATGGGGGCGGGCGGAGACCGAGGCTGGCGGTCCTTTCCCGGTGATCCTGGACCACGACATCCTGTGCAACTGTGTTTTCCTGGCGAAGCCGGTGCCGCCGTTTTTGACCGAGGAGATCGTCAGGAAACACGTCGGCAAGCCCCGGCTTTCCGTCGTCGCCGACGTGAGCAACGATCTGAGCTTCAACCCGGTCTTCGGACTCGCGACCTCCACGAAATTCAACAACGCCACGGTCCGCGTCGGCGGCGTGGATGTCATCGAGATCGAAAACCTCCCGGCGTTGACTCCGCTGGACAGCAGCTTGGAATATGCCGACCAGCTTTTCCCCCATCTGCTCGAACTGATCGCGGGCGAACTGCCGCCGGGTTCGGTGTGGGAGAACGCGCTGCTCACGTACTGCCAACATCACGACATCCCGCAACTCGCGATGGAGTGTGGCCGCGAACTCGGCGAATTGTTTCTGACCGGGCCAGATGCGTTCTCCGTTGAGTACGTCGGGCGGTACTTCGCCGATCTTTTCGCCAAGAATCCGCTCAGCCGGACCGACCGGCTTTACTTCGTCGATTATCTGATGTCTGGCGTGAACGAGGTGTTACCCGTGGAGGGGCAGGAAACGTTCTCTGTCCGGCTGGCCAAGGCGGAGTTGGACGAGATTTACGATTCGCCCGCCATGGCTGCCCACCACGCGCTGCTCGGAGCGGTGTACGGGTTCAGCCGCAGCCGTGAATTTCAGGACGTGGTCGCCGCGGAGAACCGGGACGACTTCTTTGATCTCTGCGACGTTTTGTCCGCCGCGATTGATCAGAAACCCGGTGCGACGGAGGAATTTGACGATGCCAAAAGGCGGTTCTTGCAGAAGCTCGGGGCCAAGGCCGAACATCCGGCGCTGACCGACTTCTTCTGCGAAGTGCAAACCCTCGTGCCAGCGCCACCACTGCTCTGACCAACCCACCCATGTCCATGTGTTCCCCCACCGAACTTCTGCCGTCCTCTGAAATCCGCAAAATGGTCGCGCGCGGCTTCTCCGAGATGTACGGCGCGGAAATGCCTGAATACAACCGCTTCACCGTGCCGGTGCGGGCGTCTAACCTCGAACAACTCGAACGGTCTCCTGACCCGCACGTGAATCGGGAGACGTTGATGGAGGAGAAGCACGGCGCGATCCGCATGCCCGGCGCGGTGGAGATGCGCGTCGTGACGCGGATCTTCGCGGTGATGGGAATGTTCCCGGTCGAGTTCTACGACATGACGGTGCTCGGGGCCAAATCGCTTCCGATGGTCGCCACCGCGTTCCGGTCGACGGACAGGTCCATCGAGGAGAACGCGTTTCGGATGTTTTGCTCCCTGCTGCACGTCGACTCGATCCCGCCGCAGCTCCGGGAGGAAGTGCTCGCGGAACTGGAAAAGAACCGGAAGCTCCACCCGAAGTTTTCGCCCGAGCTGTTGGCGACGTTGAATCGCGCGGAGGCGGACGGTGGGTTGGACGCCGTGAACGCGCGACGCTTCTCCGCGCTGGTGGTGGATGCGTTCAGCATGCACAAGGAAAAGGTAGTCGATTTTGCCCTTTACTCAAGGTTGCGGAGGATCAGCGATCCGCTCGCGGACATCGTGTTGGAGTCGCCGGTTCTGAACCATCTGACGCCCCGCGCGCTCGACATTGAGGACGCCGTGGACAAGTTGAACGCCGCCGGCATTCCCATGCAGACGGTCATCCAGGGGCCGCCGATCCGCGAGGATGGCGTGTCCATCCAGTTGAACCAGATCGCGCGCATCGCGGCGGGTGAGGATGTTTTCGTCGCACGCCGGCCGGAAGTGCTGGCGGCCTATGAAGCCGACCCCGGTTCGCTGCTGGCAACCAAGGTCAACGCGCCCCGGCAGGAATTGCAGAAGGGTGAAAACGTCGCCGAGTACATGACCCGCGTCGAGAAGACGCTGGAGCAGGCTTCCATCGTGATCATCCACCACAAAGCCCGCTTCGGCGAGATCGAGTCGCGCGGAGTCGCGCTCACCATGGAGGGAGAAGCGGCTTACAACGCCTACGGCATCGAGAGTGAGACCGACCCGGCCGTCAAACGAGCCAAGGTCGAAAAATTCAAGCGGGAATACCCGAAGACGCACCGGCAACTGCACGATG
>CAXTOX010000035.1:0-2942 GCA_964245885.1 uncultured Chthoniobacterales bacterium | reverse complement strand
CACCTACCAGGCGGCCGCCGCCGGGCAGGCGCGCTACCGACCCGACGTGGTCCGGTCAACCGACTTGGGCGAGTTGCTGGACAGCGGCGACGTGGTCCTTGTTCCGCAAACGTACCACGATTTTCTGCCGTTCAGCGCGGCTGCGATCTTTCGAGCGAATTCCACGGAAGGTGCCCAGGGGATCACTGATTCGGAGAAAACCGCCCCGGACAACAAGCGCCTGCTGGAGGAAGCCATGGGTACAACGATCATCGACCGCCACGATCTGCACCGGCGTGACCGCGGCCGTTCGTTGCAGGAGACCTTGGCGGAACTGAACCGCGCCTCCGTCGAGGCCGCGCGCTCCGCCCACGCCGAGGCTTTGGTCTAAAACGCGGTGGCTTGTCACCTGCACGGTTGGGCCGGCTGAGCGTCAACGGGACCAACGCAAATTGGCCGGAACGCGATGTTTGCCGCGACGCAATCCGCAGAGCGATCACATGCGGTGAGGGGGGGATTCGAACCCCCGGTACGACTGTATTCACTCCAGCGCAGGGAGTTGCGTGATCTTTCCCCGAAGGCGTGGACACGTCGGAGTGCGGGGTTCGTGGATGTTTAGCTCAGACTGTTTTCAAAGTCCACGAGCGAGTGATCACCGAGCGCGCCGTGGAACCGGGGTAAGATCATACGGCACGCATCCACGACCTGCCGGTCGGCGGATGCCTTGATGCACCGTATGCTCTCCGCCGCGCTCTGCTTACTGGCCTTCTATCTTATCTTTGCCGCTGCTGGCGTGATCATGCTGGCGCGAGCCTCAAAAAGCGCGCCCAAAGGGTTCGAGGATGCCAGAGGTTTTCACGCGCTTGACCCCGTTCAAGACTTGAACCTGAAGGTGCCCGCAGATGGGCCTGTGCGGCTCCGAACCCGTCCGTAACGACGCCAAGTCCGCGTCCACCCGCGCGGTCCCCACGCAGCTTCGGCCCTAAGCGCGCCGCCTCTTTAAGCCACCTGCGCGCGAGGCCCACGTTGCTGCGGTAGTGGTACAGTTTGGCAAGTTCCCAGCCCCTGCCGGGGCTGCCAAGACATCAAACTGTACTACCATCGTTGCTGCTCGCCGCTCGCAACACGCCAAGTTGTAGTAACCGCTGGGTTCATGCAGATGCATCCCACAACTTTCTTCTTTGTCGATGAGGCCTATGCGTAGTCAGAAAATCTCAATAGAGACAATCGATTCTCGCAAATCTGAACGCAGCCCATGTCACTGGGCACGGCCCAGTTTCTCAATAATTGGAAACCGAGAATATTATCTCATATGCGATAATCTTAGGCATGCCTATTGCTACAGACCCATGATCAACTAATAACCTGCTTCCTTTGTATGATTCCCGCTGCGCTTTGCTTACTTGCCATCTACTTTTTCCTCTTCACTGCCGGTTTGATTATGCTGGTGCGCGCCGCAAAATATGCGCCCCGCGGGTTTGAGGATGCCCGTGGTTTTCACACCTTCCAGCCTGCTCCAGAGTCGGCGGTCCAGCCGCAAACACCCACTGTCACGCCAGTGCCAATTCCTGAGCTTTTGACATCGTCTAGAGCTGGCTGGCCTGTGCGTGGGTGCTTACCGCGACGACGCTTACAAGTCACGCACCAAGACCTCTTGCCTGTGGACAGAGCCAAGCTCGTTTGACCCGCATCCGCTTGGCATCCTCCATGCTGCTTCTTGGCAGCATGGAAGCAAAGGGATGCAAATCATGCGGGAGCACCATCGCGATGGTGGCTGGTACTTGTGGGAAGTGTGGCAGAAGCGTATTTGGGGACAACCCAGCTCTCTGGGGCGTGTTCGCCGGGCTCGCGCTTCTGGGTGTGCTGGAGATTTTAGCACTCGCCGGCTGCCACTTGAGTTGGTTGGATGGGCCGTAGCCTTCGCACCGTTTGATGCCTGCCAAGCGTGCCTAAAAGCCGTTCACGCGGCCGCTTCTTCGGATGGTCAGGGAACTCGCTTCACCCGGCTTCGGTCCGGGGGGTTCTTTGTACAGGATGGTCAGACCAACAGAAGTGTACCCCCGCTCAGTGGCGAGGGCGGTTTGCGTCAGCGAGACGATCTCAGCGGCAGGGTTGCCGGCGAGCCAAGCGTTGACGACTTCTTCGATCTTGGAAGGATCGCCTTGGAAGATTTTGATTCTCATCTCGCCGCGCGTCGTTGCTTCGTTCAAGCCATGTGAGTAGAAAAGAGCCAAGCAACTCCGAGAGGAAAGCAGCTTGAGGGTTCAAGAACGTAGCCGCTTTTGTGCCGCGAAGTGGAACAGCTACCGCGGGGGACATGAGATGGGAACACTGACGAGCCGATGACGCCCGCAGGAAGCACGCGTGGCCATGTGGTTCAACAAGCCCCTAAGAAGTGCGTCGAACCATCGATTGGCTGCAAAAACCTGCGCCACTCCGGCCGCCATTGTTCCTGGCGGTGTGCCTCCCGCCAAGTCGCTCGCGGTAGATCGAGCCGTCTGACGGTCGGCGAGCCGCGGCAAGAGGCGGCCAACCAAGATCCCTGTCAGCAAGCATCCCGCTGCGGTGACAACCAGAGAACACGAGAGCGAAGAAGGCTTTTTCGTGACCTCACCTTCGATCGCACCGCGCACCTGAGCGGGTTCCAACCGGAGGTCGGGCGACTTGACTGCTTTTCTGCCGTTGGTCATTGCGGGGAGGGTCGCAGCCGGTTCCAAAGACGGGGTTGCGTCTACGCGGTGGCCGGTATCCGTTGCGCCATGCCTGCCAAGTGACACGGAGGATTGCGGATGGATGGTCAACGGTTCTGAAGCCGGTGAGCTTGCCTTCTGCGAAGAGTGCAGAAATGCGGGCAGGTACTTGGTAAACGGCTCCCAGAACCTGTTGAGTTAAACGGCGAGCAGACGCACGAGCAGGCGCATCCATGGCGCACCAGAGCCCTGCCTCGGCGCTCCGGACGATTT
>CAXTOX010000034.1:0-32040 GCA_964245885.1 uncultured Chthoniobacterales bacterium | reverse complement strand
GCCGCCGCCGATCACGAGGCTGACCTGAACGCCGTGCTCGATCCCCACGCCGCTTCTGCCGGTGGCACTTCGCCCGGCGTGATCCCCGGAGCTTGCGCGCTGGCCATGATGATCAAAGCCCCGCGCCCCGGCGCGAGCAAGACCCGGCTCTGCCCGCCACTCACTCCGGAGGAGGCCGCCGCGCTCAGCGGTTGTTTCCTGCGCGACACCACCGCCAACATCGCCGCCGTCGCCGCCACGGGCATTACCCATACGGACGGCGAACCCGGGGGAGCCGCCCTGCCCGCTGTCGGGATCGCCGTCTACACGCCCACCGGCATGGAACGCGCCTTCGACGGGCTGTTGCCGGAAGGCTTTTGCCTGGTCGCCCAACGCGAGGGCGGCTTCGGCGAACGCCTCCTCGGCGCGGTCGAGGATCTCCTCGCCCTCGGCTACGGCGCGGTCTGCCTGATCGACTCCGACAGCCCGACGCTGCCCGCCGCGGCGCTCGCGGCGGCCGTGCGCACGTTGAGCCTGCCCGGCGACCGCGCCGTGCTCGGATCGAGCGAGGACGGCGGCTATTACCTCCTCGGCATCAAAAAGGCGCACCGCCGCCTGTTCGAGGACATCACTTGGAGCACCGAACACGTCGCACGCGAAACCCTCGCACGCGCCGCCGAGATCGGCCTGGAAACGGTCCAGCTCCCGGCGTGGTACGACGTGGACGACGCCGCGACCTTGCGCGCGTTGTGCGACGAACTCTTCGGCGCGGCGCGCGGGAACGACGGCTTCCAAGCGCCGCAGACGCGCGCGTTCCTCGCTGGCCTCATCGAACGCGAGGGCCGTGAAAGAATCTGGCCCGGCGACGCGTAAGCGGCAGCGCATGCAAGAGGGAAAGTTATCCGCAGATTTCGCAGATTTCCGCAGATTGAAAGAGGAGGAATCTCCTTCCCTTTCCTCTCCTTCTGCCAATCTGCGAAAATCTGCGAAATCTGCGGATGAATTCTGGTTCTCCACGCGTTGGGCTAACGCCGCCCTGCTCGTGCTCGGTGCGTTGATCCTCGTGCTGTGCTGCAAGGGCGCGCACGACCAGAACATGCAGCGCATGCTGACGTTCCTGAGCGGCGTCCTCGGCCTCCTGACGCTCTACGGCGTCGCGGCCTGGGTGGTTTGCAAGGCGCGGCCGGCCCGCTCGACGCTCGTACTGGGACTCGTGTTCGCGGCGGGGTTCCGGGTCGCCCCGCTGACGACCGACGCCTACCTCTCCACCGACCTGTACCGCTACATCTGGGACGGGCGCGTGCAGGCCTCGGGAACCAACCCGTTCCGCTACGTGCCCGCCGACGAGCACCTGACCCCGCTGCGGGACGAGCGGGTCTATCCCCACATCAACCGGCGCGACTACGCCAGGACCGTTTACCCGCCCGGCTCGCAGGTGGTGTTCTTGCTCTGCACGCGCCTGAGCGAGACGGTCACGGACATGCGCCTGACGATGGTGTTCTTCGAGGCGGTCACGGTCTGGCTGCTGGCGCGCACGCTCGCCGCCTACGGGCTGCCCACCCAGCGCGTGCTCCTCTACGCGTGGCACCCGCTCCCGATCTGGGAATTCGCCGGCGGCGGCCACCAGGACGCCATCATGCTCGCCTGCCTGGCGGGCGCGCTGCTGGCCCACCGGCGGGGCCAGCCGACGGCCACGGGCTTCGCGCTGGGGTGCGCCGTGCTGACGAAGCTGTATCCGATCATCCTGTTCCCGGCGCTGTACCGGAAGTTCCGGTGGGGCTGGCGGCTGCCGCTGGCGTGCGCGGCGACGGTGATCGTGGGCTACGTGCCGTACTGCGTGACGTACAGCCTCCCCGGCGCGCTGGGTTTCCTGCCGAAGTACACGGAGGAGGAGGGCCTCCAGAGCGGCGACCGTTTTTATCTGCTGAACATGCTGCCCTCCGGCTGGATGAACGCGCACGGCGTCCCGGTCTACCAAGTGTTCGTCGTGCTGGTGGGACTGGGCTTCGCGCTGACGGCGGCGTGGGCATTCTGGAAGTGCGACGCCGACGAGTACAGCGTCGTGCGCAGGTGCGCGTTCCTCGCGGCGATGTTCCTGGCGGTGCTTTCCCCGGGTGTCCCGTGGTACGCGACGTGGCTCGTGCCGTTCCTGTGCCTGCTGCCGAGGGCTTGGCCGTTGTACTGGAGCACGGCGTTCGCGCAGGTGCTCTATTTCAACTGGTGGCACGGCAACGCCGACGAACTCTTCCTGCAAAACTCCGCGATCTTCCTGCCCGCCATCGCGCTGTGGCTCACGGGCGCGGCGTTGCGCTGGTATCGCGCCCGGCACCCATCCGCTCAGATCGTGGCGGCTGATTCCGTGGTCTGAACGCCGGTTCGCCGGCGGAACAGGAGTTGGTCTAGGCTCAGGATGCCCGAGCCGTGGAAGGCGATGTAGAGGAAGATGAAGCAGTACAACACGGCCGGTTCGCCCTTGTTCACAATCGGGAAAAAATCGCCCTTGGCGTGTACCAGGAAATAGGCGAACGCCATCAGCCCGCTGCAAAGGAAGGCCGCCCAGTCGCCGAACAGCCCGAAAGCCACCAGGAACCCGCCGACCAGCTCGATGATCCCGGCGACACCGGGCATCGAGAACAGCGTGAAGACGTGCGCAGGGGCGTCCGGCATGGGCGGGGGAGCAAACATCCCGAGCACCTTCTGTCCGCCGTGGCAGGCGAACAGCAGGCCGGTGATGATGCGCAACAGCGCGAAGGTGATGGACGAATACCGGCCGAGGAAACGTGACATGCCGTATTGTTGGGCAAAGCGCGGAACGGACACAAGCGTCTTTTTCGGCCGGGTCGCATCGCGGCTGGATTTTAAAAGGGGGCCAGCTATAAAAGACGGCCGATGAAGCCCACGCTGTTCCGCTGCCTGCTGTTTTGCTTGGTCGTTCCCGGTTTCGCCGTTCCGGCCCGCGCGCAGACCGGCGACGCGCCGCACGGCCTATGGGACGTATACGCGCGCTACCTCAAGCCCGCCAAGTACGTGGACCTCACCCACACCATCACGCCGTCGATCCCGGTATGGGCGGGGTTCGCCGCGTCGCGGTTCGCGCGCACGGTAAACCCCAAGACGGGCCAGTCCTACGAATACAAGGCCGACGGCTTCGAGGCCAGCGCCTACACGCTCTCAACCGACCAGCTCGGCACGCAGATCGACCCGCCCGCGCACTGGAACCCGGATTACCCGGCCATCGACGAGTTGCCGCCGACGTTCTGCGTGCGTCCGCTGGTGATCATTTCCATCGTGGACAAGGTCAAAAAAGACCCCGGCTACCAGATGGAAGTGACCGACATCGAGGCTTGGGAAAAAGCGCACGGCCCGATCCCGGAGGGCAGCGTGGTGTTCATCCGCTCGGACTGGTCCAAGCGTTGGCCTGACTCGAAACTGGCCACGGAAGAAAAGTTTCCCGGCGTGAAGCTCGACGCGTTGAAGTTCCTGCACCTCCAGCGCCGCATCCTGATGCACGGCCACGAGGCGCTCGACACCGACACCACGCCCGACCTCGAAGGCGAGGCGTGGCTCTTGCGCAACGGCTACACGCAGGGCGAGGGCATTTGCAATCTCGACCAGGTGCCGGAAACCGGCGCGCTGGTGGAGATCGGCTACCCGAAGTTTGGTGGCGGCACGGGCGGCTACGCGCGCTACATCGCCATTTGCCCGCCGGATTGGAAATACGGCGTGACGGTCGACCCGTCAAAAGAGTCGCCCCTGCCCAAGATGGACAAGCCTTTGCATTGGGACGAAAAAGCAGGCATGCGGGTGAGATGAAAACACCGGGGATTTCGCTGCGATAGCAAAAGGTTGCCGACACCGCGCTGCAGGCGTCGGATTTTCCATGTGGTCACGGTGTTGCGTCGCCGTGTCTGCTGGTAGGACGTCACGAATGCGGAGCACGGCGACGCAGCGCCGTGACCACATGAAGAACCAGGCCTTACCCCTTCGTTTTCACGCGCGCCGGGGTGGTCGCTTCGCCCGGCGTGAGGTCGTGTCCGGTCTCCGCCACGCTGCCGCCGGACTTCTCGGCCTCGGACTCCTTGTGCGCGCCGTGCGGCTCCTCGTGCGCGGTCTTCTTGCCGGGCTGCGGGGTGTGCGCGGCCCCTTGGGTGAGGTCCTCGCCGTGCTTCTGCTTTTGGCTGATGACCTTCTTGTCGTGCTGAACGTTGCGTGGGTCTGACATAGGGGAGAAAGAATCGGCGTTGCGCCGGTTTCCGGCCCTTTGCCCTTTGCCTTTTGTCTTTCCGCCCCGTAGACTGGCAGCCGGCAGGAGCAGGCAGCGCGCGTTTATGAGCAACGAAATCATCCTCCGCAAAGTCCAGGCCCTCGGCGTCGTGGACCCGCTCAGGGCGACGGCGGAAACCGTCCGCGTCGTGCTCGGCGCGTACTTCACCAAGAAGGTGCTCGATGAGGAAACCTTCCGCGGCTACATGGGGATGCTCAACCCATCGCTGCTCATCCTCATGGAAGGGTTGAAGGCATTTTCGCTCGACCAGTCCGGTGTCTCGCACAAGGTCCAGAACACCGTCGAACTGGCCATCAGCGTGCTCAAGACGCGGTTGGACCGCCCGGACATCACGCCGCTGGAAGCGCGCGAGATCCGGCAGGAGATCATGACGCTAGTACGCGAGGCGCGCGAAGAGTCCAACGAGCAGCGCATTCTCACGGTGGGCCTGGCAGCGTTCGCGACGACGGCGCTGGTGGCCGTGGCCGGCGGGATCATGGCCGCGCTGACCGAACGTCGGGGCGGCAAGATGCTCGGCGGCATCAACGTGCCTTTGTTGAAGGGAAAGTAGGCACGCGCATGGGCTGAGCGGATGTACGCCCCTCGCTCGACGGGAAGAAGCCTCTCGCAAAGGACGCAAAGGAAGAAAACGGGAAGAGGAGGAAATCTTCGTATTCTCCTTTCTTCCTTCGCGTCCTTTGCGAGAGGCTATCTGCTTGAGAAAACGGGCGTGCCGTTGTCCATTGCACCCGCCCGCCACCCGTCACCCATGTTCCACCAAAAACGCGCCCTTGTCACCGGCGGCGCTGGCCTCATCGGCTCGCACGTCACCGACCATCTCGTCCGCGAAGGCTGGACCGTCCGCATCCTCGACAACCTCGAACCCCAGACCCACCGCCTCGGCAAACCCGCCTGGGTCAACGCAAAGGCAGAATTCGTCCAGGGTGATCTGACCGACCGCGCGACGATCCGCGCCGCCATGGAAGGCATCGACGTAATCTTCCACCAGGGCGCGTACGGCGGCTACATGCCCGAGATCGCCAAGTACGTGAAGGTGAACAGTTTCGGCACCGCGCAGATGCTGGAAGTCATCCGCGAGGACAACCTGCCCATCAAGAAAATCGTCGTCGCCAGCAGCCAGGCCGTCTACAGCGAGGGCGCGGCGGACTGCCCCACGCATGGTCTGGTCTTTCCGGCAGTGCGCCCCGTCGAACAACTCCGTGTCGCCGACTGGACCGTGCATTGCCCGTTGTGCGGCGCGGACACGACCCCCACGCCCACGCCCGAGGAAGCGCCCGTCGGCGGTGAGACGGTTTATGGCTTGACCAAGGTGGACCAGGAAAAACTCGTGCTGCTCTGGGGCAAGCAGGTCGGCATCCCGACGGTGGCGCTGCGGTATTCGTGCACGTACGGGCCGCGGCAGTCGATCTTCAACCCGTACACGGGTGTCATCGCCATTTTCTGCACGCGCCTGCTCAACGGCCTGCCGCCCGTGCTCTACGAGGACGGCGAACAGACGCGCGATTTCTCGTTCGTGGAAGACATCGCGCGGGCGAACTGGCTCGTGGCCGAATCCGACCGGCTCGACGGCCTGCCGGTCAACGTCGGCAGCGGCCGGGGCGTGCCGGTGCGCGAGGTGGCCGAACAGATCAGCGAGGCGCTGGGTATCCGGATCGCGCCGGAGGTCAACGGCGAATTCCGCCCCGGCGAGATGCGGCATCTGACGAGCGGCACGCAACGCATCCGCGACGGCGTCGGCTACGCGCCGCAGACGGACCTGCTCACCGGCGTCGGGCGTTATCTGGAATGGATTCGCACGCAAAGCGACGTGAAGGATTATTTCACCGAGGCCGCGCAGGGGTTGAAAGCCAAAGGTATCGTGCACAAGGCGGCGGTGAAGTGATGCAAAAGTGGCCTGTCAGGCGATGATACAAGGACATAGACGCCGTCGACCTGCTCGACACGGAGGCTTGGAGCCGTTACGTTCGTGCGAATATGCCCCTGACAGATTACCACCGGAAGCGGAACCAACGGATGAAAAACCGGGCGGCGCTCGCTTCCGTGCGGCGACCGATCTCTGTCTCCGATGCCACCTCTCAGTTTCATCGGCTCAAGCAAGCAGGATAGTTTCGCCCCGCCAATGCGACCCTGTTTCCCGGTGCCACCTCTCAGTTTCATCGGCTCAAGCAAGGGAGTACACGCAACGCGCCGACTGTAGGCAGCGGCAGACAGGACGCTTTCACATTGCCTGATAGCTGCTCGAACGTTACCCTGCATCTCGCATGATCCAAACCGTTGAAGCCATCATCGACGAGGGCGGTGCTGTTCGCCTGTTGCAACCGGTCGAGATCACCCGCCGCCATCGGGCGTTTGTCACGATTCTCGACGAAGAACCCGCCCCCGATATTCACGAAGCCGCGCTCCTGAGCGGACCGGCGTTGGCCAAAGATTGGAACCGCTCCGAGGAGGACGACGCATGGTCATACCTTCAGAAGGATCGGTAGTTACCCTTCCATTTCCTTTTTCGGATCTATCGCAATCGAAACTCCGTCCGGCGGTCGTCTTGGCCTCGGCGGATCGTGGTGACTGGATTCTGTGTCAGGTCACGAGCAAGCCCTACGGCGATGCGCGGGCGGTTGAGTTGAACAAAGTGGACTTTGCCACCGGTGGGTTGCGTCTGGTGAGTTACGCCCGTCCCGCAAAACTATTTACGGCCCATGAAAGCCTGTTCGTGTCGGAAGCAGGCAAACTGCAACCCGTCTCGCTTCGCAAAATAATCAGCGCGGTTGTCACGGTCTTTTGATAGAGGTCTGCTTTGTTCATGCCGCCTCCTGTCTCCGTCATCATTCCCTGCCTCAACGAGGAGGAACCCATTGCCGACGTGGTGCGCGAATGCCTCGCCACCGGCATTCCGCAGGAAGTCCTCGTCGTGGACAACGGCAGCACCGACCGCACCGCCGAGCGCGCCACGGCCGCCGGGGCGCGCATCGTGTCCCGATCCGAGCGCGGCTACGGCCGGGCGTGCGCGGCGGGCGTCGCGGCGGCGGACCCGGCGTGCGAAATCCTCCTTTTCCTCGACGGCGACGGCAGCGACGTTCCGGCGCTCATGGAACGGATCATCGCCCCGGTGGCCGACGGCACGCAGGACTTCGTCATCGGCTCGCGCACCCGCGGCGAACGCGAACCCGGCAGCATGAACGCCCAGCAGGTCTTCGCCGGGCACCTGGCGGGTTTTCTCATGCGCGCGCTCTACGGGGTCAAATACACGGACATGTGCCCGTTCCGCGCGATTCGCCGCGACACGCTCACCCGCCTCGACATGGAGGAAATGACCTACGGCTGGAACCTCGAAATGCAGATGAAGGTCGCCCGGGACAAGCTGCGCGTCCTCGAGGTCCCCGTCGCCCACCGCTGCCGCACGGGCGGGGTGTCGAAGGTATCGGGGACTTTGCGCGGAACGTTCGTGGCGGGCTGGAAGATCGTGACGACGTTCGTGCGCATCGCGCGGGGGGGCAAACCCGCCGCTGAAAATGGGAAGGCAGAAGGTAGGAGGAGAAAAGACAAGTCGAGGGGATAGGCCCAACTCTCCCCCCGTGCTGTCTTCCTCCTCCTACCTTCTGCCTTCCTGACCTTCAATAAGAGATGCGTAAAAACGCGGCTAAACCCGCCATTTATTTTTGAAAAATGTTTTTCTCCGGCCGTTCCCGTTGGTTCCTGTCCAATGAATCTCGATGCTGAATGGTTGGAACCCAATGGCCGCGGGGGCTTTGCGTCCGGCACGGTGGGCGGCGCGCGTTCGCGGCGTTACCACGCGCTCCTGCTGCCCGCCACGCGCCCGCCCGTTGGGCGCACCGTCCTCGTCAACGGCCTGGAAACCTGGCTGGAAACCCCCGCCGGCCGGTTCCCGCTCTCGACGCAGCGTTACCCCGGCAGCCCTGACGACGTGCTCGCGCCGCGTGGACAGGACTTCCTCGTGGACTTCCACGCCGACCCGTGGCCGTGCTGGACGTTCCGGTTTCCCGACGGCACGAGCGTCGTGCAGGAAATTTTTGTCCACCGGGTCACCGGCCTGACCGTCCTCGGCTGGCGGCTGCCCGCCCCGGCTCCCGGCTGCCGGTTGGAACTGCGTCCGCTGTTCTCCGGCCGCGATTACCACGCGCTGCACCACGAGAACCCTGCCTTCGCGATGACTCCCGTCGAGCAGTGGAACAACGGCGGCAACGCGCTTTGGCGACCGTACGCCGGCGTGCCCGGCACCCGCGTGTGGAGCAGCGGCGTCTACCGGCACGAACCGACCTGGTATCGCCATTTCCTCTACGTCGAGGAACGCGCCCGCGGCCTCGACGACCGGGAAGACCTCGCCGTGCCGGGCGTGTTCGTCTGTGACCTGGCGCGCAACGGCACCGCCGCGCTGCTTCTAGCCGTCGAAGATCCATCGGGCGGCGTCGCTTCCGCCCCGCCGCTGCCCGCCGCCGCCAGCGCGGGCAACCTCTTCACCGCCCTGCGCGCCGACGAGGAACGCCGCCGGAGCACCTTCCGCGACGGCCTCCGCCGCGCGGGCGACGCCTACCTCGTGCGCGGCGGACGCGGGCCCACGATCATCGCCGGCTACCCGTGGTTCACGGACTGGGGGCGCGACACGTTCATCTCGTTGCGCGGGCTGTGCCTGGCGGCGGGACGGTTCGAAGAAGCGCGCGAGATCCTCCTGCAGTGGGCCGGCGCGGTATCCGGCGGGATGTTACCCAATCGTTTTCCTGACGGTGGCGAGGCCCCCGAATACAACACCGCCGACGCCGCGCTGTGGTTCGTGGTTGCGGCGCACGATTATCTGAACCTCGCCCCCCGGCCCACTGAGGCCGCCGGGCTGGAACGCTCCGCGCGCGACCAAATGCAACTCCTCGCCGTCTGCGAGGCGATCCTCGCGGGTCACGCCGACGGCACGCGCTACGGCATCCGCGCCGACCCGGATGACGGCCTCCTTTTCGCGGGCGAACCCGGCGGCACCACCGCGCTGACGTGGATGGACGCGCGCGTGGACAACCGGCCGGTCACCCCTCGCGTGGGCAAGCCCGTGGAAATCCAGGCGCTCTGGCTCAACGCCCTCGCGCTGATGTCCGCCAACTCCGCGCGCTGGCGGCTGCTCTACGAGCGGGGCCAGGTGCAGTTCGAGCAGAAGTTCTGGAACGCGGAAAGGAATTGCCTCTTCGACGTGGTCGACGCTGACGGCCAACCCGCCCGGAACGACCCGAGCCTGCGGCCCAACCAGATCTTCGCGGTGGGCGGCCTGCCGCTGGTGCTCCTCTCCGCCGCGCACGCGCGGGCCGTCGTTGCCAGCGTGGAGGCGGAGTTGCTCACCCCTGCGGGCCTGAGGACGCTCGCGCGCGGCGAGCCGGGGTACTGCGGACGCTACGAGGGCGGTCCCGCGGCACGCGACGGCGCGTACCACCAGGGCACGGCTTGGCCTTGGCTGCTCGGGCCGTTCGTGGAGGCATGGACGCGGGTGAACGGCGACGATGGGACGGCGCGCGCGGCGGCACGCACGAGATTTCTCGACCCGCTGCTGGCCAGCCTGCCGGACTCCATCGGCATCAACCACCTGCCCGAGATCGCCGACGGCGACGCGCCACACGCGCCGAAGGGCTGCCCTTTCCAGGCGTGGTCGGTGGGCGAGCTGACCCAGTTGACCCTGAGCGTGCTCAGGTAACGACGGGCGTGTGCCGTGAGAGAGGATCACGCCCGGCTCGAATTCCCTCCAGCGGTGGGCAAGGACGCCCGCCGCTCCCGGCGACGGGTTTAGTCGTGGGTGTTGCCGCCGCCGTCGGTACCGCTAGCGAAAGGGGTCGTGCAACCGTGCGCCAGATTGTCCTGGTAGATGCAGCCGCTGACTCCGTAGGTGGCATTAGAAACCTGGTTCTGACGCGCAAAGTTGCCATTCTCCGCGTAAATGCAGGTAGTTGTGCCGGCCGTGAGATTGCTGACGGCATTTCCCTGGATGGTCACGCCGGTTCCCTTCGAATAAAGGCCCGCCGCATAGCTGCTGCCGCTGAAGCCGATCTGCGAGACCTGACAGTTGGTGATGCGGCTGGAAGGGGCGTAATCCAGCTCGCACCCCATTTTGAAACAGTAGGTGATGCGCATGTTGTCGATCTGGTGATCCACGTTGTTCGTAGTCGCCGTGTTGTTGCCGTAGATGTAGATCCCCATATTACAATAGGCGATCGTGCCGTTTTTGATCGAGATGTTGCTGCGCTCGTAGGCGTAAACGCCGATAGTGTCATAGCTCGTGTTGTTGGGGCCGGTGATGAAGTGCCCCTGGAAGTCAATGTTGACGTTGGAAGCCGAGATCAGGATGAGTTCACCGCTGGTCTGCGTGCTGCTCAAATTTGAGTTGAGGACATAGTTGCCGCCCGTGTTGATCACGTAGGGGAGCGAATTGATGACTGTCTGGGCATGGGCGGCGGTCGCCGTGAACAGGAAGACCGCGGCCGCAAGGGCCGAACGGCGTAAAGAAGAGTGGATGTGCATGAGGAGGACGGATGGAGTTGGCTGACGTTCGATTGGTTGGGTTTGGTGAGACGGAACAACGCCCGCTCACCAATGATCTCCGTAAAGGACGGCCATAAGATTCGAGTTTCCTCGCCGGGCACGATGGGCTGCCCGGGCGTCGAACCGCAAAAAACCATTGTCCCTGCCCGCCGCGTGCTGTCAGGCTGGGATGAATATCCGCGCCTCCGGGTCCGTCCGCTTGTCTGCCGAGATGCCCACTGTTCCCAATTCCACCGTCGAACGCGTCCGTGTCCACGCGAAGTTTTTCTTTCGCGGGGAGAAGAAGTTCTTCCTCAAGGGCATCACCTACGGGCCGTTCCACCCGGACGCGGCGGGGGATTTCGTCGGCACGCCGGGGACCGTCCGCGCCGACCTCGCGCTCATGCGCGAACTCGGCGTCAATCTCCTGCGTGTCTACCACGTGCCGCCGCGCTGGTTCATGGATCTGCTGGCCGAGGCGGGGCTGTTCGTGTTGATCTCGGTTCCATGGGCGGAGCACATCGAGTTCCTCAACGACCGCGCGATCCGCACGCAGGTTGTCCGCACCATCCGCGAGGCCGTCGGCACGCACCGGGGACACCCGGCGGTGTTCGGCTACCTGGTGGGCAACGAGATTCCCACCACGATGGTCCGCTGGCTGGGCGTGCGGCGGGTCACGCAGTTCCTCGAACATCTCATCAACGTCGCCCGCGCCGTCGATCCCGCCGCGTTGTATTCCTACGCGAGTTACCCGCCCACGGAGTACCTGCTGCCGCAGAACGTCGACTTCTGCACGTTCAACGTCTATCTGCACCACCAGCGCGACTTCGAGAACTACCTCCTGCGTCTCCAGAATCTCGCCGACGACAAGCCGTGCATCATGGGCGAGTTCGGCATGGACACGATCCGCCATGCCGAGGAGGAACAACGCGACATGCTCTCGTGGCACGTCGAGAGCGTCGTGCGTTGCGGACTGGCGGGCACGGTGCTCTACGCGTGGACCGACGAATGGTTCACCGGCGGCATGGACATCACGGACTGGGCGTTCGGCCTCGTCACGCGCGAACGCCGCCCGAAACTCGCTTACCACGCGATGAAGGAGAAATGGGGCGGCGGCAACGACGAACTCGTCACGCGGCGCGTGCGGTTGCCGTCTCACCCGAAGGTGAGCGTCATCGTGTGCAGCTACAACGGCGCGCAGACGCTCGAAGCCTGCCTCGAATCGCTGCTGAAGATCGACTATCCCGATTATGAGATCGTCCTGGTGGACGACGGCTCGACCGACCGCACTCCCGAGATCGTGGAACGGTTTCGCC
Organism: uncultured Chthoniobacterales bacterium; assembly: GCA_964245885.1. Lineage (GTDB taxonomy): Bacteria > Verrucomicrobiota > Verrucomicrobiia > Chthoniobacterales > SZAS-18 > CAHJWO01. The sequence continues at coordinate 19,956 of CAXTOX010000034.1, read as the reverse complement.
ACAAACCCAGGCTTGTCCCTGTACGGCAAAAGAACATGGGGCTTTCCTACGCGCGCAACGTCGGCGCGCGCACGGCCACCGGCGAAATCCTTGCCTACACGGACGGCGACTGCATGGCTGATCCCGACTGGTTGTATTACCTCGTCGGCACGCTGCTCAGCGGACCGTACGCGGGCGTGGGCGGGCCGAACGTCTCGCCGCCCGCCGCCAACTGGGTGCAGGCGTGCGTCGCCGCGGCGCCGGGGGGACCCAGCCACGTGTTGCTCACCGATACCGTTGCCGAACACATCCCGGGGTGCAACATGGCGTTCCACCGCTGGGCGTTCGACCGGGTGGGCGGGTTCGATCCCGAGTACCGCAAGGCCGGCGACGACGTGGATTTCTGCTGGCGGCTGCAAAACGCCGGGCAGGTGATCGCGTTCAGCCCGTCGGCCATCGTGTGGCACTACCGGCGGTTCACGCTCCAGGCGTTCCGGCGGCAGCAGGAAGGCTACGGCGAGGCCGAGAGCATGCTGCGGTTTAACCACCTCGTTTTCTTCGGCCCGACGGGCACCGCCCAGTGGAAGGGCAACATCTACGGCGCGCCGCGGTTCACCTGGCTGGTCAACGAACCGGTCGTCTACCATGGGGTGTTCGGGCACGGGTTGTTTCAGTCGATCTACCCGACGCCGCGTTCGGTGATCGCCGACTACGTGAGCAGCGTGGAGTGGCTGGCGCTGACGATCTTCATTTTCGCGCTGTCGATCCCGCTGGTGGAACTGCGCATCGTGCCTTTCCTGATGTTCGGCGCGACGTTCCTGGTGGCGCTCTCGTACATGATCCACGCGCGGCTGGAGGCGAAGTTCGACACGATCCCCGCGCGCGTGCTGGTGATGCTGCTCGCCTTCACGCAGCCACTGGTACGCGGATGGACAAGGTACTCGACGTGGCTGCGGTTCAAGCGCACGCCGGGCTCGGTCATCATGGCCCCGCATGCGCACGAGAACAGCTCGTTGCGCTGGCTTCAGATGAAACGCCGCCGCTACTGGAACGAGGAAGGCGTCGGTCGCGAGGCGCTCATCACCGAGATTGTCGCCGCGCTGGAGACGGAAAACTGGCGGTACTCCACCGACACGGGTTGGAAGCCGTGGGACATCCAGATCTACGGCAACCTGTGGTGGAACCTGCGCCTGCGCACCGTCACCGAGTACCACGGCGGCCCGAAGTGTCTGACCCGTGTGCGGCTCACCTATCATCCGGTGGTCACTACGGTGCTGCTCAACGTGATCTTCGCGTCGATCCTGCTCTACCGGCAACTGCTGATCGCGACGCCCCTGCACGACTTCTGGCTGCTGGGGACGTACGCGGTGTTTTTGCTGTTCCTCGCTTACCGGGCCTTCTGGCTGAAGCTGCGCGTCGCGGACCTGACCGACACGGCGGCGATGAAATGCGGTCTGACGCACATCACCGGACGACGCAAGAAGGAAAAGCGCACCGACGACAAGGCAATCGTGGCCCCCGCTGATGACCGCGAGATGCAGGGCGCGGAAACGGTGACGAGCGTGTCGCCGCAACCGCCGCCGCAGACGGTGGCCTGACCTTCCTTACCGCCCTCGGGCGGAAAGTGGTGGCGCGTTTTTTGCTCGTTGGGTGAGAGGATGACCGTTCTCGGAGACCGCTTGCAGGATCGAAGCGCAAACAACCTGGACTTCCTGCGCTGCTTGGCTGCGGGCATGGTTATCTTCAGCCACTGCTTCCCACTGCTCGGCTTTGGCCCGGACCCCCTGGAACGTTGGTCGGGCCGGCAGAACTTTGGGGCGCTCGGACTCCAACTCTTTTTCTTCATGAGCGGCATGCTGGTCACCAGCAGTTGGTGCCACACCCCGTCCGTGCCGGTCTTCGTGCGCAGGCGCGTCCTGCGAATCTTTCCAGGTCTCGTGGTCGCCGCCTTTTTCTGCACGTTCGTTGTCGGGCCGCTCGGCACCGTGTTCGAAGTGGGGAAATACTTTTCCTATGCCCACACCTATTTTTTCTTGCTCAACGGTGTGCTGCCGACGGTCTCGTATTACCTGCCGGGCGTTTTCCTGCTGAATCCCTCCTGCGCAGTCAACGGCTCATTGTGGACGCTGCCGTACGAGCTAGGGTGCTATCTGGTGGTGTTGATCTGCGGGAAGCTGCGTCTGCTCACCCCGCAGGCTTTCCCGCTGACGGGAGCCGTGCTCCTGGCTTTGATCCCTGTGCGCCGGCTATTGTCGGGTGGTACCTTTCTGACCAATGGACAGTTCCATCTGGACTCCTTGGAGCCGTGTCTGATCGAGTTCCTGTTAGGGATGGCGGCCTTTCTCTACCGGCACCGGCTGCCGATGGACCGCCGACTAGCTTGGCTGGCGTTGGGGATCTATCTCTCCACCTTGGCGGTTGGCTTATTGGGTCAGTGCGTCGCGCTGTTGCTAGTCCCTTACTTGGTTCTATACACCGCGCAAGTTCGCGTGGCCGGATTCCACCGGTTTGCGAGGTACGGTGACCTTTCCTATGGGATGTACATCTACGCGTTCCCCGTCCAGCAGTTGTTTGTTCACACCTTCGACACGGGCATCGGCGTGACCGGACTCTTCCTGCTGAGCACGGCACTGACCGCTGGCCTCGCCTACTTCTCCTGGCACCTGGTGGAACATCCGGCCTCCACGTTGCGTTGGCGACGGTGGCGGCGGTTCCCAAAACCGGTCGCGGTCGTAGTGGGGACCGCCGCCTGAGCCTGCGCTCAGGCCAGCCCCAGCATCTTGTCCGGCGTCAGCGGCAACTCGCGCACCCGCACCCCCGTGGCGTGGTACACCGCGTTGGCAATCGCCGCCGGCACGCCCACGATCCCGATTTCGCCCACGCCCTTGATGCCGAGCGGGTTGATGTGGGCGTCCTCCGTGTCCACGAAAATCACGTCGATCTCCGGCACGTCGGCGTTCACTGGGATGTGGTACTCGGAAAGGTTGGCGTTGACCAACCGCGCGTCGCGCTTGTCCGCGACCGTTTCCTCCATCAAGCCCATGCCGATGCCGAAAACGATGCCGCCCTTGATCTGGCTGGTGGCCGTTTTTTCGTTGAGCCGCTTGCCGATATCAAACGCGCCCACCCAGCGCGCAATCCGGATCTCGCCCGAATCCTCGTGCACGCGCACCTCGCAGAACTGCGCGCCGAACGCGTGCATGGATAATTTCTTCTTTTCCTCCTTGTCCGGGCCGGAATTCGCCTTGGCTTCGAGGCGCGGGGTCCCGGCACGGGTCAGGATCGCGGCGTAGCTCTCATCCTTTGAAGGGTCATTCTGTAGCGAGAGCCGACCGGCGGCGGCCACCACGGATTTCGGGTCCGCGCCGTGCAGCGGCGAACTCGCGTCCGCAACCGCCAGGCCGATGAGCTTCTGGAGCACGGCATCGCACGCCGCCTGCACCGCGCTGCCCGTGCTGGCCGCCGTCTGCGAGCCGCCGCTGACGGGCGTCTTCGGCAGGATGCTGTCGCCGAGTTCGAAACGCACCTTGTCCATCGGCAGTCCGAGCGTCCCGGCGGATACTTGTGTCATGACCGTCCAGGTGCCCGTGCCGAGGTCCTGCGTGCCCGCGAGCACGAGCGCCGTGCCGTCGGAGTTGAGGCACGCGCTGGCGCTGGACTCCCCGCGGTTCGACGGGTAAGTGGCCGTCGCCATGCCGTAACCGACGAGCCACTTGCCGTCGCGGACCGAGCGCGGCTCCGGGCTGGCCTGGTGTTTGTCCCAGCCGAATTTCGCCGCCGCCCGCTGGTAACACTCGCGCAGGCCCTTACTGGAAAACGGCGTCTTCTTTTCCGGATCGGTCTCCGCGTAGTTCTTCAAGCGCAGTTCGATCGGGTCCATTTTCAACTCGCGCGCGAGTTCGTCCAGCCCGCTTTCCAGCGCGAACGTGCCGGGGGCCTCGCCGGGCGCGCGCATGTAGCTGGGCGTGCCGAGGTTCAGCCGCACGAGCCGTTGCGTGGTCTGGATGTCGTCGCAGGCGTAGAGCATTCGCGTGGCCACGGTTGCCTGCTCGGGGAACTCGTCGAAAGTGGACGTGTTGTTGGTCACGTCATGCACGAGGGCGGCGATCTTGCCGTCCTCGTCCGCGCCGACGGAGAATCCCTGGTAAGTGTGTGCGCGTGAGCCCGTGTTGTTGAACATCTGCACGCGTTCCAGCACGATCTTGACGGGCCGTTTCACTTCCTTCGCGCACATGGCCGCGAGCATCGTGTGTGCCCAGACCGGCCCTTTGCTCCCGAAGCCGCCGCCGACGTAATGGCAGATCACGCGCACGTTGTCGTCGTGCAATCCAAAAAGCCCGGCCACCCGCTGGCGGGTCGAGAAGATGCCTTGCGTGGCGTCGAAGATGGTCAGCCGGTCACCGTCCCACGAGACGATGGTGGCGTGCGGCTCCAGCGCGTTGTGGTTTTCAATCGGCGTCTGGTACACCTGCTCGACCCGCTTGGGGGCGGAGTGGAGCGCGGCGGTGGGCGCGTTTTCCGAGAAGTCGGCCGGTTTCTTCTCGCTGCCGCCGATCTGGCCGGGCGAGAATGCTTCGTGCAAATGCGCGACGAGGTCAGTCAGGGGTTTACCCTCGTTGTACTGCACCTTGACGAGGCTTGCCGCGTAGGTAGCCCGTTCGAGGGTATCCGCGACCACGACACCGATGGGTTGGAGAAAATAATTCACATCCGGCTCCTGGAGCAGGGCCAGTTTGCGCGCCGCCGGGGTGGCGTTCACGCCCATGGAAGACTGCTTGGGCAGCTTGGGCATGTTGAAGGGCGTGAAGACCGCCAGGACGCCCGGCGAGCCTTCGGCCGCCCTCGTGTCCATGCTGGCGATGCTGCCGGCGGAGATCGTGCTGTTGACGATGACGCCGTAGACGAGGCCGGGCACGTTGACCTCGGCCGAATAGCGCACGCCCCCGGTGACCTTGAGCCGGCCGTCCGTGCGGTCGACGGGTGCGCCGATGATGTCAGGATTACGTTGATCCATGGTGAGGAGGAAGGAGGTTAGGCGGCCTGCAAACCGCCTCTGACGTTGTTGAGCGCGCGGACGATGCTGCGCTTGGCGAGTTCGATCTTGAAAGAGTTGTACTTGTAGCCCTTGGCGTGCTTCATCGCGGCCTCGGCGGCGGCTTTGAACGTCGCCTCGTTCGGCTTCTCGCCGACGAGTTTTTCTTCGGCGGCTTCCGCGCGCCAGGGTTTGTGGGCGACCCCGCCGAGGGCTACCCGGGCGGTTTTGATCTTGCCGTCTACCACCTCCAGCGCGGCGGCCACGCTGACCAGCGCGAAGGCGTAGCTCGCCCGGTCGCGCACCTTCAGGTAAAGCGAATTCTTCGCCCACGCCACGTCGGGCAGATCGACGGCGACGATCAATTCATCGGCCGCGAGCGTCGTGTCGTGCTCGGGATGCTCACCGGGCAAACGGTGGAACTCCTTGAACGGGATGCTGCGTTCGCCTTTCGGGCCTTGCACCTGCACGACGGCGTCGAGCGCCGCCATGGCCACGCACATGTCCGAAGGATGTGTGGCGATGCACGCCTCGCTCGTGCCCAGCACGCCGCACACGCGGTTGTATCCCTCCAGCGCGCCGCAGCCGCTGCCGGGGACGCGCTTGTTGCACGCCGGGAACGCTGGGTCGTAGAAATAGTAACAGCGCGTGCGCTGGAGCAGGTTGCCGCCGGTGGTGGCGGCGTTGCGAAGCTGCGGACTCGCGCCGGCCAGGAGAGCTTGACTCAACGCGGGATAATTCTTCGTGATGAGCGGATGTTCAGCCAGGTCGGAGTTGCGCGCCAGGGCGCCGATGCGCACGCCGCCTTCCGGCAGTTCGGAAATCTTGGCCAGCGGCAGGCGGGTCACGTCGATGAGTTTCTGGGGCCGCTCGACGCCCATCTTCATGAGGTCGAGCAGGTTCGTGCCGCCGCCCAGGAGCTTGGTGTGCGGTTGTTCGGAGAGTTCGCCGGGAACCGCCGCCGGGTCCGTCGCCCGTGTGTAGGTAAAAGGATTCATGGAAAAAGGAGGGTTTGTAAACGGACCGTCAGGCTTTCTTGGTCATCAGGCTGTTCGCCTCGCGGACGGCGGCGACGATGCCGTTGTACGCGCCGCAACGGCACAGGTTGCCGCTCATCCACTCGCGGATTTCGGCGTCGCTGCCGGCGTGGCCCTCGTCGATGCACGCCACCGCCGAGCAGATCTGGCCCGGCGTGCAGTAGCCGCACTGGAACCCGTCGTGCTTGATGAACGCCGCCTGCACCGGGTGGAGTGCGTCGCCCTTGGCGAGACCCTCAATGGTCGTAATTTCCTCGCCCTCGTACGAAAGCGCCAGTGCGAGGCAAGCGTTGATCCGGCGGCCGTTGACGAGCACCGTGCAGCTCCCGCACTGACCGTGGTCGCAACCCTTCTTTGTACCGGTCAGCTGGAGGCGTTCGCGCAGAGCATCCAGGAGGGTCACGCGCGGGTCGATCTGGAGCGTTTGTTCCTTGCCGTTGATCCGCAGGGTGAGCGGGACGGTTTCCGCGCCGGTGGGCGGGCCGGACCGCCTGCCGCCTTCGCCTTCCTCCGCGAAGGATTCCGAGAAAGGCGTGATGAACTGGGAGGCGAACAGCGTCGCGCCGACGGCGCTCGTGCCCGCGATGAACCCGCGGCGGCTGACGGACAAGGATTCGTCCGGCGGAAGGTTTTCAGGATCGTCTTGCATGGAGAGGAGAGAACAGGGAGAGCGATGGACAGGTGGCGGAAATTCAACGACCGGCAGAGCGATATATCCGCCGGGATAGAACGTATTCCGTGGGATGAACTCGGCGGCAAACAGCGGCTAAAGGGCACGAAAACGAGAGGACCATGAGAGGTCGTCCAGATAGAATCGCCCGGATGTTGATGGTCGGTTGCGCTAAAATTCGCGGTGGTTTGCGGTTCGCGCAAGTCAACTCCTGCCATCCACCTTGGGAGTGGACAAACTACCCACAGATTTCGCAGATTGGAAGAAAGAGATCAGCCACAAAAACCAGTTTCCCCTCTTTCCTCAATCTGCGGAAATCTGCGAAATCTGTGGATGAATTCCGGCGGAACCGGAAGTTTACTCAAGATGTCACTGCCACGCTTGCCGCGCGCAATTCGTCCAACGCACGGCCGGTATCGCCGGCCCGGAGTTCCACGCCGCGGCAGGCATCGACGATCAGCCGCACGCGCAAGCCCTCCCGGCGCGCGTCCAGCGCCGTGAACTTCACGCAGTAATCCGTCGCCAGTCCCACGACGGTGACCTCCTCCACACCATATCCGCGCAGGTACTCGCCGAGACCGGTCGCACGGCGGTGGCCGTTGTCGAAGAAGCCGCTGTAGCTGTCGATTTCCGGGTCGGTGCCCTTTTGGAAAACGTGTGCCCAGCGCGAGCGATCAAGGCCGGGGGCGAAGTCTGCTCCCGGCGTTCCCTGCACGCAGTGGGTCGGCCAGAGCGTTTGCGGCAGGCCGTGCAGGTCAATCTGGTCGTACGGCTGTTTGCCGGGATGGTTCGCAGCGAAGCTGGCGTGGCCGGCCGGGTGCCAGTCCTGGGTCGCCACGACGAGGCCGAAGCTCCGTTGGAGTGCGTTGATGACCGGGACCACCTCGCTGCCGCCGGGTACGGCGAGCGCGCCACCGTCCACGAAGTCGTTTTGCACGTCCACGATAATCAGAGCTTCCATGGGGCGGGGAACCGGATAGGATGACCTTCCGACGGCCCGGCGTTCTGTCAAACCCGCCCGCAGGTGCGTTCTTCCCGATGACCCTGCCCGGTGTTCTCTACAAACTGGGCCGCCTCGTGCTGTTGTTCTTCCTGCTCGTTGTCCCGCTGGCGTTTTTCTTTTTGTCGCCCGACCGATTGATCCTCTTCCCGACGCAAGAACCGCTAACCCACGCCGGTGCGACCCGCGCGACGGTGCCGTTCCGCGGCGGCGAACTCGAACTCTGGACGGATCGGTAGATAACCCATTAATATATTACTCTCGATGTCTTTGTAAGAGGGGGGTCTCTTTCTAAGCCAGATTGCGGTGAACACCCCACCCTATTGTGGGATGCCTTGGCATTTGCGCTGCTAATCATTGGTTTGCTCAAAGCAAATTCATGAAAACATCCCTACTCTCTTCACTCTTCCTCGCCGCCGCTGCCTTGCCTACCTTCTGGGCTTCCACCGGCCACGCGCAAACCCAACTCCTGCTCAACGGCACGTTCACCGCCACGCCGGTCATCAGCGGAAACGCCCAGGACGTGGGACGCGCCGGCACGGGGGCGGCCAACATCCTCGACAGCACCACCGGCACGACCGGGTGGTTCACCACCGGGTCGAGTGCCAGTGCCGCCAACCGGTTCGAAGTCTGGTCCCCCGGCACCACGGGTAGCCCGACGAACATAACCGGCAACTCCCTGGAACTGGCGAACAACGGCGGCGGCAGCACGACCTACCAGGATGTGATCGCTGTCTCTGCCGTCGGCATGTTGACCAACTTCTCCTTCGGCTACGCCACCCGGGACACCGGGACCGATGCCTTCACGGCATCCGTTGTCGATCGGACCACCGGCACCACGGTGTTCACGCAAGCCTTCAATCCCACCGGCTCGTTTGCGACCAACCAGTTGTTCTCGACCAACCTGAACGTCACGCCGGGCGACACGTACCGCATCGCCTTTCTGGATCAGAACACGACGCCGGGCAATCCGGGCATCATCGGTCTCGGTGGCTACCCGGCGAATTCTCTGAGCGCCCACATCGACCAGGTGTCCTTCGTCCAGGGCGTCCCGGAGCCTTCCACGGTGGTGGGAATGGCCGTGGGAGTGGTGGGCTTGTGCCTCGTGCAAAGGTTGCGCAAGACCGCGTAAAGTTTCGCCAAGCAAGACCGGACGGTTTGCGGCCCCGCCTAATCAGGCCTTCCGGAAACATCACTAAAGGTTCAAGGAATGGCTCGAAGCGCCATTCCTGCCGCCGTCGGGCGGCGATCCTGCGGCGGCCGGTGTTTACGGATGATTGGCCGGGTCGCGGTCCGCGGCGCGCTTGACGCCGAAAGACTGCGCTTCTTGCAAGGTGATGTAGCCCTTGTGGCCCTTGTCGATGGCGTTGAACAGCCGCCGCACCACAGCGTCCCGGCGCTTGCCGTGGGTGTTGAGTTCTTCCTTGGTCAGTTTGCCGTCGTGGTTGAGGTCCAGCGCGCGGAACGACGCCGCAGCTTCGTCCTGATGGGCCTTTTCGATGTCGTTCCAATCTTCCTTGGTGATCGCCCCGCTCGCATCGTGGTTGTACGTGGAAAACACGGAGTCGGCGAAGCCGGCGTCGAACTCGGCGTAGGTCACCCTGCCGTCGTTGTTCGCATCGAGGTGCTGAAAGATCGAGGTCGCCCCGCCCGCAGGCTTCTTTTCGTTGCGTTCGGCGGTGGTCATGCAGCCGGTCGTGGCGGTGAGAGCAACGGCGGCAAGCGTGGCGACGGGAAGAGAAAATGGCTTCATGACAAGGGAAACATCGTCAGGCAGCCGCCCCGCGCGCCTGTAAAATCAGCCGTTGGCGCAACTCGTGCAGACCCGTTTCCAACCCGACCGGGTAGGTGTGCGGGTTGAGCAAACGCTTGTTGCCGGGGTGCAGCGCGGCGAGTTGGTCGGCCGTGCGCTGGCGCGACTCCGCCAGCAGCGGGCCGTCGTAGACGCGTTTGCCGGCGCGGAAGATCGGGACGAGGAGTTCCTCCACCGGGGCGTCGGCGGGAAGCGTCTTGCGGCGCAGCGGGTCGGCGGGGTCGATGATCGTGCGCGCGTCGCGGGCGGACAGTTCCTCGTCGTGGATCATGTCGGCGGCGAAGAGTCCGTCCGCCGACCGGAACCGCCGCACCCCGAGGATGCCCGGGGTGCTGATCTTGGCCGTTTGTTCGGAAAGTTTGAGCCGGCGCTGCCAACCGGCTCCGGGCGCGGGACGGATCGCCCCGAGCTTGTACACGCCGCCGAGCGCGGGCTGGTCGTAGGCGGTCACCAGCCGCGTGCCGACGCCCCAGACCGTGATCTTGGCCCCCTGCGCCTTGAGGCTGGTGATGAGGTGTTCGTCGAGGTCGTTGGTCGCCAGGATCGCCGTGTCCTGGAACCCGGCGGCGTCGAGGATTTTCCGCGCTTCCACGCTCAGGTACGCGAGGTCGCCCGAGTCCAGCCGCACGCCCGTCAGCCGGTGGCCGCGTGCGCGCAACGTTTCACCGGCCGCGACGGCGTGGCGCACGCCGTCGAGCGTGCCGTAGGTGTCCACGAGGAACACGACGTTGTTCGGCAGCGCCTCCGCGTACGCCGCGAACGCCGCCGGCTCCGAGTCGAAGGCCATCACCCAACTGTGCGCGTGCGTGCCGCGCACGGGGATGCCGTAGCGCATGCCCGCCAGGACGTTGCTCGTCGCCGCCACCCCGCCGACGAACGCCGCCCGGCTCGCCGCCAGCGCGCCGTCGGGTCCCTGCGCGCGCCGCAGGCCGAACTCCAGCACGTCCTCGCCGCCCGCCGCTAGGCACACGCGCGCGGCCTTGGTGGCGACGAGGCTCTGGAAGTTGAGGATGTTCAGGAGGAGCGTCTCGACGAGTTGCGCCTGCCAGAGCGGTCCGTGCACGCGCAGGATCGGGGCGTGGGGGAAAACGACCGTGCCCTCCGGCACCGCGTCCATGTCGCAGGCCCATTCCCAGGTGGCCAGGGTGTCGAGGAACCCTGCGTCGAGAAGCGCCGTGCCGTCGTTGCCGCGCAGACCGCGCAGGTAGGCGAGTTCATCGGGGCCGTAACGCCAGGATTCCAGGACCGCGATGGCTTCACCCAACCCGGCGGCCACCGTGAACCCGCCATCGAAAGGGTGCTTCCGAAAGAACAGGTGGAACACCGCCTCCTGCGAGGACATCCCCGTCTTGTGATAGCCGCAGGCCATCGTCAACTGGTAGAGATCGGTCAGGAGGGCGAGCGAGGTCGGTTCCATGGGCAACGATACTCAATCCCGACCAGGGTGCCAGCCCGGCACCAGAGCGGCTTCCTCTGAAATGTGGTTGCGGCGCTGTGTCGCCGCGTCTGTGCCGGTGAGATGTTCCTCCCGGACCGGACGCGGCGACACAGCGCCGCAACCACATGCAATTACTCCAGCCTCACTCTTCCAGCTTACCGTCCCGCAGCCGGATGCGCCGGCCGGTCGCCGCGGCGACCTCCGCGCTGTGGGTGACGATCACCAGCGTCGTCAGCTTCCCCGCCGCGATGTCGCGGAACACCTCCAGCACCTTCGCCGCGCCGACCGAATCGAGGTTGCCCGTCGGCTCGTCGGCCAGCAGGAGGCGCGGCTTGTGGATGAGCGCTCGCGCGATGGCCGTGCGCTGGGTTTCACCGCCGCTGAGTTGGTGGACAAAGTGGTTGGCGCGCGGCGTCATGCCCACTCGGTCGAGGAGCGCCATCGCGTCCGGGCGGATTTTAGAGGGCGACTGGCCCGCGAGCATCAGCGGCAGGCAGACGTTCTCCAGCACGCTCATGGTCGGCAGCAGGTTGAACGACTGGAACACGATGCCCAGGTCCCGCCGGCGGTACTGCGTGAGGGCTTTTTCGTCCGCGCGGTGCAGCGGCAGGTCGCCGACGTAGATTTCGCCTTCGCTCGGCGTGTCCAGTCCGCCCAGGAGGTGCATGAGCGTGCTCTTGCCGCAGCCGCTCGGCCCCGTGATGGCGACGAACTCCTTGTCGGCGATCTCCAGGGTGATCCCGTCAAGCGCCCGCACGCGGCTCTCGGGCGGACCGTAGTAGCGGTGGACGTTCAGCAAGCGGATCGCGGCGGGCATGGGTGAAGGTAAGTGTAAACGCAACGGAGGTTATCCGCAGATTTGCGCAGATTTCCAGCAGGAGAGAAGGGGGGGAAGTGATTGCTCCGGCCACTTTTCTTCTAATCTGTGCAAATCTGCGAAATCTGCGGATAAATTTTCTCATTAGCGCGAGGCCGCGAAACGGTACGTCGTGATTGAGGGCGCGGGTGCCTCCGTCTCCAAGCCTTGTCCGGGTAGGCGTCGTGCACGCGCTGGATGTTTTCAAAGCAGTCGGCCACGTACCAGTGGAAGCCTGTGCCCCAGACATATTTGGCGGCTGCGGGGTCATCGTAGACGACCTTGGCGCGTTCGAGGAGCAGGTCGCGGTTGTGTCCCAGACGAGGACCTTGATGTGCTCCCAACCCTCGCGGTGGAGCGTCGGCCCGAGGTGGTCGCGCACGAAATCGCCCTCCTCCTCGCCGGTGTAGACGCACGAATCCACGACTGCGTGGCGGCGGGTTCGTTCTGGATCGACAGGCCCCAAATATCCACGCTCTCATCCTTGTAGGCAGCGAGGTAACGCGCGTAGTACAGCGCCCAAGCGGCGCGGTGGACTTCGATCATGGCGGAAGTGCGGGGTGCGGAACGGCAGAAGTACGGAGGGGAAGGCACAAATGCAAGCGTGACCGGTGTCGCGGGGCGAAATCTTGGCTTATCCTGCGTTCATCGTCCCGTCCTTGCCTGCCGCCGCCGCGTGCCCTTCTCCGATCCTCCTCGTCGCTGAGGGCGAGGACTGGCTGGTGGTCAGCAAACCCGCGCATTTGCTCGTGCACCCGACGCGGCCCGGCGGTCCGGTGACGCTGCTCGACCTTTTGCGTGAACTGCTCGCCTACGAATGCGTTTGCGGCGGGCAGGTGTCGCTCGTACACCGGCTCGACCGCGAAACCAGCGGCCTGATGCTCGTCGCCAAGACGGCGGCGGCGGCGCGGCGGTTTTCCCTGGACATGGTGCGCGGGCGCATCGGGAAGGAATATCTCGCTCTCGTGCGCGGCTGGCCGCTGTGGGATGCCGCGACGGTCGACGCCCCGTTGCTGCGCCAGGGCGAATGCCAGCCGTCGGCGATCTGGCTCAAGCGCGCGATCCATCCCGATGGCGCACCGGCGCGGACGCGGTTCGAGGTGGCGCGGCGCGGCGTGCGGGCGGAGGACGGTGAACGCTGGAGCCTCGTGCGGGCGGCTCCCGAGACGGGTCGGCTGCACCAGATCCGCGTGCACCTCGCCCATCTGGGGCACCCGGTCGTCGGGGACAAGATCTACGGTCCCGACGAGGGATGTTACCTAAGTTTCATCGAGACCGGCTGGACGCCCGCGCTCGCCCAGGTGCTATGGATGGACCGTCACGCGCTGCACGCGCACCGGCTGACGTTTGATCCCGGCGACGGCCACGGCCCGCGCACGGTGGAAGCGCCGCTGCCGGAGGACATGGGCGCATGGTAGGCAATGGATGAACCAAATCCCGCTGACGCGGCGGGATGCTCACGCTTCGTCCTTCGGCAGCAATGCGCGCAACTCCGCCAGTTCCGCCTCCAGCTTCTTGACGCGTTCCACCAGCTTCGGCAGGCGGCCGCGGTAGGCGTGCAACTCTTTGAATTTATCCAGCGGTTCGGCGGGACAGCCCCACACCACGGCCTTGGCAGGCACGCTCTTGCTGACGCCTGCCTGTGCTCCCACGACCGCTTCGTCGCCGATCTCGACGTGCCCGACGACTCCCACCTGGCCTGCCACCGTCACGTACTTGCCCAGGCGCGTGCTGCCCGAGATGCCCACCTGCGCCACGAGGAGGCAATGCGGGCCGACGACGACGTTGTGGGCGAGGTGCACGAGGTTGTCGATCTTCGTGCCCTCGCCGACGTGCGTGCGGCCGAAACGCGCGCGGTCGATGGTGACGTTCGCGCCGATTTCCACGTCGTCGTCGATCTGCACGATGCCCGTCTGCGGAATCTTGACGTGCCGGCCTTCCTTCCGTTCAAACCCGAACCCATCCCCGCCGATCACCGTGCCGCTGTGGATGATGACCCGCCGGCCGATGCGGGTGTGTTCACGGATCGTGACGTGCGGATAAATCCGGCTGCCCGCCCCGACCGTGCTGCCCGCTCCGATGAACGTGCCCGCGCCGACGGACACGCCGTCGCCGAGTTCCACGCCGTCTTCGATCACCGCGTATGGTCGGACGCACACGTCGCGGCCCAGGCGCACGTCGCGCCCGAGCACCGCGGTCGGGTCGATGCCCGGCACGTCCGCCGCCGGCGGCGGCGTGAACCGCGCCACCAGCTTGGCAAACTCCAGGGAAGGATTGTCCACCGCGACCAAGGCGGGCGTGTTCCCGTCGGGCTGCCACCCGAACGCCTCCGGCGGATACCCGCGCGGCACGAGCACCGCCGCCGCGTGCGAGCGGCGCAGAACCGCGAGGTACTTGGGGTTGCCGAAGAACGAAACTTCTCCCTCCCCCGCCTCCGCCAGCGAGGCAACGCCGCCGATGGAAGTGTCGGGCGAACCGGCGAGCAGTTCACCGCCGACGAGGGGGAGGAGTTCAGCGAGGGGAGTCATGCACGAAAGCGGGGAAGTCCGAGGGAACAGAAGCAACGATCCGGGCAAACGCAACAGACGGCCGCCGGTGGGTGGCACTCTCTAAAAAGCAACAGGCGGGCGGCTCGCGTTGGAGCCGGCCCGCCTGGATCGCCGGAAGCTGCTGCCAGGGAAAACTAAGGCTTGGCGCGGGAAGCCGCCGGCGTCGCCGGAGCCGCCGCGGTGGGACGGTTCTTGTTCAGCGCGGTGATGACCATGTCGCTGAAATCCATCTTGTCCTGCGAGTAGAGCACGAACAACACGCCGTTGAGGCTCTGGCCACTCTTGTCGAGCACCATGTCGTAGCTCTTCTCCTTCACCTCGTCGTTGACGACCTTCATGATCTCCTCGACGATCTGGTTGCGCATCCGCACGGCCTGCTCCTGGAGCTGCTTTTCGCGGCTGCCCTTGAACTCCTGGATCTCCTGCTCCAGTTGGCGCACCTGCCCGATCTTGTCGTCGCGCTTCTTGTTGCGGTCCTTCTTGGCCGTGTCACTCAACGCCGGGTTGTCGATGTCCTTGTTGAGCGCGTTGATCTCGTCCAGCATCTGCTTGTGGCTCTCCATACGTTCGTCGAGTTCCTTCTTGGCCACCTCGCGCGCGTCGTTGATCTTGTTCTCGGCGTCCTTCGTCTTGTAGTAGCCGCTGAAAACCTTGTTCATGTCCACGGTCGCGACCTTGAGCTGCGCGTGGGCGGCGGGCACGACCGCGCAGAACACGGCGGCGGCGAGAAGACTGGAGAGGGTGAGACGGATTTTCATAGATAGGGCTGCTTTTGACTGCATGTTCGTGTGGTTGTTCAAAATTGGCAATCGACTTTGAGAGGCAATTTGCCATCGGCGGAACGCACCGGAATCAAGCCGGATGCGCTCACAGATTCTCCATCCAGGCGCAACGCCGCCGGCACGATGCCCGGCGGTACGCCCGTGTAAATATTCATCGTCAGGCTCTCGCCCGGGACCCAGCGAGACTCGAAGGTCGTTTCCACCGCTGCGGTGTTTCTCAGGCCGGGGAACCTCGCCGCCGCCGGGCGATTTTATCTGTCAGACAGATAAACTCTGAAGGCAGAAGGCAGAAGGCAGAAGGACGGAGAGCAGAGAAGGCAAACAAGGAAGGATGGCTTTTTCTTTTTCTTTGGACTTCTGCCTTCTGCCTTCTGCCTTCTCCTCAGAATTGGTATCCGACGTTGAAGTTGAACTTGCCGCTGTGCTTGATGTTCAACTCGTTGCTGGAGATCGGGTAGCCGTAGTCGAAGCGCACGGGGCCGATGGGCAGGTCCAGCCGGAAGCCGAGGCCCACGTCGGCGTTGAAGCCGCCGCCGAATTCCCGATTGTCCAGGTCCGACTTGGTTTTATTCGGGTTGGGCGTGCGCGGGTTGTCGTCGATCCTGTTGGGATCGGTGCGGAAGTCGCTGCGGCTGTACAGCGTCTGCGGGCCGAAATCGAAGCTGTCCTGGTTGACGTAGCCGCCGTCGGTGAAGACCGCGCCGCGCACCCGGGCGATGATCGGGTACGTGTACTCGACCGTGTAGCGCACCAGCGAGCGTCCGCCGACCGGGTTGGCCTTGTAGTCGAGCGGGCCAACCTTGCGGAAACCAAAGCCGCGCAGGTTGTTGGGTCCGCCCAGGTACAGGCGGTCGAAGACCGGCACGCGGTCGCCGTCGGACAGGGTGTCCACCGTGGCGACCTCGCCGTTGACCAGCAGGATCGTGTCCAGCGGCAGATGGAAGTACTGCGCCGCCGTCAGGTCGAAGCCGAAGATATCCGTGTTGCCGCCCAGAAAACCGCCGGCGATGTAGGGCGCGAAGTCCACCCGCGTGCCGCGCCGGGTCAGGAACACGCTGTCGCGCGTGTCGTAGCTCAGGCCGCCGCGCACGCCGCTGCGGGTGCGCGTGCCGACTTCCTGCAGGAGGATGGAACCCTTGGGCGACACGTTGTTGATGTCCACCTGCTCGAAGCGGTACTCCAGGCTGGCGGCGAAGAAGCGGCCCAGCGCCCGGCGCACATTAATGTCGAAGCCGAGGTTCTGCTGGTCGTAGTCGTTGGAGATGTAGTTGTTGTCGTGGTAGAACGCCTCGCCGCCGACCGCCAGCCGCGTGTCGAGGAAGTACGGTTCGGTCAACCCCAGCACAAAGTCCTTGCGCGTGACGCCGTACTGGATCTGCGCGCGGAAGCGCTGGCCGCCGCCGGTGAAGTTGGGGAAGTTCGTGATGTCAAAGTTGGCCTGGGTCAGGTCGATCGAGCCCACGAGGCTGTCGATGGACGAGAAGCCCGCGCCGACGCTCAGGCTGCCCGTGCGCTTTTCCTGCACCTGCACGTCGAGGTCTTTGCGGTCGGGCACGAGGGTGTCCGTCGGGTCGGCCTCGACTTTTTCAAAGTAGCCGAGGTTCTCCAGCCGCTTCTTGGCGGACTCGACGAGCACCGTGTTGAAGATGTCGCCCGGAGCGAGGGGAATCTCGCGGCGGATGACCTTGTCCTTGGTCGTGCGGTTGCCCGAGATGTTGACGCGCTCGACGTAGGACACGCCGCCCTCGTCGAGCTTGTAGGCGAGGTTGACGCGGTTGGACCCGGCCGGCAGGCCCTCGGGGGTGACCTTGGCCTCGACGTAGCCGCGCGAGCCGTAGTAGTCCTGGATGGTCTTTACGTCGTCCTTCAGGCCCTTGGGCGAGTAAATGGTGCCTTCCTTCATCTTGAGGAAGCGGCGGATCTCGGCGTCGGTGAACACCTGCGTGCCCGTGAAGGTGAGCGTGCCGACGCGGTACTGCGGGCCTTCGCGCACGACGACCACCAGGTTGATGTCGCCGCTGGGCAGCCGCACGACGCGGGTTTCGGGGAGTTCGACCTCGACGTAACCCTTGTTCTGGTAGAGTTCCTTCACGTTGTCGAGGTCCTCGCGCAGCTTGCCCTGGTCGAGTCGGCCGCTCTTGTCGATCAGGGAGTAAAACGTCTTGCCCTTGGTGTCCTTCATGGCCCCGCGCAGATCCCGGTCCTTGATGGCGTGGTTGCCCTCGAAGATCACCTTGCGCAGCACGCTCTTGCCGCCTTCGTTGATCGTGAAGGTGACCACCCCGGTGTTGTTGCGCTCGTCCATGGCGATGCTGGACTGGATGTCCACGTCGGGGTACGAATGGTCGCGGTAGTAGTCGAGGAGCTTCTGGCGGTCGCCTTCGAGGGTTTCCTCGCTGAGGGTGGAGCCTTTTTTGCTCGAAATTTCCTTCTGGAGCTTGCGCGGGGAATAGCGGCGGGAACCCGTGAAAACGATCTCGCGGATCGTCGCGCGGGTCTGGATGATGACAATGACCTTCACGCCGCCGCCGGTCGGTTCGCTGAAGATGCGTACGTTGGTGACATCGCCCGTGCCGTAGAGGCTGCGGATGTCGTCCTCGGCGTTGGCCTGGCTGAAGGGCTGGCCGACGGTCGTGCGCATCTGGGCGAGGACGCGCTCGCGGGTGACGGTGGGCCGGCCGACGTACTGCACGTCGATCTCGCGGACGATGGGGCCGGTGGCGTTCTGGGTGGCCTGGGCGAGCGCGGACGGCGCGGCGAGGGGGGAGAGCAAGGGCACGAACGACAGGCAAAGGGCGAACAACGCGTGACGGGCGGCGTTGCGCGGGCGGCGAGGGAGTTTCATAGAGGAGGCTGGCGTTCCGCCGCGTGGCCGGGGCGGAATCCGGGCCAAAGTTTGAAAATTCGGTCCCAAACGTCAAGCAGCGAATTCATCTGGACCCGGGAGCGGGGGGTGTGACACAGTCGGCGGCGGGTTGATCCGGCCGGTTGAAGAAAACCGCAACCGGCCCGTCCACGTTGGAGAACCGCAGTTTTAACTTAACCATCACCACCAAATCATCGATTCCCATGAAGAAGCCGTTTCTCTCCTTCGCCGCCGCCTGCGGGCTGCTGCTCGCGCTCGTTCCGGCCGGCACCGCCGCGCCCAAGGATTATCAAGTCACGGGCCCCATCGTCTCCGTGACGGACACGACCATCGTCGTCAAAAAGGGCCAGGAAGACTGGGAACTCTCCAAGGCCGCCGCGCTCAAGCCGTCGGACGGCAGTGAGTTGAAGGTCGGCGACAAGGTGACGATCCACTACGTGATGGATGCGAAGACGGTCGAAAAGAAGACGCCGGCCGTGCGGGAGAAACAACCGCCGAAGGACAAGGGCACCACTGGAACCGCCGCGACGCCGGCCGCATCTCCGGCGGCAGCCGCCAGCCCGGCGAAGCCGTAAAGCAGCCGCCAAGCTGCTCCAATCCAAGTAGGGATGCCTCTCCGAGGCAGTCCCTATTTTGGATTGAATGGGCGCGCCCGTCCTTTCGACATTCCCTTTCCAGAAAAAATGACAGTGTTTTTCGTTTGCGTGTGGAGTCTTCCTAGCCCCGGCAGGGGCATAAGGGTTTAGCCCACGGCGTGAGCTGTGGGAAAGGGGCTGCCGCGCTCAAAGCCCCGGCAGGGGCGCAAGAAAGAGACGCAAGCAGCGGGCCCAGCGAATGGGTTTTCTTACGCCCTTGCCGGGGCTGGGCTGGTGGGCCGAGCTTTCCCACGGCTCACGCCGTGGGCTAAACCCTTACGCCCCTGCCGGGGCTGGGAGGACTCCACAAGCAACCGGAAAATGCTTTAGGGAGTGCTTCGGAGAGGCATGTTTGCCTGGATTGGAAAGCCGCCGGCGCGGCGGGCACGCTCAATCCTTCAACTGATACCAATTATCCCGCCGCCGCGGCTCGTAGCCGGCGTCACGGATGAGGCGTTCGATCTCTTCGGAGTTCAGCCGGAAGCTCGTGCCCGCCTTGCTGACGACGTTTTCCTCCATCATCACGCTGCCGAAGTCGTTGGCACCGTACTTGAGCGCCACTTGCCCGATTTTCGGGCCTTGCGTCACCCAGGAGCTCTGCACGTTCTCGAAGTTGTCCAGGAACACCCGGCTGAGGGCCTGCATCCGCAGGTATTCCGCCGTGCCAACCGGGTTGGCTTTGAGCTTGGTGTTGTCGGGCTGGAACGTCCAGCAGATGAACGCCGAGAATCCCTTCGTGGCGTCTTGCTGATCACGCAGTCGCTGGAGGTGCTCGATGCGTTCTTCGACCGTCTCGACGTGGCCGAACATCATCGTCGCGCTGGAATTCAGCCCCAGTTCGTGCGCGATGGCCATGGCCTCAAGCCACTTGTCGCTGTTGCACTTGAGCGGGGCGATGCGGTTGCGCACGCGGTCGACGAGAATTTCGCCGCCGCCGCCGGGAATGGAGCCGAGGCCCGCTTCCTTGAACTTGGCGATGACCTCGCGCATGGGCATGTTGAACACGCTGGCGAAGTGGTTGAACTCCGGCGGGCTGAAGGCGTGGATGTTGATGTGCGGGTACTTCTCGCGGATGTGGTTGAGCAGGTCGAGATACCAGTCGATGCCGAGTTTGGGATGGTGCCCGCCCTGCATGAGGATCTGGATGCCGCCGACGGCCGTCAATTCGTCCAATTTCTGGTCGATCTGCTCGTGGGTGAGCACGTAATGGTCATCGTCGCGCTCCGTGCGGTAGAACGCGCAGAACTTGCAGTACACGTTGCAGACGTTCGTGTAGTTGATGTTGCGGTCGATGATGTA
>CAXTOX010000033.1:31306-32132 GCA_964245885.1 uncultured Chthoniobacterales bacterium | reverse complement strand
GGTACGCGAGCTGGGTTCAGAACGTCGCGAGACAGTTCGGTCCTTATCCGCTGTGGGCGCAGGAGATTTGAGGGGTTCAAACCTTAGTACGAGAGGACCGGGTTTGACGAACCTCTGGTGTTCCGGTTGTTCCGTCAGGAGCAGCGCCGGGTAGCTATGTTCGGAAAGGATAAGCGCTGAAAGCATCTAAGCGCCAAGCCTATCCCAAGATGAGATCTCCCTGAAGATTCGTGGTAGACCACCACGTTGATAGGCCAAGGGTGTAAGCACAGTAATGTGTTCAGCTCAATGGTACTAATAATCGTTCGGCTTGGTCATTGACTTTTTGGTTCCGCGTAGGCTGGAAGGATAAGCACCTCCAGCCTACCGGAAACTAAATTCAATAAGCACATTTAAAACTCAGCCAGACAGTTGTCCGAAAACCTGTATGTAGATATCAGAGAATCGGTTGCCGGTTTCAAACGGCAGCCGCCCTCAGAAGTGAGGACTGGCCAGGGCGAAAATCCTGGCAAGATTTCACTTCTGGTGGCATTAGCGCGATGGCCCCACCCGTACCCATTCCGAACACGGAAGTGAAACGTCGCAGCCCCGATGGTAGTGCTTCTCTAGGTTGTGCGAGAGTAGGAAGTTGCCAGAAATATGAACCCCGGTCGCCGAAAGGTGACCGGGGTTCCTTGCTTTCCAGGCTGTAGATTCGTTTGACGGACTTCCAGTCGCCCGGTAAACCCAATTGTCATGCAGCCCGAACTCGAAACCTTGCTCATCCTTCAGGATCGTGATCAGAAGATCAAGGCGTTGCGCCACCAGCAAAAGTCGCTGCCGACGG
>CAXTOX010000033.1:12063-31296 GCA_964245885.1 uncultured Chthoniobacterales bacterium | reverse complement strand
GGAGGCAAAACTGGCGTCCGCGCTTCAGCTTCTCGAACACGCCAAACAGCGTGGAAAAGAAAACGAGGTGGATCGTCGCAAGCTCCAGTTGGAAGTCGAAGGCAAGCGAACGTCCATCGGCCGGTTCAAGACCCAGCAGCAGGCGACGCGCAAGAACGAGGAGTACACGGCGCTGTCGAAGGAGATCAGCCACTTTGAGGCGGATATCCAATCCTTGGAAGATCGTGAGTTGGAGTTGATGGAACAATCCGAAGAACTCCAGCGAATCGCGGCGTCAGCCGAGAAAGATTTCGCGAAAGCACAAGCCAGCATCCAGGAGCAAATAGCCAAATTGGAGGCCGGTGCGAATGCGGCCGGCGGCCGGCTGACCGAGTTGGAAGCCGATCACGCCAGACTCGCAGCCGGCGTACCCGAAGAAACGCTCGATCTGTACCGGCGGTTGTTCGTGAAGAAAGGTGACGCGGCAGTGGTGCCCTTGGATCATGACATCTGCGGCGGCTGCCACATGAAGGTGCCGGTGCAGATTTCCTCTCAAGTCCGCGCGCAACATGTCACGACGCAATGTCCCAACTGTGGTCGCATTCTATACCGAGTCCTTTAAACAGACTTCAGGAGGAGTCGGAGCTTATTCGCCCTTCTCAGCGAGTGGACGATCCCCTCGCGCAAATCCGGTAGCTTCCCGCTTGTGCCACTCCGTCTCTTGGCGGAGGGTCAATCTGCCTATGAACCGCATCGTCGGGATTGAAACTGAATATGGCTGCCTCGTCTCGGACGACAAGGCTCACGGCGGGTCGGACGCGTGGCCGACGCGCATCAAGAACCACCTGTTCAAGAAGGCCAATGTCGGGAGCATCGACCTGCATTACCGCGACTACGAGGAACCCCCTGGCAACGGCGGCTTCCTGCTCAACGGTGGCCGGTTGTATCTCGACATGGGGCACCTCGAATATTCCTCCCCCGAGTGTCTCGACCTGCGCGACATGGTTTCGTTCGACCTGGCGGGCGACGCGCTGCTGCAATCCGGCCTCGACGCGCTCGGCGTGGCCGACCAGGTGTCGTTCCTCAAAAACAACATCGACCACTACACCGGCGCGACCTTCGGGTGTCACGAGAATTACCTCATGAAGCGTGAGGCGCAGTTCACCCCGCAGAGCCTCGGTTCGCTGTTATCCTTCCTGGCGACCCGGCAGGTTTTCACCGGCGCGGGACGCGTCGGCCAAGCGAACCCGCTCGCCTTCGACTTTGAACTGCCGCGTTCGGAGACGCCGGTCGATTACCAGCTCAGCCAGCGCGCGGACCACATCGTCAACGACATCTATCAGTGGGTGCAATTCAACCGTGCCATCATCAACGCGCGCGACGAACCTCTCGCCGACTACCGCCGCTACCGCCGGTTGCACTTGCTCATCGGCGATTCCAACATGAGCCCGTTCGCCACGGCGCTGAAGGTCGGGACGACGGCGTGTGTATTGACGCTCTTGGAGGAAGGCTTGATGCCCTACGACGTCACCCTGCGCGATGCCGTGCAGAGCACCCGCGACATTTCCCGCGACCAGTCGCAACGCTGGATCGTTCGCTTGGAAAACGGCGAAACCTGCGATGCGCTCGACGTGCAGTACACCTTCCTCAAACTCGCGCAGAAACACCTCGCTGGCGGCGACGAGGAAACTGACTGGCTGATCGAACGCTGGGGTTTCACGCTTGATGCCATCCGCAGCAAGCCCGAGTCATTGATCGGCGGCGTGGACTGGATTTCCAAGAAGTACCTGCTGGATGCGTTCCGAGCCGAGGAGAATCTCGAATGGCACGATCCCTGGCTGCAAAGCCTCGACCTCGAATATCACAACATCAATCCGGCGAAGGGCTTGTTCTTCGCCCTGACCCCGGCGAAAGCCATCGGCGAGTTCAACGACAGCGTGCGTTGCGAACACGCTCTGCGCAACCCGCCGGCGAACACGAGGGCGCGAGGGCGTTCGGCAGCCGTGGCTCACTTTCAGAAGTCAAACCAGTCGTACGTCATCAATTGGGATTCAATTTCCTGCGAAAATCAGAGCCACTTTGCGATGGGTGACCCATTCCAGGACTACGAAAAATCGATCCAGAAGTTTTTGCAGCGCCTGTGATGTTCGTTCCGCAGACAATGAAAGGTTCATGTGCTGCGCGGAAGGCGGCAGCTTTGTCCGCCGGTTTGGCCATACAGTGGATGGCGTGCGGCGCTGCCGCCCATGATTATTGGCTGGAGTCATCTCGGCCTTCGTCAGCCAAAAGCGAGGAACTGCTGCTCCACCTGGAGATGGGCAACTGCTCGAAGACAGAGGAGGAACGACCATTGCAAAAGGACCGCGTTATACGCTTTGACCTGTACGGCGACCACACGGCGCGAAGCGACCTGCTGGCTGCCGGGCAAGAAAATCAGGTGCCAGCGGCAAGGATTCGTGGCGACGGGGACTGCGCGCTGGTTGTAATGGACCGCAAACCGCGTCCGATCACGATAGAACCTGAGAAGTTCAATCAATACCTCGCAGACGAAGGGCTGGACGCGGTTATCGCACAACGGAGCCGTCTCGGGCAGACGGACACCCCGGGCCGGGAGAGCTACACGCGGTTCCTCAAAACCCTCGTGCAGGAGGGGAACCCGACGACGGCAACCGCCAACACCTTGTACAAACGGCGGATCGGGCAAAAACTGGAAATCCTGCTGGAAAACGACCCCAGCCAGCTCAACGCCAGCAGCGGTGAGTTGACGGTGAAAGTGCTCTTCGAAGGAAACCCGCTCGCCGGGGCGAAAGTCTCCGCATGCCGTCGCGCGGCGGACGATCAACCGCCGCACGTCTTGACGGCGACCACCTCCGCGAAAGGGCTGGCGAAGTTCAAGCTCGACCAGCCGGGATTGTGGCTGGTGCGAACCGTCACCATGCGCGCAACGGGCGCGGGGCCGAAGGCGGACGCAGCCTGGGAAAGTTTCTGGGCGACGTATACTTTCGCCGCCCGCTACTCGCCGGGACCAGCCCCCACACCAGCCGCTCCCACGAGTTCGCCGCCGCGATAGAGGAAAGCGTTCAGGGTCAGATCGAGAAACCCGTGTATTCCGGCTTCGCCAGTTGGATCGGCGCGAGGAGCATGCCGGCACCTACCGTCGCGTTGCTGCCTTGCTCGATGAGGATGAATGATCCCATTTGCCGGTTGGTCGCGAATCCATCGTAGAGCAGGGGTCGGGCGGTGCGCAGGCGGATGGCTCCCACATCGTTCATCGCCAGTGTGTCGACACCGAACTGTTGGTCGAACGTCGATATGTCGATCCGGTAGTCGATCGACGAGATGGACGCCGGCACGCTCTGCGTCAGGTGCTTGAGCAGGTATTTCTTGCCCTGCGTCAACGGACGCGGGTGCAGCCAGCAGATTCTAGCGTGAAGATCCGTCCCGGTGCCGGGCAGGTTGACGGGGTCCACGAGAACGTCTCCGCGGCTCACGTCGAGATCATCCTCCAGCACCAGCGTGACCGACTGCGGGCTGAACGCTTCCTTGATGGGACCGCCGAGCGTCCAGATCGTCTTTACCTTGGTGGTATAGCCGCTGGGCAGCGCCATGACGAGCTGGCCCTCGCGCACGATGCCGCCGGCGATCTGGCCGCTCAGGCCGCGGAAATCGTGCAACGCCGGGTCAGTAGGATTGTTCGGACGGTTGACCCATTGCACGGGCAGCCGGAAATCGGTCAGGTTCCAGTCGCTGCCGATGTGGACGGTTTCCAGATGGCCGAGCAGCGTCGGGCCGGGATACCACGGGGTGTGCGGCGAGGGATCGACGACGTTGTCCCCGTTCAACGCGCTGACGGGGATGAACTTCACGTCCTTCATATCCAGCCGGGGCAGGAACTTCTCGAACTCCGCGCGAATCTCGTTGAAGCGCACCTCGCTCCAGTCCACGAGGTCCATTTTGTTGATCGCCAAGACGAGGTGGGGGATGCGCAGGAGCGAGGCGATGCAAGTGTGGCGGCGACTCTGCTCGACGATGCCCTGACGCGCGTCCACCAACACGATGGACAGGTTCGCCGAAGAGGCGCCGGTGACCATGTTGCGCGTGTATTGGATGTGGCCGGGCGTGTCGGCGATGATGAACTTCCGCCGGGGCGTGGCGAAATACCGGTAGGCCACGTCGATGGTGATGCCTTGTTCGCGCTCGGCGCGTAGCCCGTCGGTGAGGTTGGCGAGGTTGATCTGGCCGTTGCCGGTGATATCGGCGCTGCGCTGAAGCGCCTCGAGCTGGTCTTCCATCAACGACTTGGAGTCGTAGAGGAGCCGGCCGATGAGCGTGGATTTGCCGTCGTCCACGCTGCCGCTCGTGTTGAAGCGCAGGAGATCGACGGGGGTGGGGTGGGTGGTGGTCACGGCTGGGAAGGCGGATGGTTCATCGGCGTAGGCGGCGAGACGGGGTAGTCGGTCGCGTGTTCGGAGATACCCGCTTCGGGTTGAGTGGAATCAAACGTCCAAGCATAGTCCGTTGTGATGAAACTTGCGCTGGAGTCTGGTGGGTCTGGGCGCTCGCCCCAGCCTTGCCAGAGCAGCACACCTTCTTTCCATCCGACAATCTCGCCCTCCCGATTCTTGAAGCAGGAGCCGTAAAGTGCGGTCTGGCGTTCAACAATCTTGCCGTCACGGACGTGTAACCAGTCAATGGACACCTCCAGACCACCGCCGCAGAGTCCTCGTGGATGCGGGCCACCGCGGCTCCAGTGGCTCAACCCGAGCACCAGATAAAAGTCGCGGCCGCGTTTGATCGCCGCGTGAACGATGCTCTTTTCCGGGAGCTCTTCCAGCGCGTTTTCGAGGCGGATTCGCCTCCGACCATCTTTGATGATCAACGCAAAGTTGTCAAAACGAACTGTCTGCGAGACGCCAGCGCATGGGGTGAGCAACAGCACGACCGCCGACATTAACAACGGGGCAAGAGTTTTCACGTCGGGCGCGAGCAACTCAAAAATATCCCGCCTTCTTGCGGTCCTCCATCGCGGCGTCCGACAGCTTGTCGTCAGCGCGGGAGCCGCGTTCGGTCACTCGCGCGCCGGCGATCTCGGCGATGATGTCGTCCACACTCTCAGCCGGGGAGTCCATGCAGCCCGTGCTGATGATGTCGCCGATAGTCCGCACGCGCACGAACATGGTCCGCGCGGTTTCGCCCGGCTTGGCGGGAACCAGCTCCGTGTCCGGCACCCACTGGCCGCCGCGCCGCACGACGCGGCGCAAGTGGCTGAAGTAGATGCTCGGGACCTCCAGCCGCTCCTGGCGGATGTACTCCCATACGTCCATCTCCGTCCAGTTACTTAACGGGAACACGCGCATGTTCTCTCCGGGGTTTAGCCGCGCGTTGTAGAGATTCCAGATTTCGGGGCGCTGGTTCTTCGGGTCCCATTGCCCGAAGCTGTCCCGGAACGAAAAGAAACGTTCTTTCGACCGTGCCTTTTCCTCGTCACGCCGCGCACCGCCGATGCAGCAATCAAAGCGGAACTCCTCGATGGCTGCCAGCAACGTGGGGATTTGCAAGCCGTTGCGGCTGACCTGACCCGGCACGGGGAAGGCGACGCCCTTGGCGACGGCGTCATCGACGGTGCGGACGATCAATTTCGCGCGCAGTTCCGCGGCCCGGCGGTCGCGGAACTCGTTGAGTTCCGGGAAGTGGTGGCCGGTGTCGACGTTAAGCAGCGGCATCGGGAACTCCGATGGCCGGAATGCTTTCTCCGCCAGTCGCAGCAGGCAAATCGAATCTTTCCCGCCCGAGAACAACAAAGCCGGCCGCTCGAACTCGGCGGCCACCTCGCGCATGATGTGGATGGCCTCCGTTTCGAGGTATTGGAGGTGGTCGAGATGGTAGCCGCTCACGTACAAATTCTTTAACTTCGTACCGCCTGACCGCCCCAGGCGGCGTGCAACCCGCACTCGCGCTTCTCGTCCGCCTTGGCGGGATCGAAGTAATCCCACTCGTTGGGAAGGCGATGCTCCTCCAGGTAGGCTTCGAGATCGGCGTCGGAGGCGTAAAAAAGCGGACTGACCTTGAGCGTGCCGAAGTTCTCGTCCAGCGAAACGATGTCGAGTCCCGCGCGGTTCGGGTTTTGCGACTGCCGCAAAGCAGTCAACCAGACCAGCGGGGCGAGTTCCCTCATGCCGCGTTGGAACGGCTCCAGCTTCATCTGCGCGCTGAACTGCTTGAGCGCCGCCTCATTTTCGGTGTCCGGGACGGGACCGTACACGGCATCCCGGTGGGCGACGGTGATCCGGGGCAGGTAGGCGCGCAGGTCCAGGTCGAGTGCGCGGCGGAGTTTCTCGGCGTGGAGATAAGTCGCCGGGCGGTTGTAGCCGTGATCGACCCAGAGCACCGGAAGGCGCGGATGCGCCCGGGTCGCCAAGTGCAGGATCACGGCCTCGTACGGGCGGAAGTTCGTGGAAACCACGGCGCGGCCCGGCGCATGGGCGACGGCCCAGCGGGTGATTTCCTCGGGTGAAAGGTCCCGGAGTTCACGGTTCCAGCGGGAGATTTGATCGGGAGTCATGGGAATGCAGAAGTCAGAATGCAGAAGTTCAGAAGGCGGATGGAGAATGCAGCGCAAGGAGTGAGGTAGAAGACCTTTGTTTGTTTGGTACTTCTGCATTCTGCATTCTGACTTCTGCATTTTCTTCAGGCGGAGGTGGCCGTTTGTACGGTGGGAACATCCGGAGCCGGCACCGATGCCCCAGGCAGGGTGCCGATGCTGTGCAAGGTGGCGTCGGCGGGGAGAATCTCGCGGTCGCAGAAGTCGCCGAAACCCTCGCCTTCCCCGCGTTCCACGGCGTAGCGGCGGATGATCGGCGTGAGGAGACCGAGCGCGTCGTCTACCGTGACGCTCGGAGCCATCAGGCGGTTCAGGCGAGTGCCGTTGTACTTCGCGCCAAGGAAGAGGGCGTATTTGTTCGGCGCGCGGCCAACCAACCCGATCTCGGCCAGGTACGGACGGGCGCAACCGTTCGGGCATCCCGTGACGCGCAGGCTGATCGCGTCGTCGTGCAAGCCAGCCTCATCCAGCACGGTCTCGAACTTGTCCACGATGTCGGGCAGTACGCGTTCGCTTTCGGCCAAGGCCAACCCGCAAGTGGGCAGCGCCACGCAGGAAAGCGCGTTGAGCCGCAGGCCGGAGCGGCCGTGCCCGCTGTGCAGGCCGTGTTTAACAAGGATGCCGTCAACGACCGGTTTTTGTTCAGGGGTGACGCCGGAGATCGTGAGGTTCTGCGACGGGGTCAGACGAAAGTCTCCGGTGTGCAGTTGCGCGATCTCGCGCATCGCCGTCTTCAACGGGCGTCCAGGGACATCCTTGATCCTGCCGCTGAGGATGTGCAAGCCGTAGAACCACGTGCCATCCGCGCACTCGTGCCAGCCGAGCGGGTCGGCGATAGTCGTGAACTCGAAAGGCCGCGCCGGAGCCAGGGGGACGCCGCTGCGCCGCTCCACCTCGCCGCGAAACCACTCCAACCCGCGGTCATCGATGGTGTACTTCAACCGTGCATGGCGGCGGTTGGTGCGGTCACCAAAGTCGCGTTGCGTCGTCAGCACAGCCTCAGCGACCGCGTTCACTTTGTCGGGCGGGATGAACCCGAGTACGTCCGCCAGACGCGCGAAGGTTTCCTCGTTGCCGTGGCTCATGCCCTGACCGCCACCCACGGTGACGTTGTAGCCGGCCAACCGGCCGTCTTGCTCAATGGCGATGAAGCCAAGGTCCTGCGCGAAGATGTCCACGTCGTTCGACGGCGGCAGCGCAAAGGCGACCTTGAACTTGCGCGGCAGGTAGGTGTCGCCGTACATCGGCTCGGTTTCCTCACCGCCGGCCACCATCTCCTCGTCAAGGTAGATTTCATGGTAGGCGCGGGACTTCGGCAACGCGTACTCGCTCCAGGCACGCGCGTGTGCGTAGACCTCTTGCAGCACCGGGGAACGCTCGGGGTTGGGTGGAGCCTGGACGTTGCGGTTCACGTCGCCGCAGGCGGCGATGGAATCGAGCAACACCTGGTGCATGCCTTGGATGACGGGCTTGACGTTGCCCTTGATGATCCCATGAAACTGGAAGGTCTGCCGCGTCGTGATCTTCAACGACGGCGAAGCCATGTCGTCGGCGAGCCGGTCGAGGACGAGCCACTGCTCCGGTGTGGCGCGTCCACCCGGCAGCCGGACACGCAGCATGAACGCAAACGCCTTCTCCTTGCCCGCCTTCTTGAGCGCGTTGCGCAGGTCGCGGTCGTCTTGGAGGTAGAGACCGTGGAACTTCCCGAGCTGGTTGCTGTCCTCGGAGATCGCGCCGGTCGAGGCGTCGGCCAATTCGGTGGCGATGTGGCCGCGCAGGTGGTGCGACACGGCCTTGATGGTTTCGTTGGCTGCGAACGGCTTGGCGCGGGAATCTGAATTCATGACGGCGGACAGATTTCTATTATCTACCGGTTGCCCGCGATAGTAAAGGAACAACGAATTGTCTACAGGTTTAGTAGACAATTTGCGACCCCGCGGTGCCTTCGACGGTCATGCAGGCATATCCGCCGTCGCTACGCCGATATCAGCTTCGGCCTTCACCTCGGCACCTTGCAGATAGGTTCGACCCCGGTAAAAGCTTGCCACCACGATGAAGAGGCAGGACACCGCGAGCATCACCCAGATGCATCCGTTGTAAAATTGGTAGTCGGTGACCTTCGTTTTGTCACCCGGCAGCGAGTTCCACTTGTGGAACCAGCCGATCAACAACTCGCCGGAGCCGACCGCGAACAACCACAGCGCCATCACCGCACTCTTCATGCTGGTGGGGGACTGGGTGTAGGAGAACTCCAGCCCGGTGATGGAAACCATCGCCTCGGCCAGCGTGAGGATTGCGTAAGCGAGAACCTGCCACCAGACCGTCGGTTGCAATCCCTGGTCGATGAGTTGTTGAGCGTGGGCAATGGGCAGGAAGGAAAGCGCGGTCAGAAACAGGCCGATCCCGATTTTGCGTAGAGGCGTCAGGGGGAAGAACCGGTTGATCGCCGGATAGAGCACGTAATTGACCAACGGAATGTAGACCAAGATCAGAATGGCATTGACGGTTTGCACCTGCCCAGCCGACAACGTCATCCCGAGCAGATGCAGGTCCATCTTCGCGGCTTGGAGCGTCCATTCTACCCCGCTGCTCTGGTTCCACAGCGCCCAGAAGAAGATGATGAACACGTAGATTGAAACCAGCCGCAGTAGTACCCCGCGGCCTTCCGGACCTGCCGCCGTGCGCACGAAGCCCAGCCCGGTGGCCGGAACATGCACGAACTTGCGCCGGCCCAGCCAGAAACAAACCGTGGCGACTGTCATCGCCACTCCCGGAATGCCAAACGCCCAACGCGGCCCGAAACGCGGGTCCTCCAGCAGGAAGGGACAAAGGATCGTCGAGATGAAGCTGCCCGCGTTGATGGAGAAGTAAAACCAGCCAAATATCTTCGAGAGCAAGTGCTTGTTCCCCGCACCGAACTGGTCGCCGACGTTGGCGGACACACAGGGTTTGATGCCGCCCGCACCGATGCAAATCAACGACAAGCCAACCATCAACCCGAATCGGGTATCGTCGAGCGCGAGGGTGAAATGGCCGAAGCAGTAGACGACGGAGAGCCAGAGGATCGTGCGGTACTTGCCCAGCACCCCGTCGGAAAGCAGCGCCCCGGCAATCGGCAGGTAGTAAACTCCAGTGCCGAAATAGTGAGTCCATTTCGACGCGTCGTTCTCGCTCATGTGGTCGGCGACCCCGGCGTGCGTCATGAGATATTTCACCATGAACAACGCCAGGATGGATTTCATCCCGTAGTACGAGAATCGCTCCGCGGCCTCGTTGCCGATGATGTACGGCACACCGGATGGCATGTTCGTTTCCGTTTGCGACGGCGCAGTGCGGAAGCCGTTCGTACCGATATCGGAGGCAGCAGAAGGCAGCGGAGACGAAAGATTACTCATATTTTTCTTGCGGATGGGATCAACCGGCTTCGTTGATAGCAGATAAAGGTTCGGGTCCGCTACTGCTAGATCGCTCCAACGACGAATGCGATTTGTCCCGGTCTCCCGGGGCTGTTCCTCGAAAATCACCATGCCCACAAACTCTGGCTTGCGAATCTGGTGCAACTACCCCCTGAACGAACCTGCCGCGCGCCTCCTGCGCGAGGGCACGCGGGGACACGATCTCGCCCTGCACGAGCAGACGGAGCAGACGGATGTCGTGCGCGATACCCCGGACGCCGCCCCGGAGGATGCAGAAGTCCTCTTCGGCCAGCCGGACCCTGAAGGCCTGCTCGCCAACGCAAACGTGCGCTGGGTGCAGCTTTCCAGCGCCGGTTACACGCGTTATGATCGCGACGATCTGCGCGCTGCGTTCCGGGCACGGGGGGCGGTGATGACCAACAGTTCACACGTCTTCGACGAACCCTGTGCGCAACACCTCGCCGCCATGATGCTCACGCTCGCCCGGCGGCTGCCGCAATGCCTCGATAACCAGCGCGGTGCGCGGCGGTGGCTCCAGGGGCAGGCGGGAGACCGGCAGAGCCAGCTTCTCACCGGCCAGACGGTGTTCATCTACGGGTTTGGCGCGATTGCCCGGCGACTGGTGGAAATCCTCGCGCCATTACGGATGCGGCTGTTCGGAGTGCGGCGTGCGGCGCGTGGCGACGAGGGTATTCCGATGCTGACTGAAGCGGAGGCCGATGCCCGGCTCGGCGAGGCGGATCACGTCGTCAACATCCTGCCGCATAACGACTCGACCCAGCATTTCTTCAACGCCGCCCGGTTCGCGCGGTGCCGGCCCGGCGCGCGTTTCTACAACGTCGGCCGCGGGGCGACGGTCGATCAGGGGGCGCTCGCCGCCGCCCTGCGCGATGGTCCAATCAAAGCCGCCTACCTGGACGTGACCGATCCCGAGCCGCTGCCGTCCGGGCACGAACTTTGGAATCTGCCGAACTGCTTCATCACCCCGCACGTCGCGGGTTCGCACGCCGACGAGGACGAACGGCTGGTGCGGCACTTCCTCGGCAACCTGGAGCGTTTCGAGTCGGGCCAACCGCTTTTTGACCGCGTCATCTAATTAAGAAGCCTGCAAAAGCGCCAGGAGCGCCGCGTCGAGCCGGCGGCCGTGCCAGTCGGCGTATTGCACGTCCGCGCGGCCCGAGTCCAGCACGCCAAACGACCCGCGAAAATTCCAAAGCGCCCAGCCGATCCCGTGGCTCTTGAGAACCGCCAGCACCTCGCGGAACCATCCCATGAACACCGCGTGCGGCGTGTGGTGGTAGCAGCCGGCCTCGCCGCAATGCACCCCGACACCGCGCGCCACCAGGGCCGCCCACGGCGCGTACACCGCCTCCAGCCGCGCGCGGTTCCAACGCCGCCCCCGGGCATCGAAGCGCAACGGCCAGCCCGGCCGGTGCCAGCGTCCGCCCAACGGCATCCACGGCGCGCGGTAGTGGCTCAACTCGAAAGGCTCGTAGGCGCGGCAGCTTTGCGCGACGTTGGGCAAGTCGAACAACTCCGGGCAGGGGCGGCGGCCGTAGTCGAGTCCGTCGATGATGACCAGTCGTGCAGGGTCCGCCCCCCGGACGGCGACGACGGCGGCGCGCATGACGGTCTCGTGGCGTGCGCGGGTGGTCCCACCCAGCCAGCGGGTCAACGCGGCGGGGCGGGGAGGCGGCGGTTCGTTCAACAGATCGAAACTCAGACGTTGCGAGGGAACGCCGGCGTAGCGCCGGGCGAGGGTTTGCCAGTGCAGGCAAAAGGCGTCGAGCGCGGCGGCGTCGCGCCACAGGTCGAACGGCTCCCGGCGTTCGGGGCTGACGCTGTAGCCGGGCGCGCGGTGCAGGTTCAGGCACAGGTGCAGGCCGTGACGTTCGGCGAGCGCGACGGCGCGGTCGAGTTCCGCCATCGCCGGGCCGTTTTCGTCGACCCGGGCCGGGTCGCCGTCCAGGGTCCAGAGCGTGTAGGAGAGCGGCAAGCGCACGAAGTCGAAGCCCCACCCGGCGATCCAGCGGAAGTCATCCTCGACGTAAGGCGCGAAGCTGCCCGCGCCGTAGAGTCCGAGCAGGTTGAAGCCGCGCCAGCGAGGCAGGGGATTACGCGGGATGGCGTCGGTCACGGCGCGGATCAATCGCGAAAGACGGACAACGCTGCGATCAGCACGATTCCGATGCCGTAAAGCAGCCAGGGATCACTGAAAAAGTAGGGGTAGACCATCAACGCGACCCCGATCAAAAAAGGCAGCACCTGCCGCTGTTTGCGCCCGTAGGCGAAGATGCCCATCCCGACCGCGCCGAAAAGCACCCCCGCGAACATCGTACCGGTAGACATGGGAAAACGCGGCGTCGCTCAGGGCGCAAGGACGGCTGCGAGCGGGGGTTTTCTCCCGAACAGCAGGTGATCCAACGACAACGTGCCCGGTCCGCTGAAGAGCAGGCCGACGGCGACGATCCCGTAGTGCGCCACCGCTTCATAGGTCTGCTCGAACGGACGCGCCAAGGTGACGTACGACTCCCCTTTGTGCGCGACGAGGAGGGCAACCGTCATCGTCAGGGCCAAGCCGAACATGGCAAGGGGCGCCAGGAAGCCGAAAATCTTGTTCATGGGAAGAACGAACGCACCCCGCCCGTCATGGATGGATCGTGGCGCTTTGCTCTGACGGGTCGGAACGTTCTGCGGCGAGGCTCGCCAAGGGTTCGCCTTCGGCGGCGTGCAAACCGAGTTTGCGGCACAACCGGCTGAGTTGTTCCAGTTCGGCCGGAGTCAGCACGTCCATCTGTTCGCGGATCTGGCGGACGTGCGCCGGGAACACGGCGGCGATACGTTCGTGGCCGGCCGGCGTGAGGTTCACGCGTACGTAGCGGCGGTCGGCGACGTGGCGTTCGCGGCGCACGAGGCCGGCTTTTTCCAGGTTGTCGACGATCATCGTGACGTTGCCGCCGCTCTGGAGGTGTTTTTTCGCCAGGTCGCATTGATGCAGCGGCCCGAGATGCCAGAGCGATTCGAGGATGCCGAACTGCCCCACGGTCAGCCCCACGGCGGCGAGGTGCCGGCTGGTGCGCGCCTCGACGGAACCGGCGGCCCGCATCAGCTTGATGAAGGCATCAAGCGCGCGGGTATCAAACGGACAACCTTGGTATCGCGTGGGCATGGATCGGCAAAGCAACGGCGGCGGGTCGGCACTCTAGCAAGCTCCCTGGCCGCCGACAAGTACGCGGGTGATTGCCGACCCCGCCCCCTGGCTGAATGGTGGTTCCTTGGCCCCACCATCGGGTCACAGGGGTTGAGACGACGGGCATCTTCGGGTAAAGGGAGCGGGTGCGTTTGCTCTCCGTGCATCGTCTTCGCTCGTTTCATGGTCGGCCGGGAGGACGCGCCGCGCAGCCATGAACGCCGGCCAGGCGGCGTTCATCGCGGGCGCGGGGATGCTGGCGGGGGTGATCAACTCCGTCGCGGGCGGCGGCAGTTTTTTCACGCTGCCGGCCCTCGTGCGCTGCGGCGTGCCGACGGTGCTCGCCAACTCCACCAGCACGGTCGCTCTGTGGCCGGGCGCGCTGGCCAGCTTCGGGGCGTACCGGCGGGAACTGGCCACGCGCCGCCGGATGGCCGTGACCCTGGCCGTCGTCAGCGTTTGCGGCGGGATCGTCGGCGCGTGGATCCTTCTGCACACGCCGGCGGCGACGTTCGACCAACTGCTGCCGTGGCTGACGTTGTTTGCGACGGTGCTGTTCGCCTACGGGCGGCAGGTGGCCGCCCATTTCAAGCTCTCTCTCGGAGAGCAGGACGACGTGCGCTCGCTCGTGAAAACGTCCCTGCTCCAGTTCGTCATTGCGGTCTACGGCGGATACTACGGGGCGGGAGCGGGGATCATGATGCTGGCGGTGCTGTCGCTGCTGGGCATGACCAACATCCATGCGATGAATGCCTTCAAGACGCTGTTGAGCGCGTCGTTCAACGGGGCGGCGGTGGTGCTCTTCATCGTGCGCGGCTTCGTCCTGTGGCCGGAGGCGCTGACGATGATGGCCGGCGCGGTTGTCGGCGGCTACGGCGGGGCGTGGCTGGCGCGGCGGCTGCCGGCGAGGTTCGTGCGCGGGTTCGTGATCGTCACCGGTGTGCTGACAACGATCTATTTTTTCTCACGTATTCTCTAGTGTGGTGAACGATCGGTTCGCGGCATCCTTCTGCTGATCATAGCCCAGCGCTTTAGCGCTGGGTGGGAAGTTTCCAACGGCCAAGTCCCCCGGGGACGATCGGACCACGGCCACGGGAAAGGGGCTGCACGCCCTCTTGTCGTCCCTGGACAAGATTCTGCGGCTCGCAGAACCCGGTCCCAGTGCTGAAGCACCGGGCTACTTGCCAAGAGCAGCCAGGGCAAGGGTTGATCGAATGAACTAATCGCTCACCACACTAGAGAGAAAGCGGACGACCTCAGCGCGGCTTCGCAATCGGCCGGCTTTTTGGCCCCGTCTTTCCTCGTCGCAGGATCTTGTCCGCGACCATCTGCCCACTCAGGCAAACCAGCGGCAAGCCTCCCCCGGGATGGGTGGAACCGCCCACGAAATAAAAATTCTTCAGTCCAGCCGGTTGCAGCTTCGGACGCTGGAACGCCGCACGCACCCCGTGGCTGGCGAACCCGTAGAGGCTGCCGGCGTTCGCCAGATACCGGGTCTCGAAATCCGCCGGGGTGAAGTGCCGCCGCACCCGGATGGCCTCCCGCAGGCCGGTGCACCCGAAACGCGTTTCGAGCCGTGCGATGATCCGGTCGCCGTACTCTTGTGCCACCGTGGACCATTCGACGCCCCGGCTCTCCGCGAGGGCGGGGGCATTGACGAGCACGAACCAGTTCTCACCGCCGGCCGGCGCACGGGTGGGATCATGCTTGGAATGGACCGCGACGTAGATCGTCGGCTCGTCGATCACTTGGCGGTCGGTGAAAAGCTGCCGGAACTCGCGCGGGTAATCGTCCGAGAAAAAGATGTTGTGGTGGGAAAGCTCCGGGTAGGTCTTCGCCACTCCCAGGTACATCACGAACGCCGAGATCGACGGTGTGAGCCGGTCCAGGTGCGTCTGGCGAAATTGGTCGGTTTGTGGGTATCCGGGGAGCAGACGCGGGTAGGCGGTCAGCACGTCTTGGTTGCAAACGATCTGGTCGAACGGCCCGGTGCGTTCCGCGACCGTTTGCAGGTGGAAGCCGTCGATCCCGCCCAGTGCCTGCACCTCGCAGCCGGTCAGGATCCGCACGCCGAGATCCAGGCAGATGCGCTCCAGCGCGCGGGCGATTTCGTACAGGCCGCCCCTGACGTACCAGCCGCCGAACTTCGCCTCGACGTACGGGATGATGTTGAACGCCGCCGGGGTCGCGTACGGCGAGGAGCCGTTGTAGGTGGCGAAGCGGTTGAAGAGCTGAACGAGGTGCGGGTCGTGCGCGAAGAACCGGCGCACGACCGAGTCCATGCTGCGGAAGGACGCGATCTTCGGCAGGTGCCGCAGGTTGGCCACGTTGCGCCAACGCAACTGCCGCCACCATTCGCCGAGCGGATGGTGGAGAAAGGCGTCCGCGCTGAGATCGTACAACCCGCGCGCGTAGCGGAGGAACCGCGCCACGTTGGGCCGCTGCCAGAATGCCGCGTCCTCGTCGATGAGCGTGCCGTCCGTCCAGCGGTAGCGGCAGGTGACAGGAAGAGGAACCAGTTCCAGGTCATCCTCTAGCCGGCGACCTAGTTTCTCCCACAACCGCTCGAACACGTAGGGCATCGTGAGGAGGCTCGGGCCGGTGTCCCACGAATAACCACCTTCTTCGAACCAGTTGAGTTTGCCGCCGACGCGTTCGTTTTTCTCGAACACGGTCACCGCGAGGCCGGCTTTGGCCAGCAACGCGGCGCACGTCAATCCGCCGACGCCGGCACCGATCACCGCCACGCGCTGTTTCATGTGGCGAGTGCCGGAACCGCCGCCCGTTCGTGGATGCGGGCGATGGCCCAGCGGGCGTGCTCGGCGACGAGTTCCTCTTCGTGCTCGGCGGTGCGTTCGAGCGCGGGCAGGTCGTCGGCGGTGCCGACGTTTCCCAGGGCCACGCAGACGTTGCGCAGCAACCCCCGGCGCTTGGTGCGTTTGATCGGCGAACCCTTGAAGGCCACGCGAAAATCCTCGTCGCTCATCGACAGATAATCACGCAGCGGCATCCCGGCCGTGGCGGGCCGGGCCTGGAACGTCGCCTCGCGGCTGATCTGGGCGAAGCGGTTCCACGGGCATGCATCGAGGCAATCGTCGCAGCCGTAGATGCGGTCGCCCACGCTCGGGCGCAACTCCAGAGGGATCTCGCCCTTGTGCTCGATGGTCAGGTAGGAAATGCACAAGCGAGCGTCGAGTTGATACGGTCGGTCGTGGCGGATCGCGCCGGTGGGGCACGCGTCGAGACAGCGGGTGCAACGGCCGCAACGGTGGCGCACCGGCGCGTCGGGCTCCAGTGTGAGGGTGGTGAGCAGTTCCGCGAGGAAGTACCACGTCCCCAGCTCGGGATGGAGGAGCATCGTGCTCTTGCCTTGCCAGCCCGCGCCCGCTTCGGCGGCGAAGTCCCGTTCGAGCACCGGCCCGGTGTCCACGTAGTAACGCTGCCGGCCGCCGTGACCCTCAAGAAGCTGGTCCAGCGCCTGCAAGCGGTCTCCGATCATGTCGTGGTAATCATCCCCCCAGGCGTAGCGCGCGATGCGTCCGACATCGGTGCGCGATTGCGCGGCAGTGCGCGGTCCCTGCCAGTAGTTCATCGCCAGCACGACCACGGACCGCGCTCCCGGCAGGACCGCCTGGGGATCAGTGCGCTTGCCTTTGCTGCGTTCGAGCCAGGGCGTCATCTCACCCGCCATACCGGCGTCGAGCCAGCGCGTGAAGGCGTCGCCATGCGGCGGCGTCCGGCAACCCGCCACGCGGCAGAGCGCAAAGCCCAGTTCCCGCGCACGAGCCACGAGCAACGATTTCGTGTCCATGATCGCATTGGCCGTCACGTGCGCGCCGGTTCCTCTGCGGCAAAGAACGCGCGTACCTGTGCGAAGACTGCCTCGGCGACCTGCGCGTGGTCCTGCGAGGAGGTGTCGACGGTCACGTGCGCGCAGGCCGTGTAGAGCGGCCGGCGGTGTTCCAACAGGGTGTGCAGCGTCGCGCGCGGGTCGGAGGTCTGGAGGAGGGGACGCCGGTCGTTGCGCGAAACCCGTGCGTAGAGCACGTCCTCATCTGCCGTCAGCCACACGACGCAGCCGAGGGCTTGCAGGAGGCGGTGATTTTCCGGCGCATTGATGATGCCGCCGCCGGTGGCGATGATCAATCGACGGCTGCCGCTCAAAGAGCGCAACGCCGCCGCTTCCAACTCGCGAAACCCTTCCTCGCCGCACTCCGCGAAGATTTCGGTGATCGTCGTGCCGGCGGCCTGGACCACCAGGCGGTCCGTGTCGACCCAGCGCCGCCGCCCCAAGCGGGATAATTCCCTAGCGATGGAGCTTTTCCCTACGCCCATCGGTCCGATCAGCACAATGTTGTCGGGTGCCTCCACGCCGGAGGCGCGTTCCGGCGCGTTCACGGCACAGGCGCAGCCAGCGGATTAAGAGGCGACGCGGCTGACGTTGCGCGCCTTGGAGCCTTTCTCGTCGGTGTAGAGTTCATATTCGACTTGATCGCCCTCCTGCAACGTTTTAAAGCCTTCGGTTTGGATTGCTGAAAAATGGACGAAGATGTCACCGGCCACTTCTGGGTCCACGATGAAACCGAACCCCTTTTTCTCATTGAACCACTTCACGGTGCCTTTGGCCATAGTGAGATTGTCGTTTTGCATGTGCTCTCGGTAGTGGCTTGATTACGTTGGCCCGGACGCGGCAGATGCGCAGCGCGCTTTCGAAGAACAGGATTTATGGCCCGTGGTTGAAAATAGTTTGACGTGCTCATGAGTGAGACTTTTTCGTCTGGTCCATCCGTGGCTCTCGTGGCCCAAGACGCGGCCGGGATCGCCGTGCTGCGCGCAACCCGCGAGACCTTGGATGCGTTCGCGGTGACATGGAAAGAAGGGTTCGCGACGGCGGCAAGTGCCGGCACGTTCGACGCGGCAGGGTTGCGCGCGGTCGTCGTGGCGTCGCCGGACGCGGCGCTGCCGGCGGCGTTGGCGGCCGCGAGCCGTTTACCCGTGGTCCGGGTGCCGGTCCCGGCGGAAGGACGCGAGGGCATCGGCCTCCTGCACGACCCGGCGACCTCGAACCTGCCGGGCGGAGGCGCGGCGTTCGCCACGGTGGCCATCGGAGAGGCCGGGGCGAAGAACGCCGCGTTGTTCGTGGTGTCGATGCTCGGACTGGCCGACCCGCGCTTGTGGGCCGAGTGGCTTGCCTTCCGCCAGCGTCAAACCGACGCCGTGCTCAACGGCCCGCCGCTGGCGGATGCTTGAAACGGGGAGGGACGATGGAAACGCTACTGCTCGATGCCGCGGCGCCCGGGGCAGTCGAACGTGCCGCCGCACTGCTCGCCGCCGGCGAATTGGTGGTGCTGCCAACCGAGACCGTGTACGGCCTGGCGGCGGACGCGGCGCGGCCGAAGGCGCTCGCGGCGGTGTTCCAGGCCAAGGAACGGCCGCTGTTTGACCCGCTCATCGTCCATTTACCCGGGCGTGAGTGGTTGGAACGCCTCGCCACGCCGACGGACGGACAACGTGCGTTGTTGCAACGTCTCGCCAACGCCTTCTGGCCGGGGCCGTTGACGGTCGTGCTGCCGCGGCGGGTGGAGGCCGTGCCTGATCTCGTGACCGCCGGCGGCGCACTGGTCGCCGTACGGATCAGCGCCCACCCAGTCTTCCGGGCGGTGATCGAGCGGTTCGGCCGTCCCATCGCCGCGCCGAGCGCCAACCGCTTCGGGCGCATCAGCCCCACGACCGGCGCACATGCGTTCGCCGAGTTAGCCGGACGCATTCCGCTGATTCTGGAAGCCGGTCCGGCCCCGCACGGCTTGGAATCCACCGTGGTCCATCTTTCCGACGGAGGCGACGCCATCCACGTTTTGCGGCACGGCCCGATCACGGCGGAATCTCTTGCCCTCTTCGCGGCGGTCGCAGGCTCGGATCAGCAGGCAACAAAAGCCTCGCCCGGACAAACCGCCGGTCACTATGCGCCGCGAACGCAGTTGATCTTGCCCGCGCCCGGCCATGGTGCCATCGACCCAAAGCAGCACCGGAGAGTGGGCTGGCTCGGA
>CAXTOX010000033.1:0-12053 GCA_964245885.1 uncultured Chthoniobacterales bacterium | reverse complement strand
TCGCCGAAGATGCCAGCCCGGTGCTGGCCGCGATGCGCGAAGCGGCGGCGCGCCTCTTCGCCGCCTTGCGCCGGCTCGACGAAGCCGGCCTGGACCTGATCGTGGCCGAACCCGTGCCCGAAGAAGGGCTTGGCCGCGCGATCATGGAACGACTAAGGCGGGCCGCGGCGGGTTCGGGCACGGTCTGAATCCGCTGGCATCCGGGCAGTCCGTGGGTTCCGTAAATCATGGTAATTATGCCCACCAAAGCTCCCGCCAAGAAAAAGGCCAGTTCCAAAAAAGAAAGCGGCAACCAATGCTGGTCCGGCTATGAGCCGACCCCTGGCAAGAAGCCCGGAACAAAGGGGAGCTGCAAGAAGAAGGGAAGTTGACCGGACTGGGGTCCGGTCCATTCGCCGGATTTTGTGGGCTGGCTGGGGGGATTGCGCATCGCGGGAAGTTCTGACACTGTCCCCGCGTGTCTGTCCTGCCAAGTCGAGGTGCCGTCGTATCGCCGTCTACTCCCTTGTCACCGCCGACCTCCGGCCAGGAAGCCACGCGCGGCAGCACGCGAGCGGCCGGCGTCGTCGGGCTGGCGGTGATGTGCAGCCGTGTGCTCGGCTTGGCGCGCGACCAGATTTTCGCCGGCATCTTCGGCGCGGGCGCGGGAGCGGACGCGTTCATCACGGCGTTTCGCGCGCCGAACCTGTTGCGTGACCTTTTCGCGGAAGGCGCTCTCTCGACGGCGTTCGTCACTACCTTCTCCAAGAAAATCCAGTTGGAAGGCGACCGTTCCGCGTGGCATCTGGCTAACAAAATGGGCACGCTGACCCTCGTGTTCATGAGTGCTGTCACTCTGCTGGGCATCCTGTTGGCCGGGCCGTTGATCGAGGTGCTCGGCGGTGGGTTCCACGCCACGCCGGGCAAGTTCGAGCTAACCGTGCACCTCACGCGGATCATGTATCCGTTCATCCTCATGGTGTCGCTGGCCGCGCTGGCGATGGGGATGCTCAACGCCAAGCACATCTTCGGCGCGCCGGCCATGGCATCGAGTTTCTTCAACCTCGGCTCCATCGTCGGCGGGGTGGCGTTCGGGTGGTGGCTGGACCCGCACTTCGCGCCGGAGCACATCGACCGCGCCCTCGCCGGCATGGCGCTGGGTACGCTGCTGGGCGGTTTCCTGCAATTCATCGTGCAATTGCCGGCGCTAAGCAAAGCCGGCTACCGCTTCCAGCCCGACTTCCTCTGGCGCGACGAGGGCGTGCGCAACATCTTGCGCCTCATGGGTCCCGCTGTCATCGCGGCGAGCGCGGTGCAGGTCAACGTGATGGTCAACGCTTCCTTCGCTAGCCACCAGGGCAAC
Organism: uncultured Chthoniobacterales bacterium; assembly: GCA_964245885.1. GTDB lineage: Bacteria > Verrucomicrobiota > Verrucomicrobiia > Chthoniobacterales > SZAS-18 > CAHJWO01. The sequence continues at coordinate 10,711 of CAXTOX010000033.1, read as the reverse complement.
GGGGCGGTGGCATGGCTGAACAACTCGTTTCGCCTCATGCAGCTCCCGCTCGGCGTGTTCGGCGTGGCCATCGCTACCGTCACGCTCCCGCTCGTCAGCAAGAGCGCCGCGCTGGGCAACACCGGCGAATTTCGCACGACCCTGGCGAAGGCGTTGCGGCTCGCTTTTTTCCTGACGATCCCGTCCGCCATCGGCCTCATGTGCCTGGGTGAACCGATCATCTCGCTACTCTACCAGCACGGGCGGTTCACGGTCCGCGACGCCCACCGGACGGCCGACGCGTTGGAGTTCTACGCCATCGGGCTTGCGGCGTATTCGGGGATCAAGGTGCTCGCCCCGGCGTTCTACGCGCTGGACGCCCGGAAGACGCCCATGACGGTGAGCTTCATCGCCATCGGCATCAACGTCGTGCTCAACGGCATCTTCACCTACAAGCTCGGGTGGGGGCACCAGGGGCTTGCCCTGTCCACGAGCCTGACCGCCGTGGCGAACTTTGCCTTTCTCTACTACCTGATGCGTCGGCGCGTGGGCGACCTGGAAAGCCGGAACCTCCTCGTCATGTTCGCCAAACTGGCGGTGGCCGGGGGCCTCCTCGCGGGAACGTGCCTGTTCGGTCAATGGCTGCTGCTCGGGGGCTTCGACCATTTCCGGCTGTTCGAGAAACTTTTCGGGCTGTTCACGGTGATCCTCGTGGCGTCCGGCGTCTTCTTCGCGGCGTGTTATTTCCTGCGGTTCGAGGAGATGCGGGACGCCGTCGGCCTCGTCGCGCGCAAGCTGCGCCGCGGCGGAGGAAGGCAGAAGGCAGAAGGTAGAAGGTAGAAGGTAGAAGGTAGAAGGAGAGGGAACTGCGTAGGAGACATCGCGCACCTCCGCTTCTTCTGCCTTCTGCCTTGGAAACCTTGCCGAGGGTCAGCCCCTTGCGTAGGTTTCGCCATGTCTACTCCCCCCGCCATCTACGCGGACCCGGCCTTTGAAATGGCCGTCGAGCAGTTCCGCCTGATCGCCGACTACCTCAACATTGACCTCAACGACCGTGACCGCCTCCTGTTCCCCAAGCGGGCGGTGACCGTCGCGCTGCCCATCCACCGCGACGACGGCTCGACGACCGTTTTCACCGGCTACCGGGTGCAGCACCACCTCACGATGGGGCCGACCAAGGGCGGCACGCGGTTCGCGCCGAGCGTGAACCTAGGTGAGGTCGCCGCGCTCTCGATCTGGATGAGCTGGAAGTGCGCGCTTGCCGGGCTGCCGTACGGCGGCGCGAAGGGCGGCATCACGGTCAGCCCGCGCGACCTCTCGCACCGCGAGTTGGAGGCCCTCAGCCGCCGGTACATGCAGGAGATGATCCCCTTCGTCGGCCCGCACACCGACATCATGGGCCCGGACATGGGCACCAACGAACAGGTCATGGCCTGGTTCATGGACACGTACAGCGTCCACATGGGCCATACGGTCAGCGAGATCGTGACGGGCAAGCCCGTGTTCCTGGGCGGCTCGGCGGGGCGGCGCGAATCCACCGGCCGCGGCGTGGCCTTCCTCGTCGAGCGTGCGCTGGACACCCTCAAGATCAAGCCGGGCGGCTGCACGGCCATCGTGCAGGGGTATGGCAACGTCGGCGCGGTGGCGGCCGAGAGCCTGTTCTTCAAGTCCGGCGTGAAGATCGTCGGCATCTCGGACGCGTATGCGGCGTTCTACGATCCGAAGGGCATCGACCTGAACGCGGTCGGCGAGCACATGCGCCAGCACCCGGACTTGAGCGGGTTCAAGGGGGCCGACCCCATCGACCCGGAGCAGATGCTCGTCCAACCGTGCGACATCCTGATCCCGGCCGCTGTGGACCGGGTCATCAACGGGTCCAACGCCGGACAACTCAAATGCCGCATTCTGGCCGAGGCCGCCAACGGCCCGACGACCCCGGAGGCCGACCTGATCCTCGACCAGCGCCAGAATGAAATCCTTGTCATCCCCGACATTCTCTGCAACGCGGGCGGGGTGATCGTCAGCTACTTCGAGTGGGTGCAAGACCTCCAGAACTTCTTTTGGAATGAAACCGAGATCGCCGACAAGCTCTTCCGGATCATGGACTCGGCGTTTTCGGGGGTGTTCAAACGGGCGCGGACCGAGAAAATCTCGACGCGCCGCGCGGCCCTGGCCATCGCGGTTGAGCGCGTGCTCAAGGCCAAGCAGACGCGCGGATTGTTCCCTTGATCGAACCGCCGACGCTGCTCAGTAGATCGATTCTTCCTTCTCCCTGCGTCGCGGATTTTCGGGGGCGAGGAAGTCCGGGTTGTCGGAGATCCGGTAGAGTGAACGGCGGCAGAAGCCGACTGCCCAGGGGGTCATTTTGTCGAACCACTGCGAGGCACGGACGTACGCGATGGCACCCGAACAAAAACGGGCGCTCGCCACGATCGCCAGCACGCCCGTCGTCCAACCGATGACGGCGGACCGGGTCGGTGTCAGGTCGGCGGGGAACCACAGAGCGAGGGTCCAGGCCGCCAGCAGCACGACCCCGCTCCAAGCCATCATCTTGCGCAGGCGGCTGCGGCCGATCAGCCAGTAGAAACGTTCGGGCGGCACGGGGGCGCGGCGGCGCGACATCCCGGTGAGTTCAAGGTAAGGCACCAGCCGCAGGTAGTCCGCCCAGGCTAGCAGCGGAATGGCGGCGGAGGCGACCAGGATCGTCGGGAACGCCGGCAGGGAGGTCACGTATTCCCAGACCGCGCCGAGCATCAATCCGAACACGCCGCAGAGAAACAGGAGTTCAAACATGGAGAGGGTCGGTGGAAGGTGACGCGCCGCGGGAACGTTCCCTGTTCATACCTCGGAAGTCGGCGTTTGGCAATGCGCCCGCAAGGCATTAAAATACCTTTCTTCCATGTCCGCGCATCCCGGCGTCTACTATCAGTGCCAACGTTGCACGAACTGCTGCCGCTGGCCCGGCTTTGTGAAGGTGGACGATGCCGACATCGCCGCCCTCGCGGGCCACCTCGGGCTGTCGGAGGATGATTTCATCCAGCGTTACACCCGGCTGCGCCCGCGGCGGGATGGGCTTGCGTTGATCGACAAGCCCAACGGCGAGTGCATTTTCCTCGAAGGCAGGAATTGCAGTGTACAAGCCGTCAAGTCGGGTCAGTGCCGCGGCTTCCCCAACACGTGGAACTTCCCCGGCTGGCGCGAGGTGTGCGAAGCCGTTCCCGTGCCGGTGGCCTCTCAGGAGACCGCGAGCACGATTTTGCCGAATTGATCGGCCCTCTCCATCGCCTCCAGTGCGCGGTTGCCGTCCGCGAGGGGGAACGCATGGCTGGTCAGCGGAACGATCTTGTGATGGGTGACAAACGCCACCATCGAGGCGAAATCCTCCGGGCTGCCCATCGTGGTGCCGAGGATGGAGAGTTGCTTCCAGAACGCGCGCCGGACCGGGAACTTCGGTGCGTCGCCCGCCGTTGCGCCGAAGAAGGCGATCCGCCCGCCGGGCGCGGCAAGTTCGATGAGCTGGAGGAAACCTTCGCCGCCCGCGCTATCGATCGTCACATCGAAGCCGCCCCCGGCTTGCTCTTTCAAGGCATCCACCCACTTAACGGCTTTGTAGTTGACTCCACCGGTCGCGCCGAGTTCGACGGCCCGCGCGACCTTGGCGTCCGAGCCGCTCGTCACAAACACTTCCGCTCCCGCCGCGACGGCGAACTGCAACGCAAACAACGCCGCGCCGCCGCCCACGCCGGTGAGAAGCACCCGTTCCCTGCTCCGCAGTCCTGCGCGCGAAAACAACGCCCGGTAGGCGGTCAACCCGGCCAGCGGCAGGGCGGCGGCCTGTCGGGCGTCCAGGTGCGCGGGCTTGTCCACCAACTGGCTCGCGGGCACCTTCACCCGCTCCGCGAACGTCCCGTCGTCTGGTAGCCCGAGGATGCGGAACTCGTTCGCCTGCGCTTCCCGGCGGCTGCCCCAGTCAAGTCCGGGATTGATGATGACCTCCCGTCCCTGCCACGCGGCGTCCACTCCTTCCCCGCAGCTTTCCACGACTCCGCAGCCGTCGGAGCCGAGGATGATCGGGAACTTCAGCCCGGCGTATTGTCCCTTTTGAATCCAGAGGTCGCGGTGATTGAGCGCGGCGGCCTCCACCTTCACCGCGACCTCGCCCGGAACAGCCACGGGGTCGGGCACGTCTTTGAGTTGCAAGGGCTGGTTGACGCCATCGAGCACGAGAGCTTTCATCCCGCAACGTAAGAGCGGCTCCCGCGATGGCAAGGTGCCGGTGGACACGCGCCGCCGCACGGTGGAAGATGTGCCCACGAATGAAAGTGGTGCGTTCCGTCGCCGGCATGGCACGGCTGGCGGCGGGTTGGAATAACCGTGTGGTCCTGGTCCCGACGATGGGGGCACTCCACGCGGGGCATCTCTCGCTCGTCGATCATGCCCGGCGGGTCGCGGGTCGCACGGGAACGGTGGTGGTCAGCATCTTCGTCAATCCGCTCCAGTTCGGCCCGAAAGAAGATCTCGCGCGCTACCCACGCCCGTTGTGGCGGGACCTCGCGTTGTGCCGCGAGCGCGGGGTGGACCTCGTCTTTCACCCGGACGCAGAAGGAATGTACGCGCCGGGGCGTTCCGTGATCGTGGACGAATCCCTCCTGACCGGCGGCCTGTGCGGTCGCTCGCGGCCGGGGCACTTCTCGGGGGTTTGCACGGTGGTCGCCAAGCTCTTCAACCTCGTGCGGCCCCACGCCGCCGTGTTCGGGCAAAAGGACTACCAGCAACTCGCTATCATCCGCCGGTTGGTGCGCGACCTGAACTTCCCGCTGGAGATCATCCCCTCGGAAACCGTGCGGGAACCTGACGGCCTCGCGCTCAGTTCGCGCAACGTGTACCTCACCCCGGAGGAACGCGCCCAGGCTCCGGTGCTCCGCCGTGCGCTGCTGCTCGCGGGCAAACGCGTCCGCAACGGCGAACGCGACGCCGAGGCCCTCCGCACCGCTCTCGAACGTGAACTCGCCACCGCCCCACTTGCCCGCGTGGACTACGCGGAAGCGGTCGACGCCGACGATCTCCAGCCGGTCGCGCGGGTCGAGCGCCCCGCTTTGCTGGCCTTGGCGGTATGCTTCGGCCGCACCCGCTTGATCGATAACCTCGTCGTTTCGCCATGAAAAATTTTGATTTTGTCGTCATCGGCAGCGGCGTGGCCGGGCTGAGCTTCGCGCTGAAAGCATCGGCCCACGGGCAGGTGGCCATCGTCACCAAACGCGCCCCGGCGGATTCCAGCACGGCGTGGGCACAGGGCGGGGTGGCGTGTGTGTGGAGCCGCGAGGACACGGTCGAACTCCACGTCAAGGACACGCTCGAAGCCGGTGCGGGCTTGTGCGACGAGGCGGCCGTGCGCGCCATCGTCAGCGACGGACCGGCGCGCATCCGCGAGTTGATCGGCCTCGGCGTCCACTTCGACGAAAAAGAAGCTTCCACCGACGGCAGCGCGGCCGAACTGGACCTCACCCGCGAGGGCGGCCACTCCCGCCGCCGGGTGCTGCACTCGCGCGACACGACCGGCCGCGAGATCGAGGAGACGCTCCTGCGCGCCGTCAACACCAACCCGAGCATCGCCGTTTTCGAGCGCCACATGGCGGTGGACCTCATCACCAGCGCCAAGCTCGGATTTTCCTCCGAGAACCGCTGTCTGGGCGTCTACGTGCTCAACGAGGACACCGGCGAGGTGGAAACCTTCCGCACGATGCGCCTGATCCTCGGCACGGGCGGCTGCGGCAAGGTTTATCTCTACACGACCAACCCCAGCATTGCCACCGGCGACGGCTTGGCGATGGCTTGGCGCGCAGGGGCCACCGTGGCGAACATGGAGTTCATCCAGTTTCACCCGACGTGCCTGTTCCACCCGGACGCGCGTTCGTTCCTCATCACGGAAGCGGTGCGCGGGGAAGGGGGCGTGCTCAAGAACGGCTCGGGCGAGGCGTTCATGGACCGCTACCATCCGCTGGAATCCCTCGCTCCGCGCGACATCGTGGCCCGCGCCATCGACGCCGAGATGAAGAAGTCGGGCGACAAGTGCGTTTACCTCGACATCACCCACCAGCCGGCGGAGTTCGTGCGGGGGCATTTTCCGAACATCTACGAGACCTGCCTGCGCTACGGCATCGACATCACCCGCCAGCCGATCCCGGTCGTGCCGGCGGCGCATTACCAGTGCGGCGGCGTGCGCACGGACCTCGACGGCGCGACGAACATCGCCGGACTCTATGCCATCGGCGAGGTGGCCTGCACCGGGCTGCACGGCGCGAACCGGCTGGCAAGTAATTCACTGCTGGAGGGTCTCGTCCTCGCCCACCGCGCCTGCGAGGCGTGCCTGCGGCACGAGCCGTCCAAAGGAGGTTTTTTGCAGAGCTACGAGGTGCCCGAGTGGACCAGCGGCACGGCGCACGACATCGACGAACTCGTCGTGGTCTACCACAACTGGGACGAGATCCGCCGCCTGATGTGGGACTACGTGGGCATCGTGCGCACCGACAAGCGTCTCCAGCGCGCCGCCGCGCGGCTGCGCAACCTCCAGACCGAGGTGCAGGAGTTCTACTGGAACTTCAAGATCACCACCGACCTGCTGGAGCTGCGCAATCTCGTCACGACCGCCGCGCTCATCGTGGACAGCGCGCTGGCCCGGCGCGAGAGCCGCGGACTGCATTACACGCTCGATTACCTGGAGACTGACGACGTGCGTTGCCACCGCGACACCCTCCTGCGGCGGTATTAGACGTTGGCCGCCAAACGTTTGATTTTGTGACCCTACGGAGTCGCTTTTTATGGTGGGCCGTGAGACCTTCTAAGAAGCTCGCCGCTGGCCGCTTAGCAGGGCAAAAACCGCTTGCCAACCCGGGCGTTCGAGCCTACTAAGCAGCCCCGTGAAATTTGCGTTCCTTCCCCCCTCTTTCGGTCGCGCGGGGATCGTCGCGCTGGGTGTTTCATCCCTCCTGACGCTCACCGCGACGCTCTCGGCCCAGAGCGGCGTACCTGCGAGCGGCAGCGCGTTGGACTTCGAGCGGCGCGCCCGCCTGCTGCGCGCCGATGCCCTGAACGCCGTCGAACCAAAAGTCTCCGTGCCGACCACCGGCCTCCAGACCCGCAACGGCGTCGGACCGCTGTCCGCTGGGCCTTCCCTGTTCTCGAACACCCGCTACCCCTGGAAGGAAAACATCGTCACCACCGTCTTCTGGATCGGCGAACGGCCGACCCCGCGCAACCCCACGCCCAACCACGCCAGCAGTTGGGACGATCACTGGGCCGCAAACTACGGCGGGTACGACGATCCCGACGTGACCCAGCGGCGCAACTTCGTCCCCGTCGCTTTCACCCCGCGCCAGAACCCGTTCTACTTCGCGCTGCCTTACAACGACGTGACGCGCGGCACGACCAAGCCCGAGGCGAAGGTGCTCATCCCCTGGTTCCGGCAGGCGTTCGTGCAGGAAGGGCACACCGTCTGCAAGGATCGCTGGATCGCCATTTCGCACGGCAACCGCGTGGCCTACGCGCAGTGGGAGGATTGCGGCCCCTTCCGCACGGACCATTACCAGTACGTCTTCGGCAACGAGCGGCCCCGGCCGAACCTCAACGGCGGGGCAGGCCTGGACGTTTCTCCGGCCGTGCGCGACTACGTCGGCATGGACAGCGGGACGGACGTTTGTTCGTGGCGATTCGTGGACGTGAGCGAGGTGCCGTCCGGCCCCTGGCAGCTCTACGGCGACAACAACCCGTTTGCCAACGGCACGGCGCGCCGGGGTGGCGGCGGGTTGTTCGGGCGCTGAAAAACGAAGCGGCGGACGCCGCGAGCCTGTTGCCAGGTGCGACGCCCGCCGGTGGTTCGACGGTAAGCCGAGTTCTGTCGGCGCCGGTGCTTCCCTCGCGGGCGGTCCGCTGCCGTGACGATCATTTATCTAGCGGCCGCCGGTCGCCCGGCTGCCACTCCCTTTTGCAGGGTGCGACCAAAAACCCGAAGGCTGCGCCGATCCGTCGCCGGACCGGAGCGGGGCAGGCGGCCCGCCTCCTGTTCTGTCTTGCACCTCACGGGGTTTTTCGTGCCCCCCGGCTTGCGTCGGAGGCGGTGAGCTTTTACCTCGCCTTTTCACCCTTACCCCGTCCGTTGCCGGGCAGGGCGGTTTGTTTTCTGTGACACTTTCCGTCGCCGCCGGCTTGGGCCGGCGACTCCCGCGTGTTCTACGCGGCGTGATGCCTTGCGGTGTTCGGACTTTCCTCTGGCGGGACGCGGAACCGTACGAGCTTCCCCGGCCGTCAGCGATCATCAGTCGAGCCGGGGCAGACTAAATGCAAAATGCAGAATGCAAAATGCAAAAGTCCAGAATCAGCAAGCCTCCGGGTTCTGACTTTTGCATTTTGCATTCTCTACCAATGCACCAAGAGCGCCGACGCAAAAAAGACGGCGATCATCACCACGTCGATGACGGCTTTACCGATCATTCCCGCCGTCGTGCCGAGCAGCGTGCCCCAGCCCGAGCGGATGGCCGGGTGCAGCGAGCGTCCGGCAAATAACGTCTCACCGCACAACGCGCCCACCACCGGGCCGATGAACAATCCGAGCGGGAAGAAAAAGAGCGCGCCGACAAAGCCTCCGATCATCCCGCCGAACGCTCCCCAGCGCGTCGCGCCGAACTTCCGCGCGCCCATCGCCCCCGCCGCAAAGTCGACGACGTGCGCCAGGATGCAGAGCGCCGCCATCACGCCGAGCGTCCACCACCCGACGGAGTGATTTGCCCGCACGGTGAAATGGTTCAGCACCGCGCCCGCAAGGATGAGCAAGCTGTCGGGCAGGACGGGGTAGACAGCCCCGAAAAGCCCTATTCCCATCAGCAGCAAGGTAACCGTCCACCAGAAGGATTCCATGGCAGTCGGAAGGTAGCGCAACTCTCTTGGTCGAGCCGGACACGATTTCGTGCGGGGACCGCCCGGGCGATCAGAATTTCGCTCCGGCGGATGGGGGCTTCAGGTACAATGACTTGCTGCCGATGTCGATCAGTGCGTTCTGACGCCGCAAGATGTCTCCCCCGAGGAAGCCGACGACCGGTGCGCTATCGTTGAAGTCGGTGTGCAACACCCGTGCCGCTCCCGGCTCCGAAACCAGGTGAACGCCGGTGGCCACATAGCTGCCGATGGCCAGTGAGTCCGTCAGTACGAGCGCGGTTTCCTCCGAACGGGTTTCGATAATGCCTCCATGCATCGGCAGGCTCCTGACGGGGAGTTGCGCGGCTCGCACCATGTGGTCGTCCAGGGAGGTAAACGGCGCACCGGTATCGACCACGAGCCGGAAGTTCTTTTGGTTGAGCGAACACTCAACCGCGAAATTGCGACCGTAGTCGGACATGGGCACGCGGGTCCAGCCGGCGGCGACGAGGCCGTGGCCAGGATCCCTGCGGTGCTTGGGATCGATGTTGAGATAAAGGATCAGCCGGCCGGCATCGACGATGGCGTTGTAATGGCGCAGGATGTCCTCGCCCATGAATCCGTCATACTGGCGGCTGCCGACTGCCGAGACACCCATCTTGCCCTCGAAGATATCGCGGTCGGGCACGAGCCGCAGGGGCAGTGCTCCCAGGTCCACGTGCCCGACATGGAAGTCCCGCGCGTAGCCGACGTTCACCGCCGCCCCATTGATGTTGGACGTTTTCGGGACGCCGGCTGGCAATTGGCGATCAGGGCCGGGCCGCAGGAAGCCGTATTTTCCCTCGCCCAAGAAAGTGCCTGATGCCCCGGTGTCCAGTACCATCTTTCCCATCTTTCCTTCAACGGTGGCGTTGAACGTCAGCCGGTTGAGGTTGCCGCTGCCGAGCGGCACCACCTCGTAGCCCGGCAACTGCGCACGTCCGGTCGGAGGGAGTGCCATCAGGAGGAGCGTGCACGCTGGAGCGAACATTAGTCGGGCAGTGTGACGGCGCGAGCGAAGAAAGCGGAGAAGATGCATGGATGGGTTGTTACCCAGCCAGAAAAGCAATCTGGCGCGGCAATGTCAACGGTTCTCGCATGCACTCTCTGCAAATCTTCCGGCTTCTTCCCACACGAAGGGTTGCGGCCTGAGGTTGCAGCCGCCGGGATGTTTCGGTAGATTTCATCCTTTACCGACTCCCGCCGTTTCCTCCTATGCCCTCCCCTTTTCCCACTCTCCAGACGTTTGAGCCTTTCGCCGGGCGAACCGGGCAGTTTCATAGCCTGCCCGCGTTGGAAGAAGCGGCGATCGGACCCATCTCCCGGCTGCCGCACAGCATCCGCATCGTGCTGGAGTCTGTCCTGCGCAACTGCGACGGCAAGAAAGTCAGCGAACAGGACGTGCGCAACCTCGCCAACTGGAACGCCAAGAAACCCATCGCCGAGGAGATTCCGTTCATCGTCGCGCGGATCGTGTTGCAGGATTTCACCGGGGTGCCGCTGCTGGTGGACCTCGCCGCGATGCGCGCGGCGGTGGCGCGGCAGGGAGGCGACCCGCAGATCATCGAGCCGCTCGTGCCTGTGGACCTCGTGGTGGACCACTCCGTGCAGGTGGACTTCGCCGGTTCGGCGCTCGCGCTGAAGCTGAACATGGACATGGAGTTTACCCGCAACCGGGAGCGTTACCAGTTCCTCAAGTGGGGTCAGCAGGCGTTCAAGACGTTCGGCGTCGTGCCGCCGGGCATCGGCATCATCCACCAGGTCAACCTTGAGTATCTGGCAAAAG
>CAXTOX010000032.1:1901-33084 GCA_964245885.1 uncultured Chthoniobacterales bacterium | reverse complement strand
GCATGGACGCGAAGGTGTGGGAGTGCCTGCACATCGCGGAGGTGTTCGAGCGGGCACGGGCGGGGGAGTTTGATCTGATCCACAACCAGTTCGACTTTTTGCCGCTGAGTTACAGCCGGTTGGTGGATGTACCCGTGGTGACGACGATCCACGGGTTTTCGTCGGAGCGGATCGTCCCGGTCTACGAGAAGTACAACGCGAACAACCATTACGTCGCCATCAGCGAGGCCGACCGGCATCCGCGTTTGCGGTACGCGGCGACGATCCACCACGGCATCCCGCTGGACGAGTTCTCGCCGCGCTTTGATCCGGTGCCGGAAGCCGGGCGTTACCTGTTGTTTTTCGGACGGATTCACTCGGACAAAGGCGCGGCTGAAGCCATCGACCTCGCCGAACAGGTGAAGCGGCCGTTGATCCTTGCGGGTATCGTTCAGGACAAGGAGTATTATGCGCAACGCATTGCCCCGCGCCTGGACGGTGATTTGATCAAATACGTCGGGCCGATCAGCCGGGATGACCGCCCGGCGCTGCTCGGCGGGGCGGATGTCCTGTTGCACCTCATCAACTTCGACGAACCCTTCGGCCTGAGCGTGGTCGAGTCGATGGCCTGCGGGACGCCGGTGCTCGCCCGGCCGCGCGGCTCCATGCCGGAGATCGTCCAGCCCAGGATCAACGGCTTCCTGTCACCTTCCGCGCGCACCGACGCCGAGTTGCTCCGCCAGTGCGACAAGCTCGACCGCCGCCAAGTGCGGGATTCCGTCGCGGCCCGCTTTGGCGTCGAACGCATGGTGGACGAGTACCTTGCCCTCTACCGGCGTATCGTGTCCGGGCGTCGTTGATGACCTGTCCGTTTGCGGGAGAGGCCGTTTCGTAGGACATTGCTCCTCCCCGTTATGCCGAAAAATCCCCGTGCGGTCCGTCTCGAACGCTTACAAGGTCAGCTTGGCAACGTCGCCTACGAACTAACCAAGGTCCATTTCGCCGAGTTCCACCCGCCCACGCACTGGCGGCCGGCCGTCAACGCCTACCAGTGCGAGCATTGCATTCGCATCTGCGTCGATCTGGCGGGCGTAGACCGTTCAGACATCCACCTGGAGATCAGTCCCGGCTTGCTGACGATCCGCGGCCAGCGCGAACTCCCCGAACCCCGGGACGAAAACCACCGCATGCAGGTGCTTGCGATGGAGATCGACCACGGGAGCTTCGAGCGGCAGATCAAGCTGCCCTCCACCGTGGACCGCCAGCGGGTGACGGCCGAGCAACAAAACGGCCTGCTCTGGGTGTACCTGCCGCTCCGGCACCATTGATTTCCCTTCCTCCAACGCCATGATCACAAAGTCCGACGAGGAACACCCCGCCGACGAAGCCATAGACGCTCCGTCGCAAACGCCGCCGGTGTCGCCGCCGGTCATCGCCATGGCGAACCGGGCGGAAGATCCCGACCAGCCGCAGATTCCCGACACGCTGGCCATCCTGCCGATTCGCGGCGTGGTCGTGTTCCCCGGCACGGTCGTGCCGTTGACCATCGGCCGGCCCGCGGCCATCAAGCTCGTCGACGAAACCCTGCCGCAGAGCAAGGTGATCGGCCTCGTGACCCAACGCCGCGAAGAGGAGGACAAGCCCGGCACGGGCGACCTTTTCCCCGTGGGCATCGCCTGCACGGTGCTCAAGCTGATGCGCCAGCCCGACAGCACGATTGTCCTGCTCGTGCAGGCGCTCCGGCGCGTGACGATCAAGAACTACGTGCAGACCGAGCCGTTCCTGCGCGCGGAAGTGGAGGTGCTGGCGTCGGTGCGTCCGCCCGAGGACGACAAGGAAGCCAAGGCGGCGTTCAACAACCTGCGCGAGTCAGCCATGGCGCTGCTCGACCTTTCCCCGGAGATCCCCGAGCAGGCGCGCGTCGTCCTGGTGAACATCGAGGATGCCGGTCACCTGACCGATCTGCTGGCCGGCAACCTCGGCCTCGACGTGGCGAGCAAACAAGCGCTGCTGGAGGAGACCGATGTGGTCAACCGCATGCGCATGGTCCAGGACGCCGTGTCGCGGCAGACCGAGATCGCCGAACTCCAGCAAAAGCTGCGCAAGGACGTGGAAAGCCAGTTTTCCACCGGCCAGCGCCGCGCCTACCTGCGCGAACAGATTCGCGCCATCCAGCGCGAACTTGGCGAGGAGGAACCCGGCTCCGAGGATCAGATCGAACAATTCCGCACCCGCCTGACGGAAGCCGGCGCGCCCGAGGGCGTCATGGAGACGGCGAACAAGGAACTCAAGCGCCTCGTCCACATCCCGAGCGCCAGCCCGGAATACAGCGTGATCGTCTCGTACGTCGAGATGCTCGCCGACCTGCCCTGGAACAAGCTCAGCGACGACAACGTCGACCTCACCCACGCGCAGGAAATCCTGGACCGCGACCACTACGGCCTCGCCAAGATCAAGCGCCGTCTCGTCGAGTACCTCGCGGTCAGGAAACTCAACCCCAGCGGGCGCGGCCCGATCCTGTGTTTCCTCGGGCCTCCCGGCGTCGGCAAGACGAGCCTCGGCCAGTCCATCGCCGACGCGCTCGGGCGCAAGTTCGCGCGCATCGCCCTCGGCGGCATCCGCGACGAATCCGAAATCCGCGGTCACCGCCGCACGTACATCGGCTCCATGCCGGGCCGCATCATCCAGGAACTCCGCCGCCTCGGCACGCGCAACCCGGTCATGATGCTCGACGAGATCGACAAGCTCGGCACCGACATGCGCGGCGACCCCGCCAGCGCGTTGCTCGAACTCCTCGACCCGCGCCAGAACGACAAGTTCGTGGATCGTTACCTCGACGTGCCGTTCGACATGAGCCAGGTCATCTTCATCGCCACGAGCAACTACATCGAGGGCATCCCGGCCCCGTTGCGCGACCGCATGGAGATCATCAGCCTGCCCGGCTACACGGCGCGCGAAAAACTCCACATCGCCAAGAACTACCTCGTCGGCCGGACCCTGGAGGAGAACGGCCTCAAGCCCGAGCAATGCCGCTTCGAGGACGAGGCGCTCACGACGATCATCGACGAATACACCCACGAGGCCGGCGTGCGCGACCTGGAGCGCCGGATCGGCGCGGTGAGCCGCAGCGTCGCCGCCGAGGTGGCGCGCGGCGTGGACGGTGAACACACGGTCGTCGTCACCCCCGACTTCGCGCGCGGCATCCTGGGCGCGGGCGACCGGATGGTGCGTGAGGAACACGTCAAAATCAGCGCCCCCGGCGTGGTCACGGGCCTCGCCTACACGCCCGGCGGCGGCGAAATTCTCATCATCGAAGCCACCAAGTATCCCGGCCGCGGCGGCACGATGCTCACCGGCCAGATCGGCGACGTGATGCGCGAGTCGATGCAGGCGGCGTTGAGCCTCGTCAAGACCCGCGCCGAGAGCCTCGGTATCAAGCCGGTGGACTTCACGGAGAACGACATCCACGTCCACGTCCCCAGCGGCGCGATCCCCAAGGACGGCCCCAGTGCGGGTTGCGCGATGTTCACCGCGCTTGCCTCTCTGTTCGCCGACCACAAGGTCCGCAGCGACGTGGCGATGACCGGCGAGATCACGTTGCGCGGCCTCGTCCTGCCCATCGGCGGGCTCAAGGAAAAATGCCTCGCCGCCCTGCGCGCCGGTATCGCGGAGGTAATCATCCCCAAGATGAACGAAAAAGACATCGCCGACGTGCCCGCCGAGGCGAAGGAAAAGCTGAAGTTCACCCTGGCCGAAACGGTGGACGACGTGCTCGCGGCGGCGTTGGAGAAAGACAGCGACGCCCGCCCCGAAGGTCGCCACATCGGCTTCGCCGCCGAGCCGCTCAAGGCGTGACCAACTCCAGTGCCGGGAAGTACGTTGCGTAACGTCCCACGTCGCGCGTCACGAGCGTCAACCCGGCCGTCTCGGCGTGCGCGCCGATGTAGAAATCAGGTAGCAGCGAAGTCCGCGGCCCACCCGCACGACGGTACTGCACGAACGCTTGGGCAGCCCGCCAACTGGCGTCGTATGGCATTTCCAACTTTTCGAACTTCGCCGCATCGAGCCAGCGATCCAACTCCTCCCGCGAATCGAACGACGGGGAAAGTTCCGCGTAGATGATCGGATTGATGAATGCCTGCCCCCGCGTGATGGCCCGCAAGATCTGTGCGCCCGCCCAGCTTTGCCAAATCGGGTCCTGATTGATGACATCAAGCAGCACGTTGCTGTCAAAGAGGAACCCGCTCATTCCTCACCGCGCGTCATGGCCATCATCTCGTCGGTGGTCATGCCCGACACGCTGACGCCGCGTGCCTTTTCGAGCCACGCCTGAGCCTCCTCCGGCGACAGGACTCTTGGGCGGGTTCTGAGCAAATCTCGCAGGAATCCGTGCAAATCGTGTTGCTGCGAGTAGGGCAATTTTTCTATTGCGGCTTTGATTTCATCAAGCGTGGTCATTTTGAGAAACACTAACGTCCGGCACGGGCGGCGGCAAGACATACTCGACCGGGTTGTGAGGCGTGACGGTCGGTACGGTTGAGGCAGGAGGCGGCGTACACGACGCAGCCGCCTGCCGCGCCGACGGGTTTGAAGCCGGGAAGGATGATGTGCGCATGCGCACCGTGTCCATTGGCCAGAACCGAGGTCCCTGAAGCAACCTCGCCAGCGCGATAGTGATTCGAGGTTCGAAGTAATCGGTAGACCAGCTTTATCTGGTCTGACAACATTCGTTCGCGGATTACCTGTTAAACATTGGGGAACATCAGGATGTCAAATACACACGAATACGTTATTTTTGATCAGGACAAGCTCGACCCTGTTCTGGACATGACGTGGCCCGAACTGGAAAAACATATCCCGGCTGGGGTCAGTGGACAAACGCCAAGGAATACCTCGTGGAATACGCGTTGTATGATACACCCGCCGCCGTGGTGAATTTCGTCCTTAAGCGAAAAACTGTACGCCAGGCATTAGCCTTGAGTGATGATCATTTCAGCTTTTTACGCTCTTTCATGGATGAGAAAAATTTGGTGAGACATGTTGAAATTGGATACGGGGACTACGATTACGGAGACGATATCGTTTCGTGCGCGGGCGCGGCGTTTGTGCGTGGCGATCTGAGTTTGGCCACTCTGACCGCGTTGTGCGATCTGCACGCCAACCGCGTTGATCCCGACGAGGTGTTACTTCCAGAGGTTGCCAGCAAAGTGCAAAAGCAACCTGTTCCTGCCCCCATGCTTCCCGGGTTGCCCGACCTGATGCCGGAAGGTGCCAATGGCATCGGGGTCTCCCAGTCTCGAAAGGTGGTCGACTTCTTTCTGCGAGCATGGCGTGAGCGGTGGCCACTGCAAGCCGAAGGCCAAGCACCTCGCAAAGGAGAATCCATTCGCTCGTGTGCCGTGGCGAAGAACTGGGCTCATGTGCTTCGCACGGGCAATCTCTCTAGACCGTGTATCTATCGTTGGTTTGAATGTTAGTGCCGTAATGTTTAGCAGGCACAGATATTTCATCTCACGCGCACGATTGTACGCGGCGGATTAGCAAATAGCGGGGAAGGAACCGTGCTTTTAGCTCGTTTTTTATCCTATGTCGCTGAGCTTGGTTTTGTTTGACTATGCCGCCTAAACGCCTCTTCGTCGCCGTCGAACTGCCGGAGGTCATGCGCGCGGAACTCGTCCGGCTCGGCACGGCGATCCCCGACGTGCGTTGGCATCCGCCGGAACAACTCCACCTCACCCTCGCCTTCCTCGGCGACGCCGTTCCCGCGGAGGTCCAGTCCCGTCTCCAAGACATCCTCCCAGCGTTGCGCGTGCCGCCGTTTTTCCTGCCGCTCGTGGGCGCGGGCTCCTTCGGTGGGGAACAGCCCCGCACCCTGTGGGTCGGCACGGGTCGCGGACACCCGCATCTGTTCGCACTCCACAAGACCATCAACGACGCCGCCTTCGCCGCCGGGGCACAGGCGGATTTGAAACCGTTCGTCCCGCACGTCACGCTCGCTTACGCTGGACGTGGCACCCCGGTCGAGTCCGTCCGGCGTTGGGTGCGGGAAAACGAAGGGGTCGACGCCGGGCTGATGCGCGTCGAAGGGTTTGCGCTGTTTTCCAGCTTTGGCGGGGTCTACGCAGAGGAACTGACCGTGCGCTGGCCGGGTTGAAGTCGGATGTTATCCACAGATTACGCAGATTTTCGCAGATTATCTGGGGAGGGAAAGGAAAGGAGTTTAACGGCTTCTTTCCTTTCTCCTAATCTGCGGAAATCTGCGGAAAAGTTCCGGTGCCGCCGGTTTACCCGGCGCTGGCGTGGGGTACATTAGCGTTACCGAATCCATGACACTTACCCTGCCCCGCCGGCTGCGTCTGCCGGCCTTCTCCGGGCGCGAACTGCGCTTCTTGAAGATCATCGTCAACGACGCCAAACGCCGCGTTCCTCCCGCCCCGCACAAACCCGATCCCGCCTCGTGGTCCGACGGCCGCGTCACCGCCGCGTGGCTGGGGCATTCGACCGTGCTGATCAATTTCTACGGCGTGAACATCCTCACCGATCCCGTGCTGGGTTCGCATGTGGGCATCCACGTCGCCGGACCGGTCGTGCTGGGCATGAAACGTCACGTGGCCCCGGCGCTGACCTTCCGGGACTTGCCGCCCGTCGACCTCGTGTTGCTCAGCCACGCGCACATGGACGATTTGACCGCCGACCGCTGGTGGTGACCGCCCACGCTACGGCGGACCTGTTGCGCGGCACGCAGCTGGGCGCGCACGTCACGGAACTTGGTTGGGGCGAGAGTGCGCGGTTGGAGTTCGACCGGACGGTGGGCGCGCTCAAGCGAGACGGCGGGGAGCTGGAGGTGGAGGCGTTCGAGGTGCGGCACTGGGGCGCGCGGATGCGCACGGACGACCACCGCGGCTACAACGGTTACATCCTGCGGCGCGGCGGCCGGGCGATCCTCGTCGGCGGCGACACGTCGTTCACGCCGCGCTTCGGGCGGCTGCGGGGACGCGGCGGCGCGGCGAACGGCGGAGCGTTCGACTTGGCGATCATGCCCATCGGCGCGTATGATCCGTGGATCAACAGCCATTGCACGCCCGAACAAGCCGTGGAGATGGCCGACATGGCGGGTGGGCGGTACGTGCTGCCGGTGCATCACCAGACGTTCAAGCTGAGCGCGGAAGGGTTCGGCGAGCCGATCCGGCGGTTCGAGGCCGCGCTGGCAGCAAGCCCCGAGCGGGTGGCGTGGCGCATGGTGGGCGAGACTTTCCAGTTGCCAGCATGAGGCCTCCCGGGGTTATAAATTCGGCAATGTTCCCCGCGGCCCGCGATTTGCCCGCGCCAAGCCAGTTTGCTGACCGCTCGGTCGCGAAGCCGCTTCTGATCTTCGACGGCGATTGTGGTTTCTGCCGCCGGTCGGTGGGTTGGGCCAGAGCGATCACGGGCGACCAGGCGGACTACGCGCCGTCGCAGGAAGTGGGAGGGAGTTTCCCGTCGATCCTGTCGGAGGAGTTCGCCCGGGAGGTCAAACTCGTGGAGACGGATGGCCGCGTGTACGGCGGGGCGGAAGCGGTGTTCCGGCTGGTGTTCGATGCGGGCAGGAGTCCGTGGTGGGGCGTGCCGCTGTGGGTCTACCGCACCGTGCCGGGCGCGCGCTGGGTGAGCGAGGCGACCTACCAGTTCGTGGCGACGCACCGGAGGTTGTTTTCCGTGCTGACGCGATGGCTGTAGACGAGAAATCCGGCCGCGCGAGGAGTCCCGTTCCCGCGCCGGAAACGATTCAGCCGGTGAAGGCAAAACCACCCTCCCCCAAAAACAACCATCCCTATGCCGACCAACACTCTTCTCATCGTCGCCGACCGCGGCGGAATGAAGGCTTTTCGCGTGGACGAAAACCCGAACCGCAAACACGGCTTGCACCAGATCGACTCCGACTACGAACAGGCCGCGCACGGCCGCTTCGAGGACAAGGTCACCGATCGGGCCGGGCGGTTCAAAGGCTCCGGCCTCGGACAGAACCAAGGCGGCTCGGCCGATCATTCGAAGATCGACCTGGAAAACGACCGCCGCGCGGTCAAGCGCATCGCCGAGCGCATCAACGAAATCGTGGACAAGGAAAAGCCTGAGGGCTGGCGGCTGGCCATCCCCGCGACCGTGGCCAAGCTCCTCGCCGACCACCTCAAACCCGAGGTGCGCAAACTCCTGACGGAGACCGTCCACGCCGATCTGCTGCGCGCGGAATCCGCCGACCTCCTGGGGCATTTCTCGGCGTTGCACACTGCTTGAAGGAGGACCACGTTCCCTGATGCAGAAACCCGTCGAAATCTCCTACCGTGGGGTCGCCAAGAGCGACGAAATCGAAAAGCTGGTCCAGGACAGAGCCGGTCGGCTGGACAAGTTCTGCGACCACATCAGCCGTTGCGACGTGGTCATCGAGCAGCCCAACCACGCCCAGCACTCGGGCAGCCCGTTCCGGGTGCGCATCGACGTGACCGTGCCGCCACACCACGAACTCGTCGCTGACGAGAAGCCGACCAAGCACGAGATGCACGAACCGCTGACGAAGGTCATCGGCGACGCGTTTCGCGCCGTGGAACGGCAGTTGAAAGAACTCACCCAGCGCCAGCACCACAAGGTCAAGACGCACGAGGACGGCGCGCACGCGCTGGTATCCAAGCTGTTCGTGGCGGACGGCTACGGGTTCATCACGGACCTACAGGGCCGCGACGTGTATTTCCATCGAGACAGCCTCAAGAACGGCGACTTTGCGACGTTGAAAGTCGGCACCGAGGTGCGCTTCGACGAGGTCAGCAGCGAGAAGGGTGCGCACGCCACGAGCGTACACATCATCAGTACCGGCGGCTCGCGGCTCTGAGCCGTCGACACCCTGTGCTCTGGAGTGCGGCGGCACGACGACATCATCCATCGCGTTATGGCAGTGCTGCCGCTTCTTTCACGAGCGGCGGCTCGCTTAGGATGATCTCCTCCTCTTCCGGCACCGGTTCGTCCGCCGGTAGCCCGAACCGTCCGGCGAGTTCGGGTGCGTAGCGCACCATGTCGTTGCGCAGCCGCCGCAGGGCGAGATCCTTGCTCTTCGACTCCAGCATGATGTCGAACTCCGCGTCCGCCGGATACCGCCGTATCAGGTCGATGAACGCGAACGGGTCCGCGTAGTCCGCGTGTCCGGTCCACACCGGCGGCACCGCGACAGTTTCGAGCTTCTTGGTCTTGCGGTTGCGGCGCTTGAGTTCGCGCATCTGCGTGCGCGGTGACGAGACGTGTACCTTCGGCCGCACGCCGGTCGGCCAGGTCGCCAGGAACTTCGCGGCGGTGTCGCCCAGGTCGAGGCGTTCGGCGTTGTTGCAACAAAAATGGTGCGAATCGAACACGCACGGCACGCCGGTGCGGCGGTGGAGTTCGAGCACGTTGGCGGCGCTGTAGGAGATGTCGTCGTTCTCCAGGACGAGCCGGCGCTTCGAGGCCTCAGGCAGCGCCTGGTAGCTCGCTTCCCAGCGGTCCATCGCCGACGCCTTATCGCCGTACACCCCGCCGACGTGGACGATGATGACGCCCTCCGGGCCCGCGCCCATCCGGTCGAGGATCGTCGCCTGACTCTCGATGTCGAGGACGCTCTTGCGGTTCAACTCCGGGTCGGGGCTGTTGAGGATCGTGTATTGCGAAGGGTGGAACGACAGCCGCAGCCCGATCTCGCGCGCCTTCCGGCCGAGCGCTTCGAGTTCGGCGGCGGACTCCGCGACCTGCCCGTGGAACTGCGGCATGTCCGGGTGCGTGACGTACGGCGCCAAGTCCGACGACAGGCGGTACATCGTGATCCGCTGTTTTTCGAGGTAGGCGAAGACGCCGTGCAGATACTCGATGGAGGTTTTGAGGTGCGGATTCTTTTGCCAGCGGCGGGTATCGTTGCTCTTGAGGCCGGGCTGCCCGAGGACGAGCACGGCGAAACCGAGGCGGGAAGGCGGAGGAGTTGCGGCGGTCATTTCGTTGAACGTTCTGCGGAAAATGAGGGGGGACTTGTCCACAGATCACACAGATTTACACAGATTGGCGGAAGAGGAAAAGGTCTCCATCCTCTCGTCTTCCCCTTCTGTAATCTGCGTAAATCTGCGTAATCTGTGGACATTTTCTGGTGTGTTGCATCAGTCAATTGGCAGGGACTTCGGTGCCGATTTGCATCTCCGGGCCGAAACCGAGGGCGCGCGCGAACACGTTCCACACGGCGGTCGGCAGCGCGCCGCCGCCGGCCTGGTCGTGCCCGTTGCCGTAGTGCAGGGAGTCCGCGCCGGCGGGCCGGTGTTCGCGAAAAAAATCGAGGAGGTTCTTGTCCTTGCCGCAACGCGCGCTGAAATGCACCCAGCCCGGCCGGTAACCGGTGTTCACGCCCATCACGATGAACTTCGGCAGCCGCGTCCGCCAGATCTGCGCCACCAGCGGATGTACCTGGCAAGGCGTGTGGATGCGGATGACCGCCGCCTCGCCGGCAAACTTGGGAGACGCCTTTTTCGCCTCGTGGTAGGCGGCGTTCACCTCTTCCTTGTCGCGCCGCAACGAATCGACGAGCGGTCCCTCGCCCTTGGCGATGTCGCGCGGGCCGGCGGCGTTGAGGAGGAGTGCCAGCGCGGCGGAAGCGTCGCCGCTCGGTGAACGCCGCGGGGCGTTGAGCAGCGTGACGCTGTCGCGTAGTACGCCTGCGCCATGGCGTTTTTTCGCGGCGGCGACCATGCCGAACGGAGCCTTGTCGCCGAGGTCGCTGAGTGCGCTGACGGCCGCGATCCAGTCGAGGTCATCGGAGTTCACGCCCTCCAGACCGCCCGCGCACATCAACGCGAGGATGCCGGAGGTCGGCGTCGGCTCCACGCCGTAGCCGGTGATCACCGTTTCCGCCGCTGAGGCGGGCAGTCCCGAGGGCCGGTGATGGTCGATGAACAAGGGCGGCGGGCCGTCCCAGACGGATTCCGCGCGTACGCCGAGATCGGTCACGATCAGCGCGCCCGGCTGCCGTGCGGCGAGGAGCGCAACGGTTTCGTCCGACCACGCGCTGCCGGCCTTGCCGGTGGCGAACACCTCGACCCCGGGCAGACCCGCGCGGCGCAACACGAGCGTGAGGATAGCTCCGGCGGCGAGGCCGTCGGCGTCGCTGTGGCAGAGCACGAGCGTCCCTTTTTCCTTCGCGGCACACGCCTGCTCAACGAAGCGCGCGAACCGTTCCCGGCTCGCGGCGACATAATCCGGCGGCAGTTCCGCGCCGGCCAGATCGGCAGCGGGAACCAGGGGTTCGGCGGGAGCGTTCGCAGGCATGCCTTTGATACGTTTTCCGGCCTGCGGATGATGCCCCCGCTTTGCGATCCTGCGCCAAAAGACGTACCTTTTCCCGTTCCTGCCACATGACTCCTCCCGCCATCCGCTTGGCCGGCCCGGACGACCTGCGCCCGCTGGCGGCGTTCGTCGCGCGTTGCCACGCGTCCCCGACCGGTCAGTCGCTCCACTGCGCGGCTCTCACCCCGGCGGAGGTGCGGATGGCGTTGCGCGAGACGGAGACGTTCCCGAACGGTTGGGAACGGTCGTTTGTCGTGGCCGAAGCCGGTGGCGAGATCGTCGGGGCCGGCGGCTGCCAGTTCGACGCGGAGCACACGCACGGCTGGGTCTGGGGTCCATGGGTGGAGGTTCCTTCCGCCGCCCCGGCGTTGCTCGAAGCCCTGCTCGGGCGGTTGCCCCGTTCGGTGCGCCGGGTCGAGGCGTTTCTCCACGCCGAAAACCGCATAGGCCTGCGCTTTCTTCAGAACGCCGGGTTCTCGCTCGGGGTGCTGACGCACCTTTACGTCGCGCCCCGTTCCGGCTGGCAACCGGCCGTTGGCGGGATGGAGCCGTTCTCTCCCCTGCGCCCGGCGCACGAGGTCGGCTTCGCGCGGTTGCACGCCGAGACGTTTCCGGCCGGGGGCAGCATGCCAGCGGACGAACTACTCGCCGGCCGGGACGACGATCACGTCATCTTCGCAGCGGCGGACGGCCTGCGGCTGCTCGGCTACGTGTGCGCTTCGGTCAACCGGGCACCGCGCGAGGGGTTCATTGAATATCTCGCCGTCCGGCCCGCCGCCCGCGGGCGGGGTATCGGCGCGCGGTTGGTCGAGACGGCCCTCCGCTGGACCTTCGAAGAACGCCGTTTGCCGCAGGCCACCCTTTGCGTAAGCGAGTGGCGTGGCAACGCCCGACGCCTGTACGAGGCGGCCGGCTTCCGGTTGACCGCTAGCGGGGTTGCAGCCCGGCTGGCGGTCGGTAGACGCTGAGCCTGCTACTGGTTGATGATCGCGCCGGTGCCGAAGTTGTAAAAGTAGCGTGGGTTCGACGTGTAGTGCCCGGCGACCTGCGGGTTCGGGTAATAGTAAAGCACCGCGTTCAGGCTGAAGTCGTACAGGTACGGGAACGGGAAGGTCGGACTCGTGTAGAAGAAGTGCCCGCTCTTGAAGTCGTACAGGTACACCCCGCCCTGGCTGTCGTCGGCGTTGAACACGTACTCGTAGCCCAGGTCGAAGTGGTAGAGGTAATTCGGGTCGCTCAGGTATGAGTAGTAGCCGAACAGATTGCCGTCGGGGAGTGCGAGGTAGTACACGCCATTGCCCAGGCTGACCTGCCCGGTGAAGAACGAGGCGGTGGTGCTGCCGTTCAATGCGAACGCCACGATCGTGCCCTCCGCGTTGGCACCGCCCGCCGTAGTCGGCGCGTAGAGCCGCCCATCGGCCCCGCGCACGAAGCCCGCGATCGGCTCCGCGCCGTCGGCGTTCGTGCCGTCGTTGAACAAGTAGGTGAAATCATACAGAACGGTGAACGCTCCGGTGGGCGTGACCGAAAACACCGTGCCCGACCCATCGAGCCCGCCCAGGCTGGTGTTCCCGTAAAGCAAGCCGTTGCCGCCGTTGAGCAGGGTCCCCGTCGGAGCGATGCCATCGCCGTTGAAGCCGCCCCCGTCCGGGTAGGAGAACGTGTAGATCACGCTGAAAACCCCGTCCGCCGTCACCCGGAAAATCGTCCCGGTGCCATTCGCGCCACCGTCCGGGTTCACCCCGTAGAAGGCACCGTCACTCCCCTGCACCAAGCCGGCGATCGGGTCGAAGCCGTCCACGTTGGGATTGAAGAGGTGCAGCACCTGGAAGCTCCCCGCCGGCGTGATCCGGAAGATCGACCCGGGCCCGACGTTGCGCTGGTCGGTCGAGCCGTTGAAGGCCGTCGTGCCGTAGAAGTTGCCGTCCGTGCCGCGCACCAGAGAAGCCTGCGGCGCGGTGCCCTCGCCGCGCACGAAGCTGTGCAGGGTCGTCAGCGTGCCCGCCGGGGTGATCACGAAAACCGTGCCGGTGTTGGCCGTGCCGCCTTCGGTGGTCGTGCCGTAGAGGTTGCCGTCCGCGCCCGTCGCCAGCCCGCCGCGCGGCGCACGGCCATCCGCCTTGAGAAAGCTGTGCAGGGTCGTCAGGACACCCCCCGGCGTCAGGCGGAACACCGTACCGAAATCGAACGACCCGCCATCGAGCGTGGTGCCATAGAGGTTGCCGTCGCTGTAGAGCAGCAGTTCGCTGCTCGGCGTCGAACCGTCGGAACCGCTGAAACTGTAGAGCGTGGTGAACGTCCCGGCGGCCGTGAACCGGTAGACCGACCCGTAACCGAAATCCCCGCCGCCCTGGGTGGTGCCGTAGAAGTTGCCTGCGGCGTCCTGCACCAGCGCGCCCAACGCGTCCACGTCGTAGCGGGTCGTGCGGGAGAAGTTGTAGATGACGGCCGGGGTCAGCGTCTGCGCGCGGACACCCGGAACCAGCGCCAGCACGGCCAGCGCCAGGGAGGGGAGCAACCGATGGATCAACGGGAGGTTCTTCATAGAAGTTGGTAGAATAAACGCCGCAAAATCCCTCTTCGGATGCGTCCGCCGACGGCCACCATCGCGGCCGGGAAACGCCGCGCGGAGCCAACCCTTTGTCCCACGCGACTTTCGATCAAACCAGACCGGATCAACAGAAATGCGAAAAATGCGCGCGTCGGTTCGCGAGATGATCTGTCATCCCACGCGCGCCGGTTCGATCCGCACCACCGTCGGCTTCAGCCCGAAAAATCGCGCGACCTCCTTCGCCTGCCGCCGGACTTCCTTGCCGACGTGCAGCGGCAGCGGCCCCTTGAACGGAAACACCCGCACCGCCAGCGTGCCCGCGCCGAACCGGTCGTAGCGCCACGTTGCCACCGCCCGGCCGTGCGCGAGCACCACGGCCTCGATGTGGCCCGCCGGTCGCCAGACCCAGTCGTAATAAGGGTCCGGCACGACCCAATCCTTGTCCTTGTGCGCGAGCAGCAGCGGGTCGAAACGCCCCAACATTCGCACCGGCCACGCTTCGGGTACGGGCGGCGGGGCGAAGAGTTCGTCCAGGTCGGCGCGCCGGACAAAAAGCCGCGGGACGCGCCCGTGGGCGGTTGCCACCTCGGCCAGTTCGTCCGCCGCGGCTGCAAACGCCCGGCGGCTCTCCCCGGCCAGCGAACCGGCGCGCCAGTAGGCGAAATCCTGCGCGCTCGCCGGTCCGTAGGCGGCGAAGTACCGCCGCGCGAGTTCGACGTTAGCCTCGTCGGCCGTGGGCGGGTTCCACGCCGCGCCGGGCAGCCAGTGTTCGCGGTGGGCGTAGCGGGCCTCGCCGCCTTCCCACTGCGCGTGGCAAGCCTCGCCGAGACGGACCAGCTCGGCAAAAACGCCGCCCCACGGCGAAAACAACTCCGGTGGCAGCGGGATGCCCGAGGCCCGCAGTTCCTTGCGGCTGAGCGTGCCCCGCGCGCGGAGGAGTTCGGCGGCGCGGGCGATGCCTTCGCGGAACGTCGCCGGGTCGAGCGGCGAATCCTCCGCGAGCGCCTGCCGCTCCCACCACGTCCGGCGTCCGGCGAACGCCGCCTGGATCAGCCCCCAGTCGGCCGTCGCGTAGAGGTGGAGCGTGTGGCGCTGCCCCCAGAGCCGCAGGACCGTGCGCTCCTTGAACAGCCGTGCCGTCAACTCCGCCGCCGTGGCGGCCCCGGAGGCGGCGCGGTTCCAGAGCGCGAGCAGGGCGGCGGGAAGGATTTGCGCCTGCACGCCCGCCAACGCGGAGGCCGTCGCCTCCGGTGAGGCAAAAGGCTGGACCAGGCCCGAACGCCGCAGCCGGAACCAGCGGATCTGTTCGTCGCTCGGGTGCGTCATCGGACCCGGCCTTACTTCACAGCTCTGAACGACATGATGATGTGGGCCATGTCCTTTGAATGCACGAGGATGCCGGTCTTCGTGCCGAAACACTGGAACGCGCACCGCTGCCCGCTCTGCGGGGTGAGGATGCTGACCACGCCGACGTATTCCACATCGTCTTTCGTGCCGTGGACGATGATGCCGGCGATCTTGACGCCGTTGGGGTTCGCCTTCTCGCCGCCGTCTTCCGTCGTGACGTTCTTGAGCCCCGCGGCATCGGCCAGTCCCGCCGCGGCGTCCGCCAGGTTGTTCTGCGGATCGGTGATGATCTTGCCCGGCAGCAGGTCGAAGGAAAGTTCGCCGTCGCCGGACGTACACTTCAGGCTGCCGTCCTTGCCCTCGTCCGTGGTCCAGCCCTCGGGCAGCGTGAGGCTGACACTGGAACCATCCGCCGGGAACTGGTCCTCGCCCGCCCGCAACGGACCGGCTAAGCCGACGAACACCCAAAGCAGCAGCCAGCACCGGCGGGAGGAAGTTCGCGTGATCATGGAAACGAAGGCGGCCCGAAAAAGATAGGTCGGTGGCCCGGCCTTGAAAAGGATCAACTCACGAGCGTTCCCACGCGGTCTCGCCGCTTGTTGGCGGGAAACATCTTCTAGGGAATCCATCATCGCCACCCGGGTCGATTCTGACTCTGGAAAACGACCGTTCGGATGCGGGTCTGGCGTTGACACCTTCGCCGTCCGGCATTTTCATGGCGATGAAAGTTTCTTATGCCCCCATCCGTCGAGGAAATCTTCCAACAGCACCAACGGCAGGTCCACCTCGACTTTCACACTTCCCCGCTGATCCCCGACGTGGCCAGTGAGTTCGACGCCGAGGTTTTCGCGGAAACCTTCGCGCGTGCCCACGTCAACAGCGTGACGGTCTTCGCGCGGTGCCACCACGGGATGTGCTATTACCCGGCGCAGCACGGCACGCCCCACCCGGCGCTCGGTGGGCGCGACCTGCTCGGCGAACAGATCGAGGCGCTGCACCGCCAGGGGATCCGCGCGCCGATCTACACCACCGTCGGCTGGGACGAGGTGGCGGCGGCGCTCCACCCGGAATGGCGGCAGATGCGTCGCGACGGCACCTTCGCCACCGACCACATCCGCCCGGGCGCGTGGAAGTTTCTCAATTTCCTGCACCCCGAGTACCAGGATTTCCTCGAAGCGCACGTCCGCGAGGTCATCTCGCGCTACGGCGACGCCGTGGACGGCCTGTTCTTCGACATCGTGTTCTTCCACGGCGATGCCTGCTGGAGCGAGCCGAGCCGGCGGTTCCGCGAGGCACGGGGGCTTTTGGCCGATGACCCGGCGAGCAACGCGCGCTTCCAGTCGGCGGGAACGGAGGCGTTCGCGCGAAAGTTCACCGGACTCGTGCGCGGCCTCAGCGCGCCGGGCACGACGGTTTTCCACAACTCCAGCCACCCGATTTCGACCGACGCGACGTTCGGCGCGCGCGCCGCCGCCGCGTGCATGACCCACCACGAAGTCGAGTCGCTGCCGAGCGGCGTGTGGGGCTACCACCATTTCCCCCGAGTGGCGCGGGCGATCTCCCACTGGGGTTCACCGTGGCTGGGCATGACGGGCCGTTTCCAGCGGTCCTGGGGAGATTTCGGCGGCATCAAGCCGCAGGCGGCGCTGGAGTACGAATGCTTCCGCACCCAGGCGCTCGGCGGGGCGAACTCGATCGGCGACCAACTCCCGCCGCGCGGCAAGCTGGAACCGGACATCTACCGGATCGTCGGCAACGTCTACGCGCAGTGCGCGGAGGCGGAGGAGTTTTACGCCGGGTCGGTGGCAGCCCCGCAGTTCGCCAGCGTGTGCGCCTACTATCCCGGCTGCAGCCAGGCCGAAGCCGAGAAGAGCGACGAAGGCGCGATGCTCATGGCCGCCGACCTGCACCGCGATGTGGCGATGGTGGACGAACGCAGTGACCTGTTCCGCTACGATCTGGTGCAGCTACCCGACTCCGTGGTCATCACGCCGCAGTTGGGAGAACGTCTGCGCGCCTACTACGCGGCCGGCGGCAAGCTGCTGCTCTCGTGCCGGTCGGGCTTTGACGCGGCCGGCCGGTGGGCGCTGGATTTCCTGCCGCTAGAGTTCGCGGAGGAAGGCGCGCGGCCGGTGCCTAAGTATCCGACGTACTGGCGCGCGGGCGAGGAGTACGCGGATCTCATCGGCCACGCGGACCGGGTCTGCTACCTGCCGGGCGTGCTGGTCACGGCGGGCGAGGGCACGCGCGTGCTCGTCGAGCGGGTGCTGCCGTACTTCCAGCGCACGGACGTAACGTATTCCTCGCACAGGCAGGCTCCGCCGATGGCCGAGCCGGACCCGTCGCCCGCCGTGGTGTCGGGCGAACGGTTCGTGTATTTCGCCGACCCGATCTTCCGCGAGTTCCGGGAGACGGGTAACCTGCTCATGCGCGACGGCTGGCACGCCGCGATGAACCAGTTGGAGAACCACGTTTGTTTCGGCGAGGGGTTGCCCACGACCGTCCACGTTTTCCCGCGCCGACGCGGCGACGATCTGACTCTGACGCTGCTGCACTATATTCCCACGCGCAAAGCCGCCGATCAGGACATGATCGAGGAACGTAGCAGTTTCGCGGGCGAGCGGTTGAAGTTCCACTGTCCGCAGAAGGTCAAAACGGTGCGGCTGTCCGGCGGGGGGAAGCTGGAGCGGATTGAGGCCGGGTGCTACGCGCTGCCGATGGCGAAAGGGCGGCTGCTGGTCGAGGTGCCGGGGTATTTTGCAGGCGAGTAAAATTCCTATCGGATGGACGGGTCCTATCTGTCACATCGGTCTCATCCGTCCTATTCTGGCCGGCAACCTCACACAAACGCCTCCGCCACCGTGTCCGCCAGCAGACGGCCCTTGCGCGTGAGCAGGACCCGGTCGGCCTCCGTGATCCGCAGCAATCCCAACGCCGCGAACTCCGCCACCTGTTCTTTCCACGGCCGCAACGTCTCCGCCGCCACGCCGCGGTTCGTGCGCAGGCCGAACGCGATGGCCTCCGCCCGGCGCATTTCCGGCGGGACGGCTTCCTCGAAGTCCGCCGCCGTCACCCCGGCGTGCATCCGGTCGTTGTAGGCGGCGGTGTCGCGCACGTTGGACCAGCGGCGTTCGCCCACGGTCGAAAACGCGCTCGGTCCCAATCCGAGATAATCCGCCGCCTGCCAGTACGCGAGATTGTGCAGACACTCGCGGCCGGGACGGGAAAAGTTCGAGATTTCGTACGGTTCGTAGCCGGACGCGGTCAGCCCGTCGGCGGTCAACTCGAACAACGCTGCGTCGGCATCGGCGTCCTGGGTCAGGTCCCCCCGCACGAACCGTTGGAAAAACTCCGTATCCTCCTCGTAGGTCAGGTTGTACGCGGAAATGTGCTCCGGCCCGAGCGCCACCGTCTCCGCCAGCGAACGCCGCCACATTTCGGTCGTTTGCGTGGGGATGCCGAAGATCAGGTCAAGGTTCACGTTCTCGAAACCCGCCTCGCGCAAAATCCCGTACGAACGCCGCGCCTGTTCCGCGCTGTGGACGCGGCCGAGCACGGCGAGAAGCTGCGGCTCCCACGATTGCACGCCCATGCTGATGCGGTTCACCCCGAGCGAACGCAAGCGCGTCGCTTTCTCCAGCGAGACGGTCGCCGGGTTCATCTCCAGGGTCCACTCGGTGAGTTCGCTCAGGTCGAGCCGGGCGCGCAGGCCGGTGAGAAGGTACTCCAACTGCGGTGTGGAAAGGGCGCTGGGCGTGCCGCCCCCGAAGAAGATCGTGCGCGGGCGCAACGGGGGCAGGCTGGCGGCGCGCCCGTCGAGTTCCAGCAGGAGGGCGTCGAGGAAGCGGACGGTCTTGTTGCGGTCGGACGTTTCCTTGTAGAAGCTACAGTAGGGGCAAATCTTCGGGCAGAAGGGGATGTGTACGTAAAGATGGTACACGACCGCAGCGTGGCCGTCGGCGGCGGCCGGAGCGGCGGAAGTTTCCCCTAGAGTTGTCACGGCTTCCGCGATACATAGCCCATGTGCGAGCAAAAGTGAACGACGCCGCCCGGACCGCCCTCGTTTTCCTGTTGCTGACGGGCGGTCTGGCCGTGCGCGGCCCGGCCGAAGCCCCCGTGGGGGTCGCCAGCCCGGCTTCTTCCAACAAGGCACCGCAGGCTCCCGCGCGCTCGTTCGTGTACACGGCGCACGATCCCGCCGCCATCGAGCACTACGAGACCAACCATGCCCGCGTACGCTCCATGGTGGACCGGCTCGTGGTCGCCACGACAGGCAAAGAATCCGCCGCCGCCGGTTGGCGCAGCCTCGTCGAGCCCAAGGATGTCGTGGGCATCAAGATTTCCGCGGCGGGCGGTGCTTCGGGCGGGACCCACAAGGCCGTGGTGGAAGCCATCGTCGACGGGCTGGAAGCGGCGGGCGTGCCGAAGGCGAACATCCTTGTCTGGGACCGCGACGCCGAGGATCTCCACGCGGCCGGTTACCTCGCCCGCGACGAACGCACCCCGACCTTCGATTGCAACGTCCTGGCGGTCGAGCCGAAGTATGGCTACGACGCCAAGCGCATTTTCCGCTCGCCCATGTTGGGCAAGCTGATCTGGGGCGACCTGCTTTTCGTGGGCAACCCCGTGCCGGCCGACCTCGGTTTGCACGACGACATCGACCCACAAGGGCGCAGCGTGCTGGAGACCGTCCGGCCGCGTTCCCCAGCCGCCGCCAGCCCCGTCAGCAACCCGGCCGTTCCCCCGGAGAAGAAAAACAGCCGCGACGTGAACCTGAGCACCGAGAGTCATTATTGCACGATCCTCAGCCGGCGCGTGACCAAGGTGGTGAACGTCCCGGTTTATGCCGATAACATCTACACCGGCATCGGCGGCGCGCTCTACAACGTCACGATTCCCAACATCGACAACTGGCGGCGTCTGGTCGCCCCGCCGCACAGCGGAGCCGGCGCGATCCCGGAGATTTACAGCGACCCGGAGGTGGGCGGCAAGGTGGTCCTCAACATCGTCGATGGTCTGGTGGCACAGATCGCCGGCGCGCCGACCTTTCAGCCCCTCTACGCCAAGCACCACGCCACCCTCTACGCCAGCCGCGACGCCGTCGCGCTCGACGCGACGCTGTTGCGCCAGTTGGAAACCTGGCGCAAGGAAGCGCAACTCCCCGCCCTCGGCGAACTGGCCGGGCACGTCCAGGCCGCGGGCGACGCGGGCCTCGGCAACGCCAGCCCGGACAAGATCGAAGTACGTACCGCGAACCCGTGACAAAAAGGCAGAAGGCAGAAGTGAGAAGGCAGAAGTTCGGAAGCAGAATGCTTCCACGCACGGCCATCTGCTCTTTGCTCCGCTGATCTTCTGCCTTCTTACTTCTGCCTTCTGCCTTCTCACTTCTGCCTTTCTATGAACATCGAAGAATCCACCCCCACCCCGCCGAGGCGCGAACCCGAATACTCCACCGGCGGTGGGAGCGAGGGGCGGCGTGAACGTTCCTCCTCGCGCGGCCGGGGACCCCGGCGCGGGAGCGAGTCGGAAGGCGGAGCCGGGGGACGCCGCGAACGCTCCGAGCGTGGTGGTCGGCCTGAGCGCGGTGGACGGGGTGAGCGGGGCGCGCGTCCCGGCCGGGGGCACGACGACCGCGCCAAGGAACCGCCGAAGCAGGATCAACCTACTCTCGTTGTCCCCTCAGCTGGCGACGACGCGCTCGAAGACCTCGGTGGCGATCTGCTGACCTCGGTGTCCCGCTCGTTCTCGCTGACGATCCGGCTCCTGCCCGAACCCCTGCGCGAGCCGATCACGCTGGGCTATCTCATCGCCCGCGCGCAGGACACTGTGGCTGATACCCCCGCGCTGCCGGCCGGGTCCCGGCTCGAACATCTCCGGGCGTTGCTGGACATGGTCAAATACGGCCCCGACCCGGAAATCCTGCGCCCGCTCGGCCGTGACCTGATCTCGAAGCAAGAGCACGACGGCGAGCGCGATCTCCTCGAGCAGCTCGACCGCTGTCTGGCCTGGCTCGAAGCCCAGCCGGCCGACGACCGTTGGGAACTCCGCCGCACCCTCGCCCGCATCGGCCGGGCGCAGGAACTCGACCTCCTGCGTTTCGGTGACGCCGCCCCTGACGCGCCGAAGAGTCTCGCCACGGCCGCAGAATTGGACGAATACACGTACCTCATCGCCGGCTGCGTGGGTGAACTCTGGACGCAGCTCTGCCAGCGCCATCTCGAAGCAGGCTGGTCGAAGTTGGGTGAAGACGAGATGCTCGCGCTGGGTAAGCGTTTTGGCCAGGGTTTGCAGACCGTCAACATCCTTCGCGACCTGCCGGAAGATTTGGCGAACGGCCGCTGCTACATCCCCGCCGCTCTGCTGGCGCAGCACGGCCTCGAACCGGCCGATCTCCGCAAGGAACCCGCGCGCGCCCGGCCGCTGCTCGACGCGTTGCGCCATCAGGCGGTTGAACACCTCGACGCGGCCTGGGACTACGTGCAGGCGCTCACGCCGCGCAAGCTGCGCTACGCTTGCGCGCTGCCGGTGCTCATCGGGCTGGAGACGCTCGGTTTGCTGGCCAAGACCTCGCCATTGGAATCCTCCGAACGCCTGAAGGTTTCGCGCGGTTCCATCGCCAATTTGATGACCTCGGCGAAGGTGGGAGCACTGTTCAACCCGTGGCTGAGCCGCTTGCACGGCAAACTACGCAAGAAGGCGGTCCAAGCCTGAACCAATCAGGAAGGCAGAATTTAGCCACAGATTACGCAGATTACAGAAGGGTGGAGGAGAAAGCCTTCTCTGGTGTCCACCTCTTCAATCTGCGGAAATCTGCGTAATCTGTGGCTAAATTCTGCCCGATCACCGCGAGATATCCGCCTGACTCAGCAGCTTGAAACCATCGCCCGCCAGTACGGACGCCGCGCATTCGTGATCCTCGACGTGCAACGCAAGGACGGCGCGATGATTGGGGCGGGTCAGCAGCGGATAGCTGAAGTAGATGTTCACCTCCGCCGCCAACAGCGACGCCAGCAACCGGGCGAGACCGGTGGCGACCTCTTCCATCTCGACCACCACCATCTCGCAGACCCCGAAGGCGATGTCGTGGTCCTTGAACAACCCCTCGACCGCTTCCGGGTCGCTGACCACGACCCGCACGATGGAAGAATCCGTCGAATCCTGCACGCTCAGGCCGACCACATCCACCGAGTGAAGATTCAGCAGCTTCACCACTTCTAACAAAGCTCCCACTTTGTTCTTCAGGAACACCGAAAACTGCCGTACCCGCGGACCATCGAACTTCTGCGTTGTTTCGGTAAGGGTCGATTCAAATGCCATAAGCCAAGCGCCGTCGTCCCATCGGAGACGCGGAGAACGATTCAAGCGAAAATCCGCCGTTCATGCAAGCCCCATCGTGCATTCCCGCTACCGATCGTGGCATGTATTTCAACCGGGCTTACTTGTAGGAGTACGCCAGACAGAAATCGGTCGGCTCACCCGCGAGAAGCTCCACGCTGACGTAGTACGGACCGCTGGCGACCAGCGACACGCCGGCCGCCGCGCGCTTCACATCCTGGTGAAACAGCTCTTCCTCCACCTGCCGGCCGGTTTCGTCGAAGACGGTCACGGAAACTTTCTTCGACTTGTCCGTGGCCCCGAGCGAAAACCAATACTGGTTGCCGGCGTACAGGTTCACCATGATGCGCTGCGGTTCGTTCGGCTGGAGACGCCCGGTCCAATGGCCATCACGGATCTTGTAACCGTCGTTGGAGAAGCTCCCCGCCAGTTCCAGGGCCACCTCGCGGGCTTCCACCTGCCCCTCGTTCTCCGCCGGGACACCGGACGCCGTTGGGCGGACGCCGACCGCCGACCACAGGAACAGGCATCCTGCCGCCAGCGGGACAAAACGCGGAAAACGGAAAGAAGAGCGGTTCATGGGATTACTTCGCGGCGATCAGTTCCACCAGCTTGGTCGCCTGTTCGTGCAGCTTCTGCACATCTTCCTTCGGAGCTGTCTCGCCGAGGGGAAAGGAGACCGTCTTCGCCATGTCGTCGAGCCCGGCGTCCACGGCCTTGATCAGCGTCGTGTCCTTGGTGCGGGCCGACAGCTTGTCGAGCTTGCCGCGCAGGAACTCCACCAACGCGGGCTGGCGCAGAATGCAGGAGGTGTTCTGTGAAAAATTCTTGAGCACCACGTCGCTGACGACCTGCGTGCCGCGGACCCACCCGCCGACACTCAGGAGCGTGATGAGGTCGTCGTCGTGCAACGACTCCATCGCCTGCTTGACCTCGTTCTGCGTGGATTCGAGTTCCTCGCGCAGGCTGGACCAGTTGTTGTCGTCGGCGAATTGGATGATGCTCGCGCCGCGGGCAAGGATTTCGTCCCGGATGCTGAGGGTTTTGGCAAGCGCGAGAATGTCGCGGCCGATATTCTTGACCTGCTGGGCGTCCTGCGCCTCGACGGCAACGTAGCCGTCGGCGATGAGTCCGCCGAGGTTGAGGGCGGCCTGCGCGCGGTCCTTGTAGGCGGTGTTGATGGGGCCGCGGGCCTGGGCGGTCCAGTTGGGCTTGCACTGTTTGTTGAGGGCGGCGAAGAGTTCGCCGGGCGTCGGCACGGTGAACGTATCGAGCGTCGCGGCGTCGCTCATCTCCGCGGCAGTCAACGGTTTGGCCTCGGGTACGGCCGGGCTGGCGCTCGGCTCGGCTTTCGGAGCGGTCGACGGTGCGTCTTCGTTGGCAGGGGAGGCCGCGGGCTTATCGGGTTTCTCCTTTTTGCCGCTGCCGGATTTTTGCTTGGAAGGAGTCGGCTCCGCCGCACGCAGGGTCGTCGGCTGGCCCGCGTGCAGACAGAGAACGGCGGCACCAACGGCAGCGGCCAGGACGGGGAACGGCTTCCAGCGCGGATCGGACATCACGATGAGCGACTATAGGAAGGCAAAGGGCAAAAGCAAAAGGCAATCATCCCGAACAGTCTTTTCTCCTTTCTTCCACCCTTTCGGACTCTTATGTTCCGCGTCTCATGAAAGCCCGCGTCATCGTCATGCCCAAGCAAGCCGTGCTCGACCCCCAAGGCAACGCCGTGCGCGACGCCCTCCACCACCTCGGTTTGCCCGCGGCCAGCGCGGTGCGGGTGGGCAAGTTCATGGAGATCGAACTCGCCGACGGCGGCGACCGTCCGGCGCTGGAGACCAAGCTCCACAGCCTCTGCCGCGACCTGCTTTCCAACCCGGTGATCGAGGACTACCGGCTGGAAATTGGCGAATAACGGATCGTTTGGCGTTCTTTGGTATTCTATACTACATGATGCGTTTCGCCATCATCCAGTTTCCCGGTTCCAATTGCGACCAAGATTGCCTCCACGCCTTGCGCGACGATCTGCGGCAGGACGCCGAGTACGTCTGGCACAAGACGGAGTCGCTCGCGGGTTTCGACGCGGTCATCGTGCCGGGCGGCTTCTCGTACGGAGACTACCTGCGTTGCGGGGCCATCGCACGGTTCTCGCCGGTGATGCGCGCGGTGCAGGACGCGGCGGCGGCCGGGGTGCTGGTGCTCGGAGTCTGCAACGGGTTCCAGATCCTCTGTGAAAGCGGGTTGCTGCCCGGTGCTCTGATCCGCAACCGCTCTTTGCGTTTCGTGTGCGAGGAGGTGGGGCTGCGGGTGGAGACCAGTGATTCGCCGTTCACCTGCGCAGTCCCGGCCGGGAGCGTGCTGCGCATGCCCGTGGCGCATGGCGAGGGCTGTTATTTCGCGGACAACGAGACCTTGCACGACCTCGAAACCCACGACCAGGTGCTCGTGCGCTACGTGGACGCAAAAACCGGCGAGCCGGTCGCCGCCGCCAACCCCAACGGCTCGCTGGCCAACATCGCGGGCATTTGCAACCGCGAGCGCAATGTCTTCGGCCTGATGCCCCATCCCGACCGCGCCTGCAACCGCCGGCTCGGCAGCGAGGACGGTAAGCGCATTTTCCAGTCGATGATCGACACGCTCGCTGGCCGCCGGCCCCCGCCGCAGGAAGACGAAGTGCTCACCCCGGTCGGCGCGTGATCTCTCGGCCGGATGAAAGCGAAGGACCCGCAAACACACGCGATCATCGGTGCGGCCATGGAAGTCCATCGGCATCTACGCCATGGATTTTTAGAAGCGGTGTACCAGGAAGCGTTGGCGCTGGAATTTACCGAAAGGGACATCCCCTTCCAGCGTGAGGCCGATTTAATCATCCGTTATAAAGGCCGGGCGCTCGGATGCGAGTATCGCGCGGATTTTCTTTGCTTCGATGCCGTCGTGGTCGAACTCAAGGCTCTGAGCACCTTGGTATCCGGGCATCACGCGCAGGTCATCAACGAACTCAAAGCCACCGACTACCGGGTTGGTTTGCTGCTCAACTTCGGCACACCCACTCTGCAATACCTCCGCTTCGTGCGCTCCGAGCCTACGGATTTATCCGCAGATTGCGCAGATTTGCGCAGATTGGAAGAAGAGGCAGGGGAATATCGGGTCGAGTCTTCAGCCCCTTTCCCCCTGCCTTCCGAACCCCCTCCTCTTCTGTAATCTGCGGAAATCTGCGAAATCTGCGGACCCCTTTCCATGCCTGATCCTACCATCACCCCCGAACTCGTCGCCAAGCACGGTCTCACGCCGGAGGAGTACCAGCGCATCGAGACGATCCTGGGCCGCGCGCCCAACTTTACCGAACTCGGCGTTTTCTCCGTGATGTGGAGCGAGCATTGCTCGTACAAAAACTCGCGGGTCGAACTGCGCAAGTTTCCCACCGAAGGCCCGCGCGTGCTGGTGAAAGCGGGCGAGGAAAACGCTGGGGTCATCGACGTGGGCGACGGCTGGGGGGTGGCCTTCAAGATGGTGAGCCACAACCACCCGAGCGCCATCGAGCCGTTCCAGGGGGCGGCGACAGGGGTCGGTGGGATCATCCGCGACATTTTCACAATGGGCGCGCGGCCGGTGTTCTCGCTGAACTCCCTGCGCTTCGGCCCGATCCAGGGCGACGGCGAGGCGGCACGGCACAACCGGCGGTTGTTCACCGGCGTGGTCGAGGGCATCGCGCACTACGGCAACTGCATCGGCATCCCGACCATCGGCGGCGAGATTTATTTCGACGAGAGCTACCAGGGCAACCCGCTGGTGAATGTGTTTTGCCTCGGCGTGCTGCGCCACGAACAGATCGCGCGCGGCGCGGCCAAAGGCGTCGGCAACCCGGTGTTTTACGTCGGAGCGGAAACCGGACGCGACGGTCTGGCCGGGGCGGCGTTCGCCTCGCGCGACCTGACGGAGGAATCCAAGGAAGACCGTCCCGCCGTTCAGGTCGGCGATCCCTTCAAGGAAAAGCTCCTGCTCGAAGCCTGCCTCGAACTCCTCGCCACCGACGCCGTGGCAGGCATCCAGGACATGGGCGCGGCGGGGTTGACGTGTTCGACGTGTGAGACCGCCAGCCGGGGCGGCAGCGGTGTCGAGATCGACCTTAACCTAGTGCCCCAGCGCGAGCCTGGCATGACGCCGTACGAAATCCTGCTCTCCGAGTCGCAGGAGCGTATGCTGATCATCGCCAAGCAGGGCCGCGAGGCCGAGGTGCAGGCGATCTTCGACAAATGGGACCTCCCCTGCGCGCGCATCGGTGTGGTCAACGACGACGGCATGATGCGCGTGAAGGTGGGCGACCGCGTGGCCGTGGAAATCCCCGCCCGCGCTCTGGCCGACGAAGCGCCGTTGTACCACCGCGAGGCGAAAGCGAAAGCAGCCGAGCCGGTGCTGGACTTGAGCACCGTGCCCGAAGCGGATCCACAAGCAGCGTTGTTGACGTTGCTTGCCCATCCGACCATCGCCAGCAAACACTGGGTCTGGCGGCAGTATGATCACATGGTCCGCACGGGCACGATGGTCGCGCCGGGGTCGGATGCGGCGGTTTTTTACGTGCGCGAGGCGGGGAAAATCCTCGCCGCCACGAGCGATTGCAACGCGCTCTACTGCAAGCTCGACCCACGCGAGGGTGCCCGCATCGCGGTCGCGGAGGCGGCGCGCAACCTGGCCTGTTCGGGCGCGACGCCGCTGGCCGTGACGGACAACCTCAACTTCGGCAACCCGCACCGGCCGGAGAATTTCTGGCAACTGCGCGAGTGCGTCGAAGGTCTCGCCGAAATGTGCCGCGCGTTCGACACGCCAGTGACCGGCGGCAACGTGTCGCTCTACAACGAAAATCCCGCTGGGGCCATCGACCCAACCCCGACGGTCGGCATGGTGGGCTTGATCGAAGACGAGGCGCACGTCACCACGCAAGGTTTCAAACACGAGGGAGACGCGATCATTCTGCTAGGTGAGATCGGCGATGAACTGGGCGGCTCGCAATACTTGGCGGTGGTGCATGGCCGCAAAGAGGGTCTGCCGCCGCGCCTGGATATTTCTCGGGAGAAGGCACTCCAGGATGCGTTGCACGACCTGATCCGAGGGGGACTTGTTCGTAGCGCCCACGACTGCTCTGATGGAGGTTTAGCGGTGGGACTGGCAGAGTGCTGCGTCTCGGGGGCGGAACAACTCGGAGCGAAGATCCTGCTCGACAACGAGCACGCCCGGCCGGACGTGCTCCTCTTCAACGAAAGCCAATCTCGTGTGATTATCAGCGTTGCTCGTACCGGCATGGATGCCGTGTGGTCTCTGCTCAACGCACGGAACGTGCCCGGCCGGCACATCGGCAACGTTGGCAAGACGAAGTTGGTCATCAGGACAGGCGCGGGACGCTTCGAGTGGCCTGTCGAGACGCTTCGAGAGACGTGGCACGGCTCCATCGGCAAGATCATGGAAGCGAGCTAGTTCAAAGCAGCACTCGCTTTCCAGCGAGTGGTCTGCGATAATCGCGGCGGCGTATGATCACCACGGAGCATCCACTGGTTGAGGCGTTGTACCGCGTTGAAGGCAAGGCCGAGATTGTCAACGGAGAAATCGTCCGCTTCATGCCTACAGGTTCCGACCCAAACCACGCTGCCTTTGAGATCGCGGTTTCCCTTCGTCTTTATGCCCGGCGGGCGCAACACGGCCGAGTCGGCACGGACAACCTTGGGTTCATCGTCGATCTGCCTCATCGGATGTCCTTTGCGCCCGATGCAGCTTACTATGTTCGACCGCCATCGGGCATGAAGTTTGTCGAAGGCGCACCGCAGTTTGCCGTCGAGGTGCGCAGCGAAAACGACTACGGCCCCGCCGCCGAGCGCGAGATGGCGGCCAAGCGCGCCGACTACTTCGCCGCCGGCACGCTGGTGATCTGGGATGTGGACCTACTGAGCGACGGTGTCGTCCGCGTCTACCGCGACGGCAACGCCGAGCACCCTGCGGCCCTCCACCGACGTGGCGAAACCGCCGACGCCGAGCCTGCGGTGCCCGGCTGGACCATGCCGGTGGATGACCTTTTCGCACCCGCCGAGTGAGGGATTTACCACCTGCTCACCACCACGGTATATGACTACCACGGAACTTTCCCTGCTTGAAGAACTCGATCGCGCCGATGGTAAAGCCGAGATCATCAACGGGGCCGTCGTTCTCCTGTCTATGTCCGGACGAAAACCCACTCGTGCGGCGGAAGAAATTCATGCCTCCTTGCGCCAGTATGTACGCCGTGTGAAAAGAGGCGAGGCCTGCGCAGACGGCAATGATTACTCGGTGGACCTGCCGCATCGTCAGTCATTCCGGCCCGATGCCAGTTATTTCGTTGGCCCCGACCCCGGGATGAAGTTCTTCGATGGCTCGCCGCAGTTTGCCGTCGAGGTCCGCAGCGAGCACGACTACGGCCCCGCCGCCGAGCGCGAGATGGCGACTAAGCGTGCCGACTACTTCGCCGCCGGCACGCTGGTGGTCTGGGATGTGGACCTACTGAGCGACGGCGTCGTCCGCGTCTACCGCGGCGGGAACGCCGAGCATCCAACTGCCGTTTATCGCCGTGGAGACCTTGCCGACGCCGAGCCTGCGGTGCCCGGCTGGACCATGCCCGTGAACGACCTTTTCGCCCCCGTCGCGTGACATCTTTTTACCATCCACCTCTCGCCCCATTCTCCCATCCCCTTGCGACCTGTGGAACAACTTTCCTCCTATTATCCGCACCACGAGTGCGGCGTGTTTGCCATCTTCAACCATCCCAACGCCGCCGCGTTGACCTACTACGGCCTCTTCGCCCTCCAACACCGCGGGCAGGAAAGCGCCGGGATGGTCTCGGCCACCGGCCCGGGCGAACTCTTCAAACTCCACAAGGCCATGGGCCTCGTCGGGCAGGTATTCCAGCAGAGCGACATCGAACGGCTCACCGGCACGCGCGCCATCGGGCACACGCGGTATTCGACCACCGGGTCGAGCAACCTCGTCAACGCCCAGCCGATCATCGGGCACGGCAGCCGCGGGCAGATCGCCATTGCCCACAACGGCAACCTCATCAACGCCGACGTGCTGCGCGACGAACTCGAAGCGCGCGGCTCGATCTTCCAGACCACCAACGACAGCGAAATTCTCCTGCACCTCCTCGCCCAGCCCGTTGCTCCGGGGACGAGTCCACTTTCGGCGCTGGCGCGGGCGCGGGGGGCGTTCTCGCTGGTCATCATGAGCGAACGCGAGATCATCGGCGTGCGCGACCCGCTCGGCTTCCGGCCGCTCGTGCTCGGCAAGCTGGAGGATGCCTACGTGCTCGCTTCCGAGACGTGCGCGTTCGACCTGATCCACGCCGAGTTCGTCCGCGAGATCGAGCCTGGCGAGGTCGTCATCATCGGCGAACACGGCATCCGCAGCGAGTGGCCCTTCCGGCAGGAGCGCAAGGCGTTCTGCATCTTCGAGTACGTCTACTTCGCGCGGCCCGACAGCCTGATCGACGATATGAACGTCGCCGCCGCCCGCACCGAGATGGGCCGCGAATTGGCCCGCCTGCATCCCGTCGAAGCCGACCTCGTCGTGCCCGTGCCCGACAGCGGCAACTACGCCGCGCTCGGGTATGCGGAGGAGTTGGGCATCCCGTTCGAGCACGCCTTCGTACGCAACCACTACATCGGGCGCACGTTCCTCGCGCCGAGCCAGTTGATCCGCGACTTCAACGTGCGCATCAAGCTCAACCTCATCAAGGGCGCGGTGAAAGGCCGGCGCGTCGTGGTCATCGACGATTCCATCGTACGCGGGACCACGGCGCGGGCGCGTGTCACCAGCCTGCGCGAGGCCGGGGCGAAGGAGGTTCACATGCGGGTTAGTTGTCCGCCACACCGGTTCGCCTGCCATTACGGCATTGATTTTCCCGACCCGGAGAAGCTGCTGGCCAACCAGCTTTCGCACGAGCAAATCTGCGAATACCTCGGCGCGGACAGCGTCGGCTATCTCGACGTGCAGAGCATGGTGCGCGCAACGGGCGGTTTGGAGAAGGATTTCTGCCTGGCGTGTTTCACCGGCCAGTACCCCGTGCCGGTCGATCCTGCGCTGGACAAATACATCATGGAACGCCGCGACTCGCGCGAGAACCATCTCGTCGCCGCCGACGCGCACCCGAACCTGTTCGCGGATTTGAAGTGACGGCCTCAAAATTTGTGTGGTGAAAGACATTCGGAAGTTCCCCAACCCCGAAGGGGCGCGATGCGATAGCCCGGGGCACCGCCCTTGGGTACATGGATGACGAATCTTCAAGCCCTGTAAGGGCGAGACCCAACGTGGGGGTGCGCTTCGTGACGCCCTTACAGAGCTTCGGCGGGGACGGGAAGACCCAGGGCGTTGCCCTGGGCTATCGCATCGCGCCCCTTCGGGGCTAGAAGGACAAACACTTTGTCATCCTCTTCTTCACCGGACAACTTTTCAGGCCGGCGGCGGCGATGATTGGACCGGCAGCAGGAACGGCAAGGAGGCGTTGAGCAACGTCAATCCCAAAGGGAGTGCCGCCGGCAGCCACAGCCGCGAGCTTTCGAAGCAGGCCAGCGCCGCCAACGCGTAGGCGGCCAGCAAACCACCTGCCAGTGCGAGCGCGGAGAGGTGCCGTAGACGCATCGC
>CAXTOX010000032.1:0-1891 GCA_964245885.1 uncultured Chthoniobacterales bacterium | reverse complement strand
GGAAGGGTGCGAAGGTGAACAGTAGGAGCACGGCCTGCAGGTGGCCCGCCGGGGATCGGCGCCACGCGTACCAGCCGACCGCCGCGAAGGCTACCAGCACCACCCCATCCCACCATCCGGACGCCCGGCGCAACGGCGGCTCGCGTTCCAGGCTCGCGACCGCCCACGCGAAGATTTCCGCCGGTGAAATCTCCTGGCCGCCGGGTAAACGGTGCGTACGCGCCGCGCGGTCAGTCCGGCCCAGCACGACGATGCCCCCGCGCATCCGTTCCGCCGCCGCCCGGGTCTCCGGCGTGGCCTGATCCTCGGCGAGCAGTGCCAAGTCGTCGAACCCGAGACGATGCACCCGCCGGAACGCGCGGGCGTCAAGGAGGGTGCGGCCGGCCCGGTCGAGGGGCAGGCTGAGCCGGTCGCCGAGCTGGAGAGACGACCCGAGCCGGGCGCTGACCTCCCGCGGCGAGAGGTGCAGGGCCAGGGTCAAAGCCTGCAACGTGAACGAGGGCACCACGCGGTCGCGCAGGCGGAAGAGCAGCGGCACGTCCCGCACCGGCGCGGCCGGGTCACCGGGTAGATCGATCGCCCCCAGCGCCGCCGACACCAGCCCCAGGCGCTCGCTCGGGGCAGCGGCCAGCGCGTTGAACTCTACCAGCTTTCCCGTTCGTCCGGACACTTCCCCGACCGCGGGCAGTTCCGCCAAACTGTCGGCGGCGCGTCCGGCGGGGGCGTCGCTGCCGAGTCCCACGGCCAGCAGCAGCCGGGAAACCGTGAGCGCCTGATCGAGGAGGATCTGCTCCGAACCCGGCGCGGACTGCGGCCAATCCAGCACCGGCTCGGCGGCGACCACCGCCGGGTCGTAGCGTTGCACGGTTTGCAGGAAGGTGGCGTATTCGAGCGCCGGGAGCGGCCAGCGGCCGGGAACGTCGAGCACGGAATCGTCGATCTCCACGAGCGTCACCGGCGGGGTTTCGCGCGCCGCCTTGGCCGATGCGCCGGCCGGCTTGGTGTTCGCCGCCAGCCAGTCGAGAAACGCCCGGTCCACCCCGGCGAGGCTGCCCACCGGCTGCCGGCTCTCGCGCATCAGCAGCAGCCCAGCGAGGCCGACGACGAGCAAAAACCAGGACGCGGGACGGGACACGGGAGACAGAGCATAAGGCATAATGCAAAATGCAAAAGTCAGAACAAGGAAGCCAAAAAAGACCCTGGGTTATCCCGATCCCGTACTTTTGCATTTTGCGTTTTGCATTTTGCATTTTGCTTTATCGTGGAGGTCCGCGCCGTTCCATGTCCACCATCGCCCTCCAGCAAACCCTCGCCCGCCCCGCCAGTCTGGCCGGCACCTCCCTGCACACGGGCGGCAAGGTCACCCTCACCCTGCGTCCGGCCGCGCCCGACAGCGGCCTGAAGTTCAAGCGCACCGACCTGCCCGACGAACCGATCATCGACGCGCACATCGACCACGTGAAGACCGTCGAGCGCGCCACCACGCTCGGCGAAGGCGGCGTGAAGGTGCACACCGTCGAGCACATCCTCAGCGCGCTCGTGGGCATGGGCATCGACAACGCCCTCATCGAGATGGACGCCAACGAGCCGCCCATCGGCGACGGCAGCGCGCAGCCCTACGTCGAGTTGATCCGCCGCTGCGGCC
Organism: uncultured Chthoniobacterales bacterium; assembly: GCA_964245885.1. Classification (GTDB taxonomy): domain Bacteria; phylum Verrucomicrobiota; class Verrucomicrobiia; order Chthoniobacterales; family SZAS-18; genus CAHJWO01. The sequence continues at coordinate 246 of CAXTOX010000032.1, read as the reverse complement.
ACGCGCTCCAAGAGGTGGCCCGGGGAGTGTTCGAGGTGCGCGAACCACTGCACGTCGAGACCAAGGGCGGCTCGCTCATGACCATCGTGCCCGACGACGCGTTCCGGGTTTCCTGCACCCAGATCGGGCCGGGGGGCCGGTTCACGCAGTACCATTCGACGGAGATCACCCCGGAAATCTACGAGAAGGAAATCGCCCCGGCGCGGACGTTCACCTTTTACGAGGACATCCAGCCGCTCATGGACA
>CAXTOX010000031.1:0-33736 GCA_964245885.1 uncultured Chthoniobacterales bacterium | reverse complement strand
TGGTTGGTCAACTGCCCGGTGCGTGCGAGGTCGATCCCCGCGCCGATCCACGCGTATTCGTCCGGGTGTGCCCACGGCATCCCGCGACAGAGATAGAACGCCGCGAAAAGCGTCAGGACGGCTCCGGCGATCCAGGCGGCGCGTCGATCTTCGGCGAGAGAGGTGTCGTCGGTGCGTTCCATCGGCCCCGCGTCCGGGCACCCGGTCCCGGGTGACGGTCGCCGTCCGTTTTACGCTTTTGGCCGGCGGAAAGGCAATCGGCAAATCCCGCTTCTAACGACCGACCTCCGGCGCGACGACTACAGCGGTTCCCGGTCACATTTGGGAAAGTAGATTTCGACCTCGCGTTTCTTCATGGGCCGCTATTCGTCGCCGCGCGACCGGCGGGCGGCCTTGATGCCGGCGCGGTGGCGCTTGGACTGGAGCATCCGGCGCTTGGCCGCCCGCGGCCGGGAGGCGTTCTGGCGGCGGAGCTTTTCCCTGGCGTCGATCCGTGCCTGCCGTTCCTCGGCGCGGGATCGCTCAATGGCGTCGAGCAGGCGGACGCGGGCTAGTTCGCGGTTGGCCGACTGCGAACGCGAGTCCTGCGCCGTGACCGCCAGACCGCTCGGCTGGTGGCGCAGGGTCACCGCGGTCGAAACCTTGTTCACGTGCTGGCCGCCCGGACCACTGGAGCGCGCGAAGGATTCGTCGAAGTCAGTCAGGTCGAGGCCGAGCCGCGTCACGCGCGCGTGGAAATCCTCCGCCATGACGCGACGCCCTCAGACCGGGATGGTCGTGCGCAGCAACACCGTGTCCGCCGCGGACGGGCGCACCTCGGCCGCCGTCAAACCCGCCGGCACGAGAAAAAAATCCCCGGGTTTGAACGTCAGCCCCGCGCAATCCACCTTGCCCTCCAGGCAGGTGAAGATCGCGAACCGGCCGCCGGTGTTTTCCAGGGCGGGGCGGGGGGCCGTGACGGTCCATTTCTCCACGCGGAAAAGCGGGCAGTCGACCAGCGTGCCGCCCGCGCCGGAGACCGGCGGCTGCGGCGATGGGCGCACGTCGCCGAAATCCGTGGATTGGAGCGACTGGTCGATGTGCAGCGCGCGGGGCTTGCCGTCGAGGCCGGCCCGGTTCCAGTCGAACACGCGGTAGGTCGTGTCGCTGTTTTGCTGGATCTCCACGATCAGGCAGCCCGCGCCGATGGCGTGGATGCGCCCGCTGGGAATGAAAAGCGCGTCGCCTTCCTCCACGTCCAGCCGCTGGACGAGATCGGCGGCGCGGCCCTCGTGCAACGCTTCCTCGAAGTGCGCCCGGTCCGTAGGCTCAGCCAGCCCGGCGTAGAGTTCCGCGCCGGCCTCGGCGTGGGCGAGATACCACATCTCGGTCTTGGGTTCGCCGCCGAGTTCGGCCGCGACGGCGGCGGGCGGATGCACCTGGAGGGAGAGTTTTTCCTGCGCGTCGAGGATTTTGACGAGCAGCGGGAAGCGTTCCGGCCCGGTGCCGCCTTCCAGACCGAAGACCGGTCCGCGGTGCTGCGTCCAGAGTTCGTGCAGCGTCAACCCGCGCAAAGGTCCGTCGTGGACGACGCTCTGGGCTTCCTCCCGGTCGACGATTTCCCAGGATTCGCCGATGCGCGCGCCGGGCGGCAGTTTCTTGTGGTAAAGCTGCTCCAGCTTCCGGCCGCCCCAGACGCGTTCCATGAAGAGCGGTTCAAAGACGAGCGGCTGTTCGAGGGCGGGGGTGGCTGGAGTGGGCATGGGCGAACGAAAAACCAGCGGAAGATTCGCCCGGGCCAAGCAAGTGGCAAGTGGGGAGTTGCGGGATGCGCGGTACGGGCAAAGACAGATGCCTCTCGCCAAGGCCGCGAAGACCGCAAAGGGGCAGAAAGGAAAACAAGGAAAAGCCTCTGTGCGAGGCTTCTTCTTTCTTCCTTTGCGCCCTTGGTGAGAGGCATCTGTCTTTGCCCACCGCTCGCAACTCCCCGCTCGACACCCGCCAGGGGTTCCCTATCTTCTTTGCCGACGTTCCATGAACCAGTTTTCCATCACTCAGCCGGTGGCTATCGGTATCGATTTCGGTGGCACCAGCATCAAGCTCGGCCTCGTGGCGGCGGGCGGTCTGACCCAGCGCGCCGAGAGCCTGTCCACGCTCGCTTACCAACGCGCCGACGACCTCCTGGCCGCCATGCTCGGGGCCATCGACAGCCTGCGTGCGCAGAACCCCGACGTGGTCGCCATCGGCGCGGGCCTGCCGGGCATCGTGGACAGCCGCAGCGGCATCGTTCACCACCTGACCAACGTGCCCGGCTGGGTGAACATCCCCCTGCGCGAACTCCTCGCCATGCACACGGGCCTGCCGGCCATCATCGAGAACGACGCCAACGCCATGGCTTACGCCGAGTGGAAGTTCGGCGCGGGACGGCGGCACGCCAACGTCGTTTGCCTGACGCTCGGCACCGGCGTCGGCGGAGGCCTGATCCTCGACGGGCAACTTTTCCGCGGCAGCCACCTGGGCGCGGGCGAGGTCGGCAACATGAGCATCGACTATCGCGGCGTGCCCGGGCCGTACGGCAACTTCGGCGCGCTGGAACGCTACGTCGGCAATGGCCCCATCGGCGCTCGCGCCGCCGCACGTTACGAGGCCGCCGGTCAACCTCGCTCCGTGATCGACTGCACCCCGCACCTGCTGTCCGAGGCGGCGGCGCAGGGCGACCCTATCGCCCGCGAGATCTGGGAGGAGACCGGCGTCATGCTCGGCACGGCGCTCGTGGACGTGATCTGGCTGCTCAATCCCGACGCCATCGTGCTCGGCGGCGGCGTGGCGCAGGCGGGTGAACTAATCTTCGGCCCGGTGCGGCGCACGGTTCGCGAACGCACCAGCCCGGTCTTCCACGAAAGACTCGAAATCCTCCCGGCCGAACTCGGCAACGACGCGGGGATCATCGGCTGCGGCGCGCTGGCGGTCGACGCGCTGCCGGCCTTCGCGCTCCCCGCGGGCGTGGTCTGATCCCTCATGCACACGCACTTGCTCGCTCTTTCCACGCTTCTCCAGACCGTGGCCGACAGCTCGCTCGGCACGGCGCTGCCGATCTACGGCTTTGCGGTCCTCATCGGCTACGGGCTTGGATCGATCCCGTTCGGCTATTTCGTCGGCCGCCGCTACGGCATCGACATCCGCCAGCATGGCAGCGGCAACATCGGCGCAACCAACGTCGTGCGCGTACTCGGCAAGAAGCCGGGCTACACCGTGTTCATCTGCGACATGCTCAAGGGGGTGGTCGCCGTCAGGATCGTGCTCCCGATTGCCCAGGCCCTGATCGCACACGCGCTCGGCCAAGGCGTGGACGTGCAAGGGATGGTCAACGTGACCCCCGTCGACTCGTCGCAACAGTACGCCGCCTACCTCCAGGGAGCGGCGGCACCGGCGGGTATCGTCGCCGCCATCGCGTGCATCCTCGGACATAATTTCCCCGTGTGGCTGGGCTTCCGCGGCGGCAAGGGCGTGGCGACGACGGTCGGCGTGCTGCTGGGGCTCATGCCGATGTCGCTCCTGATCTCGGCGGCGGTGTGGGCGGCGGTGTTCTACAGCCTGCGGTACGTCTCGCTGGCTTCCCTGCTGGCGGCGCTGGTGCTGCCGGTGTCGGTGTGGTATTTCAAGGTGCGCCCGGCCGGCGGCAACTGGCCGTTGTTCTGTTTTTCGCTCTTCGCGGCGGCGCTGATCTTCTGGCGGCACCGGTCGAACATCCGCCGTCTGCTCAACGGCACCGAGGCACGGTTTGTCCCGGGCCCGGACCCGGCGGAGCCGCTGCCCTGACGAATGCAAAATGCAAAATGCAAAAGTCCAGAAACTGCAATCCAGAATGTCTCCTCCTCCTTTGTCTGACTTCTGAGTTCTGACTTTTGCATTTTGCATTTTGCATTTTGCATTTTGCACTTCTCTGATGTTCCCCTTCCAGAAAATCGCCATTCTCGGTGCCGGCAGTTGGGGCACCGCGCTCGCCGTGTGGCTGGCCGTGCGTGGTTATGCCGTCACGCTCTGGGGGCACGACCCGGCCCACATCCGCCACCTGCGCGAAGCCGGTACGAACGCTCGATATCTCCCGGGGGTCGCGCTGCCGCCATCCGTCGGGTTGGTCGATGATCTTGCCGCCGTCGATGGTGCGGACCTTCTGGTGTTTGTCACGCCGTCGCGGGTTTTGCGCGAAGTGGCGGGACAGGTGCGCGAACGCGTCCGCCCTGCCCCAGCTGCCACGTTGCTTTCGTGTACCAAAGGGATCGAACACGGCACCGGCGCGCGGATGAGCGAAATTCTCGCCGCGTGCCTTCCGGGCCATCCCGTCGCGGTGCTTTCCGGTCCCAGCCACGCGGAAGAAGTCGCCCGGCAAAGCCCGGCGGCTATTGTCGTCGGCTGCAACCAGCCTGAAAACGCGGTCCGTCTGCAAGCGATCTTCAACGCTGGCACCCTGCGCGCCTACACGAGCGACGACCTCGCCGGGATCGAGTTCGGCGGCGCGTTGAAAAACATCTACGCCATCGCGGCTGGGGTCAGCGATGGCCTCGGCTTCGGGGACAACGCCAAGGCGGCGCTCGTGACCCGGTGCCTGGCCGAACTGGTTCGCCTCGGCGTGGGACTCGGCGGACGGCGGGAAACTTTCCAGGGCTTGAGCGGCATCGGCGATTTGATGGTGACGTGCTTCAGCCGCCACAGCCGCAACCGCAAGGTCGGCGAACGTCTCGGACGGAGCGAAACACTGAACGCTATCACCGCATCAATGAGCATGGTCGCGGAAGGGGTTCCCACCACGCGAAGTGCCTTCGCTTTGGCCCGCCGGATCGGCGTGGAGACCCCGGTTCTCGATCAGATCCACGCCATACTTTACGAAAAACGCTCTCCGGCCGAAGCGTTGCACGGACTATTTGTGCGCGAGCCGAGACCGGAGAGCGATTAGTCAGGAAAGCAGTACTTTACTGTAAGCGATATTCGAACTCCTGCTCCTTCGTAGAATTAGGTGGCCCCTTCCAATTCATTTTCACAAATCCTTGAGTGCTACTATCAAGGACGGCGCTCCCAGCCGACTTGACGATCACCACACTGGAGACGCCACCAGATGCATCCGTCGTAAAACGAACGCGGGTAACTCCCGTCACGTGAGACATGCGCGCTTGTGCTGGGTAGGGTGGCTTCGGAGTCTTCCAACCGACGCTGCTCACCTTTAAACCACCAGGCGTACCCGTGGTCTTGGTCCCTGTCAGGTTGCCACCCACGACACCTTCCTGCGCGACCGGGCCACGCTTGGCGTTGGCCGGGGGTGGCGTGCCAGTTTTCGGCTTAGGCTTGACCGCCGGCTTCGGCGTATCAGGAGGAGGCGTTTGCTCAGGATCAGCCATGTCCGGATCATCCGTCGGCGGCGGCGTGTCGTCGGGCGGCGGCGTGTCCTCCGGCGGAGGCGTGGGCTGATCCTCGGGCGGCGTGTCTGCCACGACGAGTTCGCGGACCTCGGGGTCGCCCAGCTTGTCCGCGAGATCGAGTTCGACCGGCGGTGGCGGCACGTCCCAGCTCGTGTCGCGCTCGAAGATCGCGCCGAGTCCGACCACGGCAGCATGGATTCCCAAGGCGAGGATAAACACCAAGACAAAACGTCCGCGCCGTGGCGGGCGTCGCATGAACAGGGATTCAGGCATAATTTATACTTTCCTGTGAACAGTTGATTGTACCACCGGAGTTGGTGGACGAAGGGATGCCCCGAGAATGATACAGACGCGGCCTCTCCTCGGAGCCGGACGGGTGAAGAGTAATTCCATGGTTGGCCCCTCGTTCTGTCCAAGGTTGTTTTCGTGCACGGGCAGAACGAGCAGTCTGCCTACGGGTTCGAACCAGGCGCGGGCGGTGTCATGGCATGTCCCTTCTTCACTGCGAAGGACACTTTCTTCACACCCAGCGACCGCAACTGGTCGAGCACCGTGATCAGCATGTTGTAGGTGATGTCCTTATCAGCGTTGACGAACACCTTGAACTTGTCCGGTCCTTGCTGGGCAAAAGCCGACTGCATCTTGACCTGAATCTGTTCCAACGGAATCGGGTTGTGTTCTTTGTCGTAATAGTAGTTGCCATGCGCATCGATGCCAATGGTATGGAAATCTTGCTTGGCGACATTCTCGCCTTTATGCGCTTCCGGCAGGTTCGTTTGAACCGCCTGGAGTTTGATCATGCTCATGCTCACCAGCATGAAGCTGGCGAGCAGAAAGAACATGATGTCGATCAGTGGAATGATCTCGATCCGCGCTTTTTTGCCTGGGCCTCCGCTTCCTCCTGAACTCATAGATGATCCTTTCTCGAACGGTTAGGAGCTGCTGCTACTGGTTCACCGGCGGCGCGCCTGCGGGCGCGGTCGATGCCGGCACCTGCGAATGCGACGGAGCAGCCGGGTCGAAGACATGATCCTTCTTGACGGCAAAGGAAACCTTCGAGATGCCCATGGCCCGGATTTCGTCCAGGGCCGTGATCAGCGCATCGTATTTGGCGTCCTTGTCCACGTTGATGAATACCTTCAAATCCTGCTGCTGTTTCTCGTAGAGCGGCTGCAAACGACCCGGAAGCTCCGACGGCTTGATCGGAGCCGCCTGCTTCGTCTTATCGTCGACGAAGTAGAAGTTGCCTTCCTTGTCGATGCCAATGGTCGTGAAGTCCGGGTGATCCGGCGGCTTCGGCGCGCTGCTCTTCCCCGGAAGATTGTTCGGAATCGCCTGGAGCTTGATCATGCTCATGCTCACCAGCATGAAGCTGGCAAGCAGAAAGAACATGATGTCGATCAGCGGGATGATCTCGATCCGCGCCTTCTTATGAGGTGTGCTGGAGCTCAGATGCATTCACATCCTCCCGGTTGAGATTTTGCAGCATCACTTCGAGGTTCGTGGAAGCGGTCTCCAGTTCGAACTTCAGGCGCTCCACTTTCGAGGTGAACCAGTTGTAAGGGATCAGCGTGCCCATGGCGACGGACAAACCGCAGGCGGTGGCGATAAGCGCCTCACCGATGCCGGCGGAAACCGATTCCGGGTCGAGACCGTTCTGGCCCACCGCGTTGAAGGCACCCATGATGCCCGTCACCGTGCCGAGCAGCCCGAGCAAGGGGGCCAGCGTGATGATCGTGTCCATGATCATCAGGAAGCGACTGGCGCGCTGGATTTCCAGGCCGGAGGCGACCTGGAGCGCGCTCTGCATCGTGGTGTGATGGTGGTTCAAGCCATGCCAGAGCGTGCGCAGGCGCGGGTCCTGGGAGGTGCGGGCGAGTTCGGACGCCTCCTTCAAATCTCCGTTTTCGATGTACCCGAAGGCTTTTTCGAGCTTGGAGCTTTCCCGCAGGGCCTTCTGGCGGAACCACCAGAAGAGGCGTTCGAGAACCACCGTCACGGCAACAATCGACACCAACAGAATCGGCCACATGATCGGACCGCCCTTGTGGAATTCTTCGAGAATGAAGTTGTGGCCCGTGGATTTGGCGGAACCTTCGGCAATCAGATAAACGGTCATAAGCTCAGAATTTCATGAATTGAAGCTGCACGGTTTGAGGTGGTGGGTTGCCCTTAGCAAATCTCCTGCCAAACGTGGACTCCGCAATCACCAAAGTGGCTTCCCACCCCGATTCCAACGGCACGGATGGCTATTCCCGGATCACCTATCTGCTTCCCCGCCAGTGAACCTTCGCTTGAGAACGACTTTTCAGCGGCATGGTTTGGCTTCCCCGGTGCTTTTTGCAACCATGCACATATCGCATCGCGTTCGCCGAAAAGGCGTGTCAAATTTCAGCCAAAGTAAAATATCTTGTTGTGCAAATTTCGCCACATTTGTGAAGCCTGATCCTTCTTTCGCCGAGGGTGCCCTGGAGCCTGCCGATGAAGTTCAGAGGATGTTCGGCCGGGTCGCGGCACGCTACGATCTGGCAAACGTCTTGTTGAGTGGCGGCTTTGATTATCTTTGGCGTCGCCGGGCAGCCCGCATCGTGCGTGGCTGGCAGCCGTCCCGCCTGCTCGATCTGGCGACCGGCAGCGGCGTGCTGGCAGCCTCGCTCCAACGGGTCTGCCCGGCGACGACGATCATCGGCGCGGACTTCAGCCTGCCCATGCTGCGGCGCGCGCAATCGACCGGACGGCTGCGGCGGCTGGCGGTGGCGGACGCCATGGGTCTGCCGTTCGGCGACGGCGTGTTCGATGCCGTAACGGTGGCGTTCGGGCTGCGCAACATGCCGTCCTACCGCGGTGCGTTGGAAGAGACCCGGCGTGTCCTGCGGCCGGGTGGACGCCTCTTGATCCTGGACTTCTCGGTGCCTGCGGGCTGGTGGCGGGGAGCGTACCGGTTTTACCTCCACCGCTGCCTGCCTCGCATCGCCGCCTTCGTGTCCGGCGAAAGGGGAGCGTACGAATACCTCGCGGAATCCATCGAGCGGTTCCCGCGAGGGGAAAGCATGCGCGCGCTGCTCGCCGAGAGCGGTTTTGCGTCGGCCACGGCGGAAGAATTGACAGGCGGCATCGTGTCGCTCTACACGGCGGCGGCTCCGCCGAACGACGTGTCCGCTACTCCATCCAGTCGAGGAGATTGTAGTTAGCCGCGATCAACAGCGTCGCCAGTGCGCCGAGCAGAATGGCGGGAAGAGCCGCCGCCACGACGACCGCCGCCACGACGACGGAACGCGGCAGGGTCGGCTGAGTGCTGGGCTTGGTCGGCTGCGACGACGTGGCCGGGCTGGCTTCGTTGCGGAAGTCAGCGTTGTCGGTAGCGGCTCGGGCCGGGGCTGGCTTGGACGGGGTCGAGGAAGGCTCCATGGCGAAGGATCAGCTATAAGCCGAGAGGTCGGCGGGGTGCAACCTGGAACTTCGGGGAGTTTGCGGAGGTCGGGAAGGCTGGCCGCCGCAGGCGTCGTCCCAACAAGTAGGGACGCGTCTCCGAGCGGTCCCTTGATTTTCCGGCGGGGCGCGTCGGGCGCACGTTGGTTCCCCAAGCCAAATTTGGGACCCGTCGGAGATGCGTCCCTACCTTGTTGGGACGACCGGCCGCTTCGCGGCCTGTTCAGTGAAATGGAGCTATGGTGCCGGGGCTGGGATGTCGGCTGGCGTGGTCGCAGGCGTCGGCGTGATCGTCGGGACCGGCACGGGCGTCGCCTCCGTAGTCGGGGCAGGCGGCGCGGGCGTCAGTGTGACCAGCGGCACCGTGGATGCCGGAGGGATCGGCTCTGGCGTGGAAGCCGGGATCGGCGTCGCCTCAGGCGTTGTGGTTGGCGGCGTGGCCGGCATGGGGATGGCGGATGGCACGGCCTCCGGCGGAGTGGGCGCACTCACCGGAACCGCCGGCGTCGGCGCAGGTTCCACGGGTGCCGGGGCGAGTTGCAGCAGGACCTCGGTGTCTGGGCGGTTGAGCAGGAAGACGCCGTTCTTGCCGTCCGCCCGGGCGTACGTCATCAGATCGGAGTTGCGTGCGCCGAAAGAAAGTTTCCCGCTATTCGCCTTGTCGTCGGGGCCGGCGGCAAAGGTTAGCGTCGCCTGCGGGTTGTCGAGCGCGTACGTCGGCTGCGCCGGACCGGCCACCCAGCGCGCCGCGCGGAGCCTGGACAACGTGTTGAGTACCGACTGCACTTTCAACGCCTCGATGGCCGCGCCACCCTGCGCTGCTTTCCACTCGCCCTTCTCTCCGCGCGTCAGAGCGAGGACGGGCGAACCTTTTGCCGCGACTTCGAGCGAGATAATCTTCTCCGGGTCCACGTGAAAAATCTCCAGCGGCTGCCACTGCACCGGATCGGTCCACACGCTGCCGAGCACGGTCTTGGGCAAGGCCACGATGAACGGCTCCTCCTCCAACCGCGCGTAGACGTTCATCCCGTCTTCCTTGCCGAAGTCCACGGTGGCCACGGGCTTCTCGCCCGCGCTGCTCTCAGCGGTGTTCTCGGAGGCAAACGCCGCGAAGCGCACCTGTGCGGCCGGCTTGTCGAGGCCGTACTTGGCCAAATCACCCGGCGCGGCGCTGTCGGAGACAAAATCCACCGCCCGCGCGCTGTTCAGCGCGTTGATCAGCCCGGTGACGCCCGCCGCGTTGGCGGGCTGGTCGTCGAGCGTCCAATCCTTGTCCTTGCGCACGAGGGTGAACGCCGCGCCGGTTCCCGGCGTGACCTGAACGCGGTCCAAGGTGTCGGCGTTGATCCGCGCCAGCGCGTGGTCGCGCAGGTCGTTGGGCTTGAGCGTCAGGAGGTTTTCGACGTTTTTGGTGACGGTAAAAATCGACTGCCGGGCCGGCGCACGCAGGTACACGCCGTCGGCCGGCGGGGCGGGTGTCGGCGTCGCGTCAGGCGAAGCACCCGGCGAGGGGGAGGCTGCCGGCGCGTTGGACGGAACGCCGCCGATCATCAGTTCCGTGCCCTTGGCATTGTCGGCCGTGTAGAAAGTCAGCACGCCGCGCGGTTCGGCCAGCCCGTAGGTGGCGGCGTCGGCCTTGTCGTCCGCGACGAACTTGGTCACGGCCAGGTTCGTCGCCTGCGAGAGGTAGTCGTTGATCTTCGCGTCGTCGCCGCGCGCCGCGAGGGGCTTGGCGATCTTCCAATGCGTGCCATCGCGTTGAAATTCGATCTCGCCGGAGGCGTTCTTGATCGTGAACCGGTTCACGTCCGTGGCGGCCAGATCGAGGGCGCGGTGGTCACGCCAGGCGTTCGTGTCCTTTTGCAGCAGCTTGCGCAGTTCGCCGGAGATGATGTGTACCTGATCGGTGCCGTCCACGCGGGCGTAGACCTTGCCCTCGATGGCGGTGTCGTTGCCGAAGAGGATGTCGGTGGGCTTCTCGTTGTCGTTGCGCGTGACCAGCAGCCGGACGTGCGGGGCCAGCAGGCCGAGTTCCTGCAACTTGGATTTGTCGTCGGCCTTGACCTTGAAGGTCTCGTCGACGTGCGCGGTCTCCAGGTCGGTCATCACCTCGTCGATCAGCGATTTGTCGGCGCGGTCGGCGACGGGCGATTTGATGCGCCAGCGGCGGGCGTCCTCCTGCTGGAGTTCGATCTTGAGGTCGTGATCCGTCACCGTGAGCCCCGAGACCTTGTCGCGGTCAAACGGCACGAGGCGCTTGGCCTCAGAGTTGGCTTCGCGCGTGCCGGGCCGTTTGTTCTCGAAGAAGTAGAAGTACGCAAAGAAGACGGCGACGACGGCCAGCAGGTAGAGGGTGGTTTTCGGACTCATAAGGAAGCAAAGGCAGAAGGCAGAAGGCAGAAGGCAGAAGGACAGAACCAGAAGACGGAGGGCAAACGGAAGATGTTCTGCAAGGAGGCTGATGTCATGGCTGCAACTGATTGTTCCAATTAGGTCAGCGGTTCACATTTTTTCCGAACTTTTGCCTTCTGCTTTCTGTCTTTTCCTCACGAGCGCCGACGCCACCACCACACGACGAAGCCTAGGAACGCGCACGCGGCCGGAATGGCGAAGAGCCAGAGGTCGCGTAACAGGACGATCTGCTCGTCGGGGATGCTCAACACGGTGGGTTTCACCGGCTTGGCCGGGATGCCGATGAGCGCCTCGCGCTCCCCGAGCCAGTTGATGCTGTTGATGAACAGCGCGTACATCTGCTCGTCCATGGAGTCGGGGTCCACGAAACGCGCGTTGCCCACGACAATCATCCGTGAGGGAGTTACTTGCACGCGCTGGTCGCCCACCGCGCCTTTTTCCACGGTGGCAGCGACGTAGAGCGACGACTGCTTGTCCTTGGCGGGGTCGTTCTCCGCGCCGTTGGTCTCCATGTCCTTGTAGTCCGTCTCGCCCCAGAAGCCCTTTGCGGCGGTGAGCAGCGGGGCGACCTTCAGGCCGGAAGCGTTGCCAGCCTCGGGGGTGAGCGAGAGCGACTGCGTGTTGCCCGGGAACAGCGGGGTCAGATCGGAGAGGCGCAGGGCGATGGGGGTCTCACCGGCGAACAGGGTCAGCGCGCTGCTGATGAGCCGCCGCACGCCGAGCGCGTTGACCACGCCGAGGATGCGGTCGTCATCGGGGCGCACTCCCAGGCGCGTGAGGAAGCTGGCGAGGTGCGGGGTGGGAAACTCGGGGTTGAGCAGGACCAACAGACGCCCGCCCTTGTCCCAGTAGTCGGAGAGCAGCTTGACCTCCCGGTCGGTCAGATCGTAGTGCGCGCCGATGAGCATGAGCGCCGTGGCGTCCGGGGGCACGGTGTCGGCGTTGAGGAGGTTCAATTCGTCGACGGTGAGGTGTTCACTGGCGAGCTGGTCGCCCAGCGGCCCGAGCGGCTTGCCCTTGGCAAGGCTCGGCTCGCCGTGGCCCTGGACGTAGTAGACCGTGCTCTTCTTGCCCTCGGAGACCTCGATCAGGCCGGCGGTGATGGCCTGTTCGCCCGTGAACCCGGTGACCTGCGGCTGCGTGCCGGTTATCTCGTTGCCGGGGTCGATCTCGGCCATCTTGTCTTGGCCGATGACCTTGGTCCGGCCCTCGGAATCGAGGATCACGACGTTTTCCTGCTGGGCGAGCTTGTACTTGGTCTGGATCTCGGCGGCGCGGTTGTAGGCGCGATAGGGATCGATGATGTCGAGGGTGATGTACTTGCTCTGGGTGTTGCGGTACTCGGCAGCGAGGTTAGCCACGTCTTCCTGGATCGGCGAACGTTCGCTGATGAGCACGATGATCTTGACGGGCTTGTTCAGGCCGCGCAGAAATTGTTTGGTGCGGTCGCTCAACGCAGAGCGATGGTTGCGGCTGAGGTCGAAGCGGTGGAAGTGCTTGTACGCGTAGCCGTTAACGAACAGCAGGAGCGCTGCCGCCAGCACGATCTGGAGGAGGACGTTCGTGCCGATGGTCAGGCGGCGGCCGAAGCCGGCACGCGAGGGACGCCGGGGCTTGCTGGGCGTGGGCTCCGTGGCAGCGGGGGTAGGATCAACGGGTTTTTCCGTGGCGGGTTCAGCGGCCATAGCAGAGGAAAGTCAGAGGGGTAGAGGCAACAAACACGAGGGCGGGAAAATCATGCCTTCCACTTGCGATACTGGAAAACGTGATAGGTGAGCACCTGGAGGAAAACCGTCATCGACACGTAGAAAACGATGGGCTGCGTGTCGATCAGGCCGCGGGCGTAGTTCCGCATGTGGTCGAAGCTGGAAAAGTACGCCACGAAGTCGCGCGTTCCCTGCGTCAGGTTGGGTAGGATGTAGCCGAGCAGGCCGCTGAAGAAAAACGCCAGTACCAGCACCAGCGTGATGACCGCAGCGACGATCTGGTTGCGTGTGGCCACGGAGGCCAGACAGCCCAGCGAGAGATAAAACATCCCCATGAGAAACAGCAGGAAGTAAACGCCGAAATAAAGTCCGAACACGGGCGCGGCCGGCTGTTTTGTCACCGTCTCATAGATGATGAAAAGCAACGCCGTGGGCAGCCACAGCACGAGGTAAAAAAGCAACGCCCCGGCAAATTTGGAGAGGACCACCTGCCAGTCCTCGACCGGCGCGGTCATGAGGGTCTCGATGGTGCCTGATTTGAACTCCTCCGAGTAGAGCCGCATCGTGATGAACGGAATCGTCGGCAGGAAGACAAACCAGAAAAAGAAGAAGAAGAAAAACGCCTCCATCAGCGAGATTTCCGTCGGGCCGTGCAGCAGGAGGGAGAGGACGAAGTAGGCGTTGAAACCGGCCAGCGCCATGAAAAAGCACAGCACGATGTAAGCGATGGGCGAGTAGAAGTAGGACTTCATCTCGCGTTCAAGTAGGACGAGGAATTTTCGCATGGGAGGCTGCAGGGAAAACAGGAACGGTAATCTCAAGGAAACCAACAGGCCGGCAAGGTAAAACAACCGGTCGCCGCGAGGAGCCGAACCGGGCGGTTCCGGGGGCTTCTATTCCGCGTGGGTGATTTCGACGAACACGTCTTCGAGCGTGGCACGGCGGCGGGAGAGTTCACGCACGTTCCAGCGGCGGTCAACGGCGAGGCGGAAGAGTTCTGCGCGGGGGTCGGCCCCGGCTTCGGCCTTGAGGAGGAACGCGCGGTAGCCGGCGCGGTCGCCGCCGTTGGTGATCGTGGCAGCTTCGGTGGCGGTGCCGACTGGCGGGACCGTCTCCAGGGTGACTTCCTTGATGCCCGGTACCTTTTGGAGTTCGGCGATGCCGTTGTCCGCGCCGGTGTCGGCTTCCAGGCGGATGTTGCCGACGGCGCGCAGGTGGCTGAGGAGGTTCTGCGGGGTGTCGCTGGCTTCGATCTTGCCCTTGTGTAGGATGATGACGCGCGAGCAGGTCATTTCCACCTCGGGCAGGATGTGGGTGGAAAGCAGGATCGTGTGCTTTTTGCCGAGGTTCTTAATGAGGTCGCGCACCTGCCGGATCTGGTTGGGGTCCAGGCCGATGGTGGGTTCGTCGAGGATGAGCAGGTCGGGATCGCCGACGAGTGCCTCCGCGAGGCCAACGCGCTGGCGATAGCCCTTGGAAAGATTGCCGACGAGCTTGCGCTGCACGTCGTTGAGGTCGGTCATCTCCTTGACCTCGCCGACGCGGGTGCGCAGCTTTTTACCGCTCAAGCCCTTGAGCGCGGCACGGTGTTCGAGGTACTCGTTGACGCGCATGTCCGTGTACAGCGGCACGTTCTCGGGCAGGTAGCCGAGGCGTTCGCGCACCTGGAGCGACTGGCTGAACACGTCGTAGCCCGCCACCGTCGCCCGGCCGCTGGTGGCCGGCTGGAAGCAGGAGAGGATACGCATGGTCGTGCTCTTGCCCGCGCCGTTGGGTCCGAGGAAGCCGACGATTTCGCCGCGTTCGACCTCGAAAGAGAGGTCCTTGATCGCCGTGTAGTTGGCGTAGCGCTTGGTGAGGTTTTCGACCTTGATCATCGTGGTGCGGGGGATGCTTCGGACAGCGGGAGGGGGTGGGACGTTGAAACAAAGTTTCCCGTATTTCAAGAGGGAACGATGACCGGGACCGTCGGGAAGTGTCGGGGATTGCGGGTGATGAGACCCTGAAAGCGGCTGGCGAAAGCCTCGGTAAGCACGTCGACAAGCGGGCGTTTCAGGATGAGTCCCGCGCGTTTTTGCGCAACGCGGGCATCCCAGAGGCGCTGGGCCTTCTCGGTGTCCTGCCAAATCCACGGCTCCTGCCAGTTGACACCCAAAGCGCGCCGGAACGTTCGCTGCGGTGCGTTCCGACCGATGAAAGAAGGAGCCAATTCGACGTACGAAACCGGGCGAATGATCAAACCCTCGGGGAGATAGCGCGACAGGCAATCGGTCGAGGCTGACGCGAAGCGGGCGTCATTGTTGGCGATCCAACAGGACCGAAGTATCAACGATCCACGCCACAAAATTCAGTCTTCCTCGCCCTCGCGTAACTCCTTCAGCATCGCCTCGGAGTCGCCTTCCACCAAACCGTACGCACGGGCGAAGTTAAGCGCGGCCACCGGGTCGGGCTTCACCTCTTCCGGCGGCAGGAGTTTCAGGCGAAACTCGGTAGCCGAGACTCGTTCCCATTTTACCAACTGGCCAACCTCCATGTGCATTTCGTACCACAACCGCGGCGGGACGGTGATCTGGCCTCTTTCGGAAACGAACGATTTCATCGGTCTATTTTATAGCCTGTGCAGAGGCAGGGACAATCAAGAACCTACTCTCGCGCCACCAGCGTCACGGTGCCGACTTGCTGGCGGCCCTTGCTGTAGCGTTGGGCGTAGGAACCCGTGCCGATTGTGAAATCCACCGACGTGCCGCCGTCCGCGTCGTGCAGGAGCGCTTCGACCTTGGCCGGGCTGTCGATGTCGTAGGTGCCCACCTTGTAGATCACCATGCCCTGACGGATGCCGGCTTCTTGCGCGGGGCTGCCGCGTTCCACGTCGGCCACCAGCACCCCCGTGGTGCCGCGCACCCCGAAGGCGTCGGCAAGTTCCTGGGTCAGCGTCTGTAGTTGCAACCCGAAGAGCCGCCGCGCGCTGGGCGAACCCACCGTGCCCGCCGGCGTCGGCCCGCGCTTGGCCGTCCCTGCGCCGGGATCGTTGGGAACGGCCTTGAACTCCGCCACCTTCGCGGCAACCGCGCTCGCCGGGATCGCGAAGCCGAGACCTTGCGTGGGCGTGCCCTGGGAGGTAAACGACAATTTTACCGACGAGATGCCCGCCAACCGCCCGGCGAGATCGACCAGCGGCCCGCCGCTGTTGCCGGGGTTGATGGCGGCATCCGTCTGGATGAGGTGCCGGTAGGTGTTGCCCTCGACGGTGACCTCGCGTTCGTTGGCGCTGAGGATGCCGCGGCTGACACTGGAGTTGTAGCCGAGCGGATTGCCCAGCACGAGCACCGTTTGTCCGAGCAGGTTCGGCGAGACCCTGGTGAGGTTGATGAAAGGAAAAGGCTTGCCGCCGTGGTCCCGTCGATCCACCCGGATGAGGGCCAAGTCCGCCTTGGGATCGCCCGCGACGTAGCGGGCCGGAGCCATGCTGCCGTCGGAGAAAATCACCTTGATCTTCAGGTCGGCGGCGCGTTCGACGACGTGTTCGTTGGTGACGATGCTGCCGTCCTCGTCGACAAGGAACCCCGAGCCTAAGCTGGCGACCTTTTGCGACGGCTGCTCGTGCGGACGGCGGTTGCTGGTCATGTCATCGAAGAACTGGTTGAAGAACTGCTCGAACGGGTCCTGCTCGGTGCGGCGCACGATGCGCTCGGTGGCGATGTTCACCACCGCCGGCATGACCTTGGCCACGGTGATGACGGTCGGCTCCGTGGCCGGGTTGAACTCCGGCGGCGGTTCCGGCGCGCGGACCTCCTGCGCCCGCGCCACTTGGAGCGAGCTCTGCGTGAGGATTGCGGCGAGGATGATGGATCGGAGTCCGGCGCGGGGCATGGTCAGGTGCGTTTGAAACGTCGCAAGGTGAGTCGCCCGTGACCGCTGGCCAGGAACGACTGTCAGCGATAAGATTACACCTTTTTCCGCTGGTCCTCGTCGGGACCAGCGTTGCCCGGAGCGCGGGGGGCCTGGCAGGACATTCACTTTCCCCCTCGCTCAGAGCTTCGCTTCTAGGCCCGAGGCAATGGCTTTGGAACGTGCCTCAACATCGCCCGAATTGCTGAAAGGCATGAAGTTGATCGTCAGCGTGCCATTCTCGAATTTGACGCCGTTCGGGTAATTGCTGGCCGGGGCAGTGGCCTCATCGAAGGTGACTACCACCTTCTTGAGTCTGGTTTTGAGTGCTTCGGCACCCATGGCATCGCTGGTGATTTGCTTGAGCGCGTTAGCCAGGGGAACGAAGTAAACGTTCGTAAAATAATCATCCTCCATGTACCTGTCGCCTTGGTCTTTCTGGGCAATGGCACCCCACTGGACCTCCATTGACACGTCGAACTTGGCGGCGGCGTTGATGCTCTTCTGCAACTCCGGCAGCTTCTTCTCCTGATATTCCTTGAGAGCGCGGCGTTCGGGTAAAGCCAGGGAAGAAACCTCCTGGGCGTGAAGGATCGCCACGGGCGAAACGGCGGCGCAGACCACGAGGGCAGCGGCGAGCGTGGAGCGGAAAGGGAAGCGGACGGCGCGGAGAGGGATCATAAGGAAATGGAGGTTTGTTTTCCATTCCTTCGAATGAACGGCGTTCCCCGGACGGTTGGGACCACCCGCGCCTTGCAAATAGCCGTCATCCGCCGCTCCCCGGGCGCGGCCGGCAGCCGCGCCGGCCTGGCCGGGGCTTGATTTTCAGAGAGAGCGACCTAAGTTCTTTTCCCGTTTGCGCCGAAATCCAGCCTGACATCCCAAGCCCTTTTTTTGCCTAGTTCCCGCGCGCAGACACCCCTAATGAGACCTTCCGCCGCCAATCACCTCAACGCCGCGCTCCTCGAAGAAACCTACGCCCGTTGGCAGCAGGACCCGGCGTCGGTGGATGACAAGTGGGTGGCGTTTTTTGAAGGTTTCGCCCTCGGCTGCGCCCAGCCGCCCCGGTCGGCCGGGGTCAACGGCACGGCTCCCGCCGCCGACGCCAAGGCGAGCGCCGCCGACCTCGACCGGCAGACACGCGTCGATGAACTCGTCCAGACCTACCGTTCCCTCGGCCACACGCTCGCCAAGCTCGACCCGCTGGACAACCACAAGGCCGACCAGCCGCTGCTGGCGCTGGAGGCGTTCGGCTTCGGAAAGGGCGACCTCGACCGGACTGTTGCGTCGCGTTACTTCATGGGCGGCAAGAGCATGCGGCTGCGCGAGATGATCGCCACCTTGCGGCGCGTCTACACGGGCAAAATCGGCGTGGAGTTCATGCACGTCGCCTCGACGAAGGTGCGCAACTGGGTGCGCGACCGCATGGAAGCCTGGCCGGAAACCCTCGCGCCCGAGCCCGCCGTCCAGCGTACGCTCCTCGGCTACCTGCTCGCGGCGGAGGGGTTCGAGCGGTTTTTGCACACGCGCTACGTCGGCCAGAAGCGGTTTTCGCTCGAAGGCGGCGAAACGCTGCTGCCGCTGCTGGAGACGATCCTCCAGCGTTGTGCGGGTCTCGGGGTGCAGGAATTGGTGATGGGTATGGCCCACCGTGGCCGGCTCAATGTCCTGGCCAACTTCCTAAAGAAACCCATCGGGATGATCTTCACCGAGTTCTCCGAGAACTACACGCCCGAGCTGACCAACGGCGACGGCGACGTGAAGTACCATCTCGGCTACGAATCCACCCGCGAGGTAGGCGAAGGCTACGGCGTGTCCAACGTGGAGGTGCGGCTGGCGTCCAACCCGAGCCACCTGGAATTCGTGGACCCCGTGGTGGAAGGCAAGGCGCGCGCCCGCCAGCGCATCCTGGAGGACACCGCGGAAAGGAAGCTCGTCCTGCCGCTGCTCATCCACGGCGACGCGGCGTTCGCCGGACAGGGCATCGTGGCCGAAACGCTCAACATGAGCCAGCTCCCCGGCTACAGCACGGGCGGCACGGTGCACGTCATCATCAACAACCAGATCGGTTTCACCACGCTGCCCGCCGATGCCCGTTCGTCGCTGTACTGCACGGACGTGGCGAAGATGGTGGACGCCCCGGTTTTTCACGTCAACGGCGACGACCCGGAAGCGGTTTGTTTTGTGGGCGCGCTGGCGGCGGAGTTCCGGCAGGAGTTCAAGCGCGATGTCATCATCGACATGTACTGCTACCGTCGCTACGGCCACAACGAGGGCGACGAACCCAACTACACCCAACCCGATCTCTACGCGCAAATTGCCAAGCAACCCAGCGTCGCCACGCTGTACCGCGACAAGCTCGCCGCCGATGGCCGCGTGACCAGTGAGGAAGCCGCCAACCTGCTCAAGGAATACGAGGCGGCGTGCGAAGCGGCTTTCGCCGAGGCCAAAGGTTCCGACGGCAGCGGCGAAAAGCCCGGCTCGCGGAAAAAGTTCGCCGGTTCCAACGCCATTTTCCAACCGCCGTATTCCCACGCGCCGACGGACACGGCGATCACGCCCGACGTGCTGGAAAAGGTGGCTCGTGCCGTCACGCACATTCCCGACCGCATCCACATCCTCGACAAGCTCAAGCGCAACCTGCTCGACCGGCGCTTGAAGGTGTTCGAGGCGGGCGGGCCGTACGATTGGTCTTTTGCCGAGACGCTCGCCTTTGGCTCGCTGCTGCTGGAGGGCAAGCCGGTGCGCCTGAGCGGGCAGGATAGCCGGCGCGGGACGTTTTCCCAACGCCTGAGCGTGCTCTACGACGACCAGACGCGCGAGCGTTACATCCCGCTCAACAACCTCGCCGATGGGCAGGCGCGCTTCTGCGTGTACAACTCGCCTCTGAGCGAGGCGGCGGTTCTCGGTTTCGACTACGGGTACTCGATGGATTACCCCGAGATGCTGTGCCTGTGGGAGGCGCAGTTCGGTGACTTTGTGAACGGCGCGCAGACGATCATCGACCAGTTCATTGTGTCATCGGAGTCCAAGTGGCAGCGTCCCAGCGGCATCGTGCTGCTGCTGCCGCACGGCTACGAGGGGCAGGGGCCGGAGCATTCCAGCGGACGGGTGGAGCGTTTCTTGCAGGCGTGCGCCGAGGACAACATCCAGGTGTGTAACCTCACGACACCCGCGCAGTATTTCCACGCGTTGCGTCGGCAGTCGTTGCGAACGGCGAACGGCAAGCCCTTCCGCAAGCCGCTGGTCATCATGACGCCCAAGAGCCTGCTGCGTTCGGAACTGGCGGTGTCGCGCAACGAGGATTTCACCGGGGCCGGGTTCCAGGAGATCATCGAGAACCCCGCCCCTGCTGGGGCACAGGCGACGCGCCGGGTGATCCTGTGCACGGGCAAGGTGTACTATGACCTGCTCAAGGCCCGCGACGCCTCGAAAGCCGAGGACGTGGCCCTTGTGCGCGTCGAGCAGCTCTACCCGCTGCACACGGAGCGGTTGCGCGAGCTCTTCGCGCCGTACACGCACGTGGAGAAATGGGTGTGGTGCCAGGAGGAATCGCAGAACATGGGCGCGTGGAGCTTCATCGCGCCGCTGCTGGGCGAACTTCTGCCGCCGCGCAAGCGTTTCCTCTACGCGGGCCGCAACGCCAGCGCCAGCCCGGCCGTCGGGGCCAAGACGCTGCACGACCGCGAGCAAAAACAGCTCGTGGCCGAGGCGTTCAGTCTGTGATGCCCCGCTGCGTTGACCGCATTCGCCGTTGAGTTTTGGGACGGGCCGTTCCATGCTTGGCGGGCACCCATCCTTCCATGAGCCTCGAAGTCAAAATTCCCCCGGTCGGCGAGTCCATCTCCAGCGGCGTCATCGCCGCGTGGCACAAGAAAGACGGCGACGCGGTGCAGGCCAATGAACTGCTCCTGACCTTGGAAACCGACAAGGTTTCCAGTGAGATCGTCGCTGCCGGTTCGGGCCGGTTGACGATCCAGGCGCAGGAGGGCGAAGAGGTGAAAATCGGCCAGGTGGTCGCGCTGATCGAGGAAGGCGCCGCCGCTCCGGCAGCCGCTCCCACCGCGGCCGGGCCCGCGCCGAACAAACCCACCCCTGCTCCCGAGGCCGACCCGCAGCCGACGGCTCAGGCCAAAGCTCAGAATCTCGCTCCCGAAACCGGTAGAAGTAACGACGGCGATCAGCCGCTCTCCCCGGCCGTGCGGCGTCTGGTGGAGGAGGAGAAGGTCTCGCCCGCCGATCTTTCCGGCACCGGCAAGGGCGGACGTTTGACCAAGGGTGACGTGCTCGGCTTCGTCGAGAACCGTCCTGCGGTGCCCCCTGCTGTGGTGCCCGCGACTCTCGCCGCCATCGAACTTCCCGCACCGGTTGCGAAGCCGTCGGTTGCTGCTGAAGGCCGCACCACGCGCAAGAAGCTGACCCCCCTGCGCCGCAAGATCGCCGCGCAACTTGTCATGGCGCAGCAGACCGCTGCCATCCTGACGACTTTCAACGAGTGCGACATGAGCGGCGTCATGGCCCTGCGTTCCAAGATGCAGGACGCCTTCGTCAAGAAGCACGGCGTGAAGCTGGGATTTATGTCGTTCTTTGTGAAGGCCGTTGTGGAAGCTCTCAAAACCGTACCCGCGCTCAACGGCCAGTTGGACGGCGACGATTTTGTCCAAAACCATTATTATGACATCGGCGTGGCCGTGGGCACGGAGAAAGGCCTCATCGTGCCGGTGCTGCGCGACTGCGACAAAAAAGGGTTCGCGCAGATCGAGAAAGACATCGCCGGGTACGCCGCCAAGTCCAAGGAAGGCAAAATCGGCATCGACGATCTGACGGGCGGCGTGTTCACGATCTCCAACGGCGGCACGTACGGCTCGCTGTTGAGCACGCCCATCCTCAACCCGCCGCAGAGCGGCATCCTGGGCATGCACAACATCGTCCAGCGCCCCATCGCGGTGAACAACGAGGTGGTCATCCGCCCGATGATGTATCTGGCCTTAAGCTACGACCACCGGGTCGTGGACGGCAAGGAGGCTGTCACGGCGCTGGTGCGGATCAAGGACTGCATTGAGGAGCCGAGCCGGCTGCTGCTGGAGATTTGAGGGCAAATTCCATCTCCAAAAGCGAGTCCTGCCAGAGTGGGGCGGCCGAGGTTCCGCTCGCTCTGATGCAGGTTGCCGACGGGCAGGCCATCAGTTGTCCGAATCGGTCTTTGGGGTCGGATACTTCTCCATGATGTCCTGCATCATTTGTTGAATGTCCGGTCCAAAGTTGCCCACCTGCTGCTGGGCAATGGCGATTGAACCCGCCATCACCACTGGTAGCTTCGTCAGCATTGCCTGCCCGGCCGGCGTCTTATAAAACGCCAAGGAGGCGGCGAGTTCTTCTTCGGAAAAATTGTCTGAGTAGAGCTTGGTCATCGCCGGTTTGAGTTTGCCCCAACTCATCTTTTCTGCGAGCAGGGCCGTCATGCGTTCAATCACCTCGTCGAGCGCCGCTTTGTTCGACTTGAAGGGCTCGATTTTCTCGAACTGTGCCTTCTGGGCAAGCACGCCCTGCCGCATAGACTCCTGCATGAGCGTATCGACGTGCATGACCGCGAACAGTTCGTTGATGACTGCCGCTTTGCTGGCTTCGTCCGCCCGGGCGGACGGGAGGCGAACGCACGTCAACGCGAGCAACAACCAGCCGCAGCACAAAAATGGAGATACCAACGGGGATCGGATGTTCACGGCGGTGATTCTACCCGCGTTTGACCCGGCCGCCAAGTTTCTGGTGCCGCGTGGTCGCAGCCTGTCGGCAAAGCGTGACAAGGTGCCCTTCCCAAAAGGCCGAATCGGGACTATTTTGAAAGTCTATCCCCATGTCGGAATTTGATCTCATCGTCATCGGCGCAGGTCCGGGCGGTTACGTTGCAGCCATCCGCGCGGCGCAGCTCGGCCTGAAGACCGCCATCATCGAAAAGGAAAAAGCGCTCGGCGGCACCTGCCTGCGCATCGGCTGCATTCCCAGCAAGGCGCTGCTCAACTCCAGCCACCATTTCCATTTTGCCAAACACGAAGCCGCTGCCCACGGCGTCGTCATCGGCGATGTAAAGCTCGACCTGCCCACGATGCTCAAGCGCAAGGACAAGACCGTGTCTACTCTCACGGGCGGCGTGGCTTTCCTGATGAAGAAAAACAAGATCACCGTCTACCCCGGCGAGGGGCGCATCACCTCGTCCGGCAAGGTCACGGTGACCGGCACAAAGAACGAGGAACTCACCGCCAAACACATCCTGCTGGCGACCGGCAGCGTGCCCATCGAGCTGCCCTCCATGCCGGTGGACGGCAAGGTGAGCGTCACGAGCACGGAGGCGCTGTCCTTCGACGCGGTGCCGGCGCGGATGGTCGTCATCGGCGGCGGGGCCATCGGACTCGAACTCGGCTCGGTCTGGGCGCGGTTGGGAGCACAGGTCACGGTGGTCGAATTTTTGCCGCGCATCGCGCCGGGTTTCGACCTCGAACTGGCCAAGGCGCTCCAGAAGTCGCTCGAAGCCGAAGGGCTGAAGTTCCACCTTGAAACCAAGGTTGAGGGGATCGACCTCGACGAGGGGAAGGCCACCGTCCGCGCCACCGCCAAGGACGGCACAAAGTTCGCCCTCGAAGCCGAGAAAGTTCTTGTTGCCGTGGGCCGCAAAGCCGCGCTCGGCAGCGCCGTGGCCCCCGAACTCGGCCTCGCGCAGGACGAGCGCAAGCGCGTGAAGGTGGACGGTCGCTTCGCCACCAACGTGCCCGGCGTCTACGCCATCGGCGACGTGATCGCTGGCCCCATGCTCGCGCACAAGGCCGAAGAGGAAGGCGTGGCGGTCGCCGAGTTCATCGCAGGCAAGGCGGGGCACGTGAACTACGACGTGATCCCTGGCGTCGTCTACACGCACCCGGAGGTCGCCAGCGTGGGTCTGAGCGAGGATTTGGCCAAAGAAAAGGGGGTAGCGGTAAAAACCGGCAAGTTCTTCTTCCGCGCAAACGGCCGCGCCTTGGCCAGCGACAGCGCGGACGGATTCGTCAAGCTCGTGGCCGACGCGAAAACCGACCGGCTTCTCGGCGCGCACATCATCAGCCCGGCCGCTAGCGAACTGATCCAGGAAGCCGTGTCGGTGATGGAGTTCGGCGGCAGTTCGGAAGACCTCGCGCGGACCGTCCACGCGCATCCAACCTTGAGCGAGGCGGTCAAGGAAGCGGCGCTGGCGGTCGAGGGCCGCACGATCAGCGCGTGACAAACGTGGCACGAACGGTTTCTTGCGCTGCTCGTGCCGTCCGGGCAAGTTCTTTGATCGTTCTCCCGAGAAAGTGGCGTCTCAAAATTTCCGTTGGTTAGTCGGTGTCTTGGCGGCCGGTCTCGGCGCATTGTGGCTGGGTTCGGCCGCATGCGCGCGCGCGAACGGCACCGTGCCGGGGCCGGCGTTCCGCTTCGGCGCGGACACGTTCTCGTTCGCCAACGAGACGGTGTACATCTATCCCAACGGCCACGCCGAAAAACGCCAACTCAAGTCCGGCGAGAAGCCGCCGGCGTTCGTGTTACATTGTTTCGTCATGAGCCGCGCGTCGGAGCAATTCCGCAGCTTCGCGCGGTTCGATCCTTCGCAGCCGCCGCCCGACGACGCGGAACTGGCCCGCCTCGTGCGCCGCGTCACGGGCCGCGCGGCTTGGCGCCGCCCGCTGCCGCCGGACGAACGGACGTTGATCCCCGGCTACGCGGACCTGCGCGCCTTGAGCAAGGCCCGGCC
Organism: uncultured Chthoniobacterales bacterium; assembly: GCA_964245885.1. Lineage (GTDB taxonomy): Bacteria > Verrucomicrobiota > Verrucomicrobiia > Chthoniobacterales > SZAS-18 > CAHJWO01. The sequence continues at coordinate 9,149 of CAXTOX010000031.1, read as the reverse complement.
GCTGGTCTTACAAAAGAACATTGGCCTCGGCTGGACGGCTTACGTGCGGGTGGGTAACTGGCGCATGTTTTTCGCCTTCCTCAACGGTCCGACCCAGCAGCGGCATACGCAGGAGCGGGTGGAAGGCTGTCTGGCGCGCAACGACCTGTTCATTGCCTACCTGACGAGCTACCCGAGCCTGAGCGTCAACCACGCCGTCGTCATCTACGGACGCCGTCCGGCCACGCCGCGGGACATGCGGGCTGGCGTGGTCCATTACCTCGTCTACGATCCCAACCATCCCGAAGCACCGCGCGATATGATCTATGACACGCGCAGATGCGAGTTTTCGTACCAGAAGGACTGGGACTTCGTCGGCGGCAAGGTGACGGTGCTCCAGTCATACAGCTACTGGGGACAGTAATCCCGCCGCAGGCGTCGCCACCCATGGTAGGGATGGCTCTCCGAGCCGCTCCCTATTTTTGAATGGATGACCAACGTGCGCACGGTGCGTTTCGCCGGAAAATTTAGGGAGCGGCTCGGAGAGCCATCCCTACCATGGGTGGCGACGCCTGCGGTGAGAATCATCTCCTGCGCAAGTTCGTTGCGGGCTGTCTTTTTGGCGTTTTCGGGGTATATTGTTCTGTCCTTTGGAAACGACCGCCGCCATCCTTTTGCGCCGTATCAAGCTGACCGAAAGCAGCCTGATCGTGACGTGGTTCACCGAGGCGCACGGCAAGCTCAAGACGGTCGCCAAAGGCGCGCGCCGCCCGCGTAGCCCGTTCGCGGGTCGGCTGGATTTGTTCTATGCGGCGGAGATCACGTACTCGCGCAGCCGCCAGAGCGAACTGCACGGCCTGCGCGAGGTGGCGGTGCGGGATGCGCGCGAGGGGTTGCGAACACAATACGAGCGCACGCAGATGGCGGCGTACTTCGTGGAACTGGTGGAAATGACGACCGAGTTCGAGCAACCGGTGCCGGAGGTTTACGACCTGTTGCGCCGGGCCTTGGACTTCCTCGACAAAAACGGGCCGACGCGCCGTGCGATGCTCCATTTCGAGAGTGAGCTTAGCCGCCTTTTGGGCGTCACCGGGATGCATAACCCGGAGGCGGACCCGGCGCAGTCCATCGTGCGGCTGGCGGGGCAGTTGCCGAGGGATCGCGCGCGGATTTTGAAGGGTCTGCCGCACACTGTTGCGCCAGCGAACTGATCCGGCGCAGACCCGCGCCGTTGCGCTCCCGGCGTAGTTTGCTGACTTGCACGCTTTCGCGCTGACGGATTGCCGGCAGCAATCCAAAGGCACGAAGTTCAACCCCCGGGCGCGGGCTGCTAGCGCGATGTCTCGGCGCGCCGCTTATTTGGTGATGATCTTGCCTGTGGCAAAGTTGTAGAAGAAGCGAGTGCCGTTCGTGTTGTAGTGCCCGGCATTGCTCGGATCGGGATAGTAGTAGAGCACCGTGTTCAGGCTGAAGTCGTACAGGTACGGGAACGGGAACGTCGGTGACGTATAGAAAAACGTGCTGCTGGCGAAATCGTACAGGTACACCCCGCTTTTGCCGTCGTCCGCATCGAACACGTACTCGTAGCCCAGATCGAAGTGGTAGAGGTAGCGCGGGTCGGAGAGGAAGCTGTAGTAGCCGAAATAGTTGCCGTTGAGGAACGCGAGATAGTCCACGCCGTTGGTCAGAGCGGTTTCGCCGTTGAAGAAGGCGGGCGCAGGCACTTTCTGCACCACGACGGACACCCCGCCGTTGTTGTCGCTCAACCCGGAGTCGGGAATGACGAACACCAAGCTGGTCGCTGTCGTAAACGAGTAGGTCGTCGTGTAGTTGGTGCCTTCCCGGCCGTGCATCGTGTCGATCTGGATCAGATTTGCGCCGCCAGCGGCCACCGTGGCGTTGTAGGCATCCTGCGCGTTGTCGTAGGACGAGGTGTTGTCAGCCCCGTCGAATAGTTGCGGCTTGCTCGCGGCGGTGGTGGCGCTGATGTCGAAGACCATGTACTGGGTGACCCAGGGACTGTTGTATGTCCAGGCGGTAAAGAGCGTGGACAACTGAGCAGCGGTCAGAGAGGGAAACTCCTGCGCAACGTCGGCGGGATCGACGATGCGGAAAGTGTACGTGCCCGGTGAAACCGGGATCGACAGCAGGCCGTTCGGACCGGAACCGAAGGGCTGGTAGAAGAACGCCTGCCCGGTGTTCCCGCCGCCGTAGCTGGCCGTGCCGTCCTCTTGCGCGTTAATGTTCACGATAACCGTGCCGGCGGGCAGGTTGCTGTTGATGACGCTGCCGGCGAGGAGGTGCTCGGCGTGGCTGAGCAGGAGCACGATGGGAAGCAAAAAGAGCGTTTTCATTGCCGTGATGAGGAAACTTGGATTTGGCCGAACGGCCTGTGGAGTCACTTCTATTCTCCGTAATTGCTGGCCAAACGATTCAGTATTTTTCCAAGCAGAGTGCCACCGTATGACAGGCGATAAAGGTTGCCTGAGCGATGAGCAGGAAGCCTTGTGCGTCGGGAGGCAGGTGATGCTTGCTGCCCGGCCTGGCGCGATCCGTCGGGTTAGCACCGGTTCGGTCCCTCAAAAAATTGCGTCCACGACGGCGCGCGGCCGGTTGATTTCCTGGCCTCGGCCAATCGTTTGAGCAGCGCACGGTGCTGCTTGGCTCACACCCTGACCTTGCTCCACTCGATGAGCCGATGCCGGTGCGCAGCACAACAAGACCTTATCTACACACGCTGCTTCAGCCCATCTCCTGCAAATGCGCCTCGTGATCGAACTGTAAATCGTACAATCGCCGGTACGTCCCGCCCTTAGCGTACAGGAACGCGTGCTTGCCCTGTTCGTAGATGCGTCCGGCGTCCATCACGATGATGCTGTCCGCCTTGAGGATTGTTGATAGCCGGTGGGCAATGGCGATGACCGTCTTGCCTTTGGATAGCGTTTCCAGCGCGACCTGGATCATGCGTTCGCTCTCGCTGTCGAGCGCGCTCGTGGCCTCGTCCAACAACAGGATCGGCGCATTCTTGAGCAGCGCCCGCGCGATGGCCAATCGCTGCTGCTGCCCGCCGGAAAGCCGCGCGCCCTTGTCCCCGACGCGGGTCCGGTAGCCTTCGGGTAGCGTCAGGATGAAATCGTGGATGTAAGCCTGTTTCGCCGCTTCGTGGATCTCCGCTTCCGTGGCGTCGAGCCGACCGTAGCGGATGTTTTCGTAGATCGTATCGTGGAAAAGAAACGTGTCCTGTGTGACCATGCCAATGCTCTCGCGCAAGGATCGTTGCGTGAGCGCGCGCACATCCTCACCGTCGACCGTCACCGCGCCGGTTGTCGGATCGTAGAAACGCTGGAGCAACGCGAGCACCGTGCTCTTGCCCGCGCCGCTGGCCCCGACGAGGGCCACCGTTTGTCCGCGCCCGACGCGCAGGCTGAAATGATCGAGCGCGCGGGCATTGGCACTCTCGTAGCGGAAGCACACGTCCCGGAATTCCACCTCGCCCCGGCAATGGGTCAGGGCCCGCGCATCGGGCGCGTCGAGGACGGTGGGCTGGAGATCGAGCAGGGCGAAGATGTTCGTCGTGGCCGCCCGGCACTTCTGGATTTGCATGTGCATGCGGCTGATCTGCTTGACCGGCGCGTAGAGGAAAAACATCCCCATCGCCAACCCGAAAAACGCGCTCAACCCGATGCCCGTGTAGTGCAGGTACAACAGAGCCAAGCCCACGCCGGCCGCGGCGACGACTTCCACCATCGGGCTGACGATTTCCATCGCCTTGCGCACGCGTAACCCGGATTTGAACTGCTCGTTGTTCGCCGCCTCGAACTGCGCGACCTGGTAGTCCTCGCGCGCAAACGACTTGATCACCCGGATGCCCGCGAACGTCTCCTGCAGGATGACGGTCATCACACCGACCTGTTCTTCCTCGCGCCGGCCGCTCCGGCGGATGCGCTTGCCGTACACCGCCACCGGCACGATGCACGCGGGGAACAATACCAGGGAGATCAGCGTGAACTTCCAGTCGATGGCCAGCAGCGTGACGATCCCTCCCACCACGCAAACGGGTTGCTTGATGAGGTCCGTGCTGATGAACGCCAAGGCGGTCTGGGCGATGCGGGTATCGTTGGCCACGCGGCTGATGAGGTGGCCGGACTGGTGTTGCAGAAAGAACCCGAGCGACTGGGAACCGATGTGCTCGAACACCTTCTTGCGCAGGTCGCCGAGCACCCGCAGGCTCACCCACGCGGAAAGATAGTTGTTGAAGAAGTCGAAAACGCCCCGCAGAAGCATCAGCACCGGGATGGCTGCGCAGACAATGACGATGCTGTATTGGCCCTCTGTCAGGCGATGGAAAATGCGTCCGACGTTGCTGTTAACGGTCGGGACGCCGGTCGCGTTGCCGGGACCGGTGGAGTAATCGAGGACGCTTCTGGTCAAAAGGGGCAGCGCGGCGTTGCAGAAGGCGAACGCGAGACCCGCCAGTTCCCCGGCGACGAGGATCGCCTTGTAAGGCGCGACGTAACGGCCCAGCTTGACGAAGAAATCGACCGTCTCGCGAAACGTGCCGCCGCGGGCTGCGCGGTCGTCGGGATCGACCATGGCGTCCACGATGGCAGCGGTGACCGAGGGGTTGCGCGGATCGTCGGCGATGCTGGTGGCCGTGGCCGCCATTTCGAGGTCGCCGGGGAGGGGTTCGGCCAGGGCGGCGTTGGTGGTCGGGGGCGGTTCGGGCAGCATGGAGAGGAGATGCAGAAGGCAGAAGGTAGAAGGCAGAAGTTCAGAAAGGAGTTTAGGCGTTCTGGTTTTCTGCCTTCTACCTTCTGCCTTATCCGCTGAGCGGCACCTGCCCTATAGCGTCGATCACTGCCCCCGTCGAGATCGCGTCTGTCGACCCGCCGGTGCTCTCCGGGGTGAACTCCCGCACGGGCACATCGCCATGGCCGGAATGGAGCACGAGGGCCCGGGAATGCCGTGGACGCCAGTGGAAGGGATTGGTCGGCCCGAAAAGGACGATCTGCGGCCGGCCAAACGCCGCGGCGAGGTGCATCGGGCCGGAGTCCACGCCGACAAACAACGCCGTCTTCGAGAGCAGGGCGGTGAGGGTCAGCAGATCCAGCCGGCCGGCAAAATCGACGCACAACCCGGCGTCCGCCGCGAGCGCGGCGCGGATTTGCGCGAGATGTTCGTTCTCGAAGGCGTCGCCGCTGCCGCCGGTCAACACGCAGCGCAGGTTCCGCTCGCGTCCAAGGTGGCGGATGACTTCCGCCCAGCGCGCGGGCACCCAATACTTTTCGGTTCGCGCGCTGCCCGGATGCACGACGACGAACGGTTCATCGCCGCCCAGCCCCGCCGACGCGAGTGCGCGGTCGGCTTCCGCAACGCTTTCCGGCGGCAGTTGCAGGGCCGCATGGACGGGGTTTTCCGACGGGCTTTGCCTTAGCGAAAGCGGCCCGAGATGGTCAAGGTAATAATCGATGGTGTGTCGGGAACGCACCGAGCTGTCCACCATGACGTTGTAGACCAGCCGCCGCCAGCCACCCTTGCGCAAAGCAGGCCGCGCGATGATCCGGCGCGGCGCGTGCGAAAGCCCGGTCATCAACGCCGAGCGGTCGCGTCCGGTGAAGTCCACGCAGGCGTCGAACCCGCCGCGCAGGAGCCGACGCCAGAGGGAAAGGTTGCCGCCGCGCCGCGCGCGGTAGACGAGCGCCTCGTCCACGCAGTAGCCCACCAGGGCGGGCAGGAGCGCGGCGGTGCCGTCGGTTGCCACGAGGGTGACGTGCGCGCCGCCGGCCTTCATGGCTAGCAGGGCGGGGGTGGTGAGCGCGAGGTCGCCGATGCGCTTGAGTTGGATGGCGAGGACGTTCACGAACGGGGGAATCGACATGCCACCGTCGGTTCCCGCCGGCAAGGGGTTTCGCGTTTTCCCTTGCGTGTCGGCACCCCCGGCCATTATGTGAACGGCACTTCCTCTTTATGCCGCTGCTGCCCAAGCGAATCTTTGTGACGGATTACCTGGGCCTGTGCAACCGGCTGGAAGCGATGACGATGGCATTCGCCATCCAGGCGCGCCACGGCCACGAAATCTGCGTGGATTGGCCGCAACTCGACGCGCTGGAGATCGACGGGGTCGTCACCCGCAGTCCCGGCGTGCTCTCGCGGGTCGGTTTGCTGCGCCTGCACACCTGCACGCGCGAGGAGTTCGAGCGGCTGGGACGCTGGCGCAACATCTACCTGCGCGGCCCGGAAGGGCCTGATGCGGTGCTCGATCCGCTGTTCCTGCCGACCGCGCGCCGGGTGCGGCTGCGGCCGGCGTTCGCGCGGGTGGTGGACGCGGCGTTCACGCCGTTCGCCGGCCGGCCGGTAGCGGGGGTGCACATCCGCCGGGGCGATTTCACCCTGGCCGACCCCGGCGGCGCGGCTCCGACCGACCTCGCCGCGATGCCCTTTCTCGCACTGGACACGAAGAGCCCGCACCGCACGGATTTCACCCTGGCCGACGAGGATACCTACGACGTGAACGCCTCCCGTTTCCCGGCCGTGCCGACGTGGTGGTACGAGGCGATGATGGCCCGCCTCGTCGCCCGGCAGCCGGACACGGCGTTCCTGTTGTCCTGCACGGGCGACTCGGAGGAATTTCGCACGTTGAAGAAGAACTTCGACGTGTTCGAGGCGCAGGCGACCTCGGCCTACCCGTTCCAACGCGAGGGGCACCAGGCGCGCGGCAACCCGGTGACGGATCTGTTCGCGTTGTCGCGTTGTTCGGTGCTGCTCGCCACGCCGCGCTCGACGTTTTCGCACTATCCGGCCAATGCTCTCGGCGAGCCGACGATTTGCGTCCTGCCCGCGCGGCAGATGTCGCGTCGGTCACCCGGTTTCGGGGTGGCCCGGCTTTACGGCCGGCGCGCTCCCGCGTGGTTCCAGGCGTGCCGCGATGGACTGGGCGTCGAACCGGGAAGCGATGCGAACCTGCCCGAAGTCCTGCCAGCCGGGAACGCAAATCCCGTCGCCGCGTTTTAACCTGACCCATTCATGGCTAGCCATTCCACCCGCCGTATTCTCCTCGCCGACGACCAGGCGGCCGTCCGCGACGCCCTGCGTTTTTTGCTCAAGGGCGAGGGCTACCAAACGACGCCGGTCTCGTCCCCGGCCGAGACGCTCGCCGCGATCCAGAAGGAGGAGTTCGGGCTGGCGTTCATCGACCTCAACTACACGCGCGACACCACCAGCGGCCAGGAAGGCTTGGACCTCTTGGGCAAGCTCCTCGCCCTCGAAGGCGCGCCGCCTGTCATCGTGATGACCGCCTGGGCCACCGTGGACCTCGCCGTGGAGGCGATGCGGCGCGGGGCGAAGGATTTCATCCAAAAACCTTGGGAAAATGCCCGCGTGCTGGCGACCGTGCGCACACAGCTCGAACTCTCCACGATTCGCCGCCGCAACGAACGCCTCGAAGCCGAGAACGGCATCCTGCGCCGCGAGTGCGACGGCGGCAGCAACGCCGCCGACGCGGGGCCGGGGGGCGACTTCGTGGCGCGTTCCGCCGCGATGCGCCCGGTCCTGGAAACCGTGGCCAGCGTCGGCCCGTCGGACGCTCCGGTGCTCATCACCGGCGAGAACGGCACGGGCAAGGGCCTCGCCGCGCGGCTGCTGCACGCAGCGAGTGCGCGCGCGGACAAGCCGCTCGTGAGCGTCAACATGGGCGGCCTGAGCGAAAACATCTTCGAGAGCGAACTCTTCGGGCACGTCAAAGGCGCGTTCACCGACGCCAAGGCCGACCGCGTGGGCCGCTTCGAACTGGCCGACGGCGGCACGCTGTTTCTGGACGAAATCGCCAACGTCCCGCTGGCCCAGCAGGCCAAGCTGCTGCGGCTGTTGGAGACGGGAGAATTCGAGCGCGTCGGCTCGTCGCGCACGCAACGGGCCGACGTGCGGCTGCTCAGCGCCACCAACGCCGACCTGCGCGCGGAGGTCGCCGCCGGTCGGTTCCGCCAGGACCTCCTTTACCGGCTCAACACGGTGGAGTTGCGCCTGCCGCCCTTGCGCGATCGCCCCGAGGATATCCCGGCGCTCGCGGCGCATTTCCTGCAAAAGCACCTCGCCCGCTACCGCAAGCCCCGCCTGCAAGGACTCGACGACCTGGCGGTCGCCGCGCTGCTCGCCCACGACTGGCCAGGCAACGTCCGCGAACTCGATCACGCGATGGAACGCGCCGTTCTGCTGGCAGCGGGCGACGCCATCCGCGCGTCCGACCTCGGGCTGGGAGCGAACCTCGCGGCGGGTGCGTCCACGGCGGGCGGCGGCTTGGCGTTGGAGGACATGAGCCTGGAGGAAGTGGAAAAGTTCCTCATTCAAAAGGCCATGGCACGCCACGGCGGGAGAGCCAACGCCGCCGCCGAGGCGCTGGGACTGAGCCGCAGCGCGTTCTATCGCCGGCTCCAACAGTATGGCCTCTGAAGAACGGGAGCGGGGCGACCCCCCACCGTATCCGTCCATCCCGCCGATCAGTCCCGATACGCTGCCGCCGACCGCCAAGCTCTCGCACGACCGCTACATCCAACTCCTGACCTTTTTCGGCGGCTTACCCGGAGTAGTGGCGTGCGTGATCCTGTTGTGGGTCGGTGACTGGACGCCCAAGGTCCAGTGGACATTTTCCGTCCTGGCCGTCGGCGTGTGGCTGGGGTGCGTCGCCGCCGTGCGCGAACGCGTCGTCTACCCGATGCAGACGCTGACCAACCTCCTGGCGGCCTTGCGCGAGGGAGACTATTCCCTGCGTTCCCGCCGCGCCCGGCGCGACGACGCGCTCGGCGACGTCGTGCGCGAGATCAACCGGTTGGGCGACACCCTCGCCACCCGCCGCCGCGAAGCCCGCGAAGCCATCGCGCTGTCGCGCGCCGTGATGGCCGGGATCGACGTGGCCGTGTTCACCTTCGACGACGCGGCCCACCTGCGTCTGGTCAACCGCGCAGGCAGCGAACTCCTCGGCCGGCCGGAGGGTGCGCTCGTCGGACGCTCCGCCGCCGAACTCGGCCTGGCGGCGTCGCTGGCAGGCGACAACCACCGCACGCTCGACGCCGATTTTCCCGGCCGCGCCGGCGCGCGCTGGAGCCTGTATCGCACCAGCTTCCGCGAGGGAGGACGCCCGCACCAGCTCCTCGTGCTGGCCGATGTCAGCCAGTCGT
>CAXTOX010000030.1:0-34397 GCA_964245885.1 uncultured Chthoniobacterales bacterium | reverse complement strand
AACAGAATGGCCGCGGCCTCGCCGCTGCGGCCCAGCCCAAGAACGGCAACGTTCTTACCTTTGTAATTCTTCATGGCGCGAAGGGGTGAATCGGTCAGTGGTCGTCAGCGCAGTTTCAACGTTGCTAACCCAACGATGGCAAAAATGACAGAAATAATCCAGAAGCGAACTACCACCGTGGTTTCCTTCCATCCGATCAGTTCAAAATGATGGTGCAACGGCGACATGGCGAACACCCGTTTACCGGTGAGTTTGAAGCTCGCCACCTGGATGATCACCGAAACTGCTTCCATGACGAACACTCCTCCTACGAGGACGAGGAGGAGTTCTTGTTTGCAGCAGATCGCGATGATCGCGATGAACCCGCCGATGGCGAGCGAACCTGTGTCGCCCATGAACACTTGTGCCGGATGCGCGTTGAACCACAGGAAGCCCAATCCCGCACCGGCCAACGCCGAGCAAAGGACCGTCAACTCCCCGCTACCCGGCGTGAAAGGAATGTCCAGGTACCTGGTCACCAGAGGGTTGCTGGCCGCGAAAGTCAACGCCGCGTACGCACCTGCGACCGTCACGGTGCAACCGGCGGCCAATCCGTCGAGCCCGTCGGTCAGGTTCACGGCGTTCGAGCAACCGACAATCACAAATCCATAGAACAGGAAGGCTAGCAGCCCGAAGGCGTACGCTCCCATGTTGGGAATGAGTGCTCTTTTCAGGAACGGAGCGTACAAATCCGTGCTGAACATGGCATTGAGATGGTTGCTCAAAAAAACCGCCACGACGATCGCGGCAAGGACAAACTGCGCAACCAACTTGACGCGGCTGCTGACTCCCTTGGAATTTTTCTTCGCTACCTTCTGGTAGTCGTCGGCAAATCCTAACGCGCCCAGGTAGACAATCGAAAAAAGCGCGAGCCACACTGCCGGATTTGTTGGCCTTGCCCAGAGGATCGAAGAAATCACGACGCTGCCGATGATCAAAACTCCACCCATTGTTGGGGTGCCCTTCTTACGGCCATGCGTCTCGAACAATTGGTTGACCTCCTCACGCGTCCGTACCGGCTGGCCAAATTTGAGTGAGATCAGTTTGCGAATGACGAGCTTGCCAAAAAGAACAGACAACAAAAACGCCGTGAACGCCGCAGCGATCCCACGGAACGTCGAGTACTCGAACACGCGGAACGGTCCGAAACTCTGGCTGAACTTTGAAAGGTAGAACATCATCGGACGTTCATCGGCGCAAGAGGTTCCTTGTCGGCACGCATCGGTGACTTGGAGGAAAAATCGGTGAGACTGGTTAGAACACGTTCCATGCCGGCGGACCGGCTCCCCTTCACCAAAATGAGGTCGCCTTCGCCACTCGATTCTGACAGCCACCGCGCCGCCTCGTCGGTGTTTTCCACAAAGACCGCACGCCGACAACCGGCGCTGCGTGCAGCCGCACTGATGGTTCGTGCCTCAACGCCAACCGCGATGACGCAGTCGATCCCCTTCGCAGCGGCTAGTTCGCCTACCATTTGGTATCCGTCGTGGGCAGCGTCTCCAAGTTCTCCCATTTTACCCAGGACGGCGATCCGCTGGCCGAGGGTCGGCAACGCTGCCAAGGTTTCCAGGGCCGCTGCCATGGAGTCCGGGTTTGCGTTGTAACTATCGTCGAGGATCGAGCGGCCATGGATCGACTTTTTTTCCAACCGTCCCTTCGTGAGAGTGGCATCTTTCAGCGCAACCACACACTCCGACATCGGAATTCCAAGTGTCAGTCCGGCTGCGACGGCGAGCAGAGCGTTGATGATCATGTGTCTGCCGGACACCCCCAAGCTCGCCTCGATCGATTCGGAACCTCGGATCATCGTGAACCGGCTGCCGTCGAAGTCCTGCGCGATGTTTTCTACCCGGAGTTCCGCGTCGTCGGAGCCGACGGCGAAAACCCGCGCCGGGGTCCGTCTGGCAATGGAGGGCGTGAACTCGTCCGCTCCATTCAGGATCACCGTGCCGCCCGCCGGGATCGCTTCTGCGAGCATGCCTTTTTCTTGCGCGATCCCTTCGCGGCTGCCCATGAATTCCAAATGCGCCCGCCCGATGTTCGTGATGATCGCCACATCTGGCGCGGCCATCCGCGCAAGTGGCGCGATCTCGCCGGGATGATTCATCCCCATTTCTAAAACCGCGACTTCGTGACTGCGGTCCGCGCGGAGGAGCATCCGGGGAACCCCGACGTGGTTGTTCAGGTTTCCCTCGGTTTTCAAAACGCGAAAACGCTGCGAGAGGACGGCAGCGGCAAAATCCTTGGTGCTCGTCTTCCCGTTGCTGCCGGTGATCGCGACCACTTTCAAGCCAAGGGTCTGCCGGTAACGGGTAGCGATATTCTGATAGGCCACGAGCGTGTCTTCCACCTCGATCAGCGCGAATTCTGGCGCTAGGTCAGCCGACACAAACGACCGCCCGACAATGGCTCCCATCGCGCCGCCGTCTGCCGCGGCGCACACATGGTCATGGCCGTCGAAATTTTCGCCGCGCAGAGCAAGAAACATCTCGCCGGACTGCAGGGTGCGCGTGTCGGTCGAAATCGCGAAAGCCAGTTTCGAAGCGTCGCCGCGAAGCAACCGTCCACCGGAAAAATCGACCAACTGCTGCAACGTCAGTGCTTCCATGTCGACGCGTTGGTGATTGGGTGCCGGTCCTTGCACCAAAATTGGTTGATCCACGAAGAGTGCCGCCGCCTGGTGATCGTTACCTGCCGAAGATAATGAGCCGAATCCGCGCAATGGCCCACGAACGCAACGCGCACACTGCCAGCGGAACAAACAAGTTTTTCTGTTTGGTTGGGCATGAGGGCAGGGGAGTTATGCGAGGTCAACGGGCCGTGCGTCAATGGCAGCCTTCGCCACCTGCACATCGTCGAAAGGCAACGTGGTGCGCGCGAATTGCTGGTAGTTCTCGTGCCCTTTGCCGGCGATGAGCACGATGTCCCTGGGTTGGGCGATCGCGACGGCGCGCTCGATCGCTTCACGGCGGTCAACAACCACCTCGTAGTTGTTGCTTTGGAATCCATTTTTGATGTCGGCGATGATTGCCGCAGGGTCTTCGCTCCGCGGGTTATCAGAGGTGATGATTACAAAATCAGCGTCATGCTCCGCCGCCCGAGCCATCAACGGACGCTTCGCGCGGTCACGGTCACCGCCGCAGCCAAAAACCACGATCAGCCGGTGCGGATTGAGTTCGCGCAGCGTGCGCAGGACGTTGCTCAGCGCATCGTCCGTATGGGCATAGTCGACGTACACCTGGTAGTTTCGTTTGGCGGGAACGAGTTGAACACGACCAGGAACGGCAGGTGCCGTCGCGAGGGCTAGCACGGCGGCACGCAACTGAACCCCCATCGCCGACGCGGCGGCGATGGCAGCGAGTGAATTATAAATGTTAAATCGGCCGATCAGCGGCAGGCGAACCAGAAAGCTGCGTTCTTGCGCATCGAGTTGGTAGGAGGTTCCCGCGGATTCGGTCTTGAAGTTGCTCGCGCGAAAATCCGCCCGGTTGCCGACGCCGTATGTAATCAGTCGGACGTTCTTCGGCAGGCGCGTGCACAACTCCGCGCCGTAACGGTCGTCGATGTTCACCACCGCCACCGCCCGCTTCTTGGTTTGTTGCGGCAGAATGTCCGTGAACAGCCGTGCCTTCGCATCAAAATACTTCTGGATGCTCCGATGGAAGTCGAGGTGATCCTGCGTCAGGTTCGTGAACACGGCCACGTCAAACTCCACGCCGCCGACCCGATCCTGGGCCAAGGCGTGCGAGGAGACTTCCATCACGGCGGCCTTGCAACCGGCGTCGCGCATCTGGCCGAGCAGGGCTTGCAGGTCCAGAGACTGCGGCGTGGTGTGGGGGCTGGGCAGGATCTCGTCGCCGATCTCGTACCGTACCGTCCCGATCAGGCCGCAACGCAACATCGCCCGCTCGCAGAGGTGCTTGAGCAAATAGGTCGTCGTCGTTTTGCCGTTGGTGCCGGTCACCCCGCAGAGCCGGAGTTTGAGCGAGGGCTGATAGTAGAACGCCCCGGCGATCACTGGCATCGCCGCGCGCGTGCTGGCCACTTCCACGTAGGCCACGTGCGCGGGAATCGAACCGACCTCGTGTTCAACCACGACACCCGCCACCCCGCGCGCGATCGCTTGCTCCACGAAGTCGTGGCCGTCAACGTGTTCCCCCTGCATCGCCACGAAAAGCGCCCCGGTCTTCGCCTGGCGCGAGTCGTAACAGATCGACGTGATCTCCACGTCAGCCGGACCGCTGACAGTCCGCGCCGGAACTCGGGAAAGGAGGGATTTGAGTTGCATGGCCAGACGAGAGAGGAGGTTAGTCGTGCTCGTTTTCTACCACGACACCTTTCGGACTGGACCCGGTCGGAACGATCGGCATCGTCGGTTCGATGTTCAAGTAACGCATGGCTTGGCCGGCGATGGAAGAGAAGACCGGCGCGGCAACCAACCCGCCAAAATTTTCGTTCGGTTTGGTGTTCGCGTTGTCGAGCATGACCATGCCCACGAGTTCGGGGTTGTTCGTCGGCAGGAAACCCACGAAGGACACCACGTACTTGCCGGTCATGTAACCGCCGGCGGGGGAAACCTTCTGCGCCGTACCGGTCTTGCCGCCGACGCCGTAGCCCGCTACCGCAGCTCCCTTGGCGGTGCCACGCGGGCTGACCACGTCTTCGAGCGCTGGGATGAGTTCCTTGACCGTCTGCGGATCGACCGTCTGGCGGATGACCGCCGGCGGGAACTCGGCGATGGGCACGTCCTTGTCGTCGGTGATCGAGTGGACAACTTGCGGCAGCATCAACTTGCCGCCGTTGGCGATTGCCCCCATCGCCATCACCATTTGGAGCGGAGTCACGCACACGCCCTGACCCATCGGAATGCGGGTGATGGAAATCTTGGTCCAGTTCCGGGTTGGCGCGACCCGGCCGTTAATTTCTCCCGGCAGGTCGATGCCGGTGCGCTCGCCGAACCCATATAGCTTGATGTAGTTGTAGAGCCGGTTCTCGCCGAGTTGCAGGGCGAGTTTGGCCGCGCCGATGTTGCTGGAGTGTACCAACACGTCGTGGACGCTGCACTCGCCGATGGGGTGGGAGTCGTGCAGGAGCTTGCCGGCGTACTCCCAACGTCCGTTCTCACAATAAACCGTGGTGTCCGGGCGCACGAGATGCTCGTTCAACACGCCCGAGAGCGTCACGATCTTGAACGTCGAACCCGGCTCGATCATGTCGATGATCGCGCGGTTTTTCATCTGCTCGGGAGCGGCGGCCAGCCGTGCGTTCAGATCGAAGTACGGCCGACTCGCCATCGCGACGATCTCGCCGGTCTTCGGCCGCATGAGGATGGCCGTCGCGGTCTCCGGCGAGTATTTCTTCACCGCCGCGTCCAACTCCTTCTCGACGATGCTTTGCAGCCCGATGTCGATGGTCAGGTTGACGTTGTAGCCATCCTGCGGTTGCTGTTCGAGGCCGCGGAGCTGCACGAGTTCCTGACCGGCCCGGTTGCGGGTAATGTACCGATACCCGGAATGCCCTTCCAGGTAACGGTTCATGCTCTTTTCGACGCCTTGGATGCCGGACCCATCAAAATCGGTGAACCCAACGACGTGGCACAGCAGCGAACCGTCGGGGTAAACCCGGGCGGAGTCCGGTTCGAAGTAGATGCCACTGAGTTTTTGTTCGTCGGCCTGTTTCTTCAGATTGTCCGCCGTTTGGACGGGCACCTGATGTTTCACGACAAGATAGCGGCGGTTCGGCGTGATTTTCTTGAGCAGATCGTCGGCGGGCAGGCCGAGCGTCTTTGACAACAAGGCGACGACCTGATCACGCGCCTCGGGCTTGACGTGGCTGCCGTCCACGATGACGCGCCGCAACGGCATGTCACTGGCGAGAATCTCCCCGCGCAGGTCGCGGATGGAACCGCGTTTGGCAGCCATCACCTGCTTGAGCACCTGCGTCTGGTTCGCCAGGGCGGAGAACGCCTCGCCGCGGTTGATCTGGAGATAAACCAGGCGCCCGGAGAACACGGTGAACACGACCGCCAGTGCGCCGCAAACCAGCAAAACCCGCACTCGTGCCTTTCGCATCATGGAAAAAAGGAGGGATGGTTTGAAACAGGCAAAGAGCGTCCAGCGGATCAGCAGTCAGCCGGGCTTTCAGCGCCGTGCGCCGCTTTCATGGGAAACAGTCTGGAACTGGTTCCCGTTACCCAAATCGGCGGCGGCCCAACGGGCGACCTCCTGGGTGCGCACGTGGGCGACCGCATGCTCGCTGATCGGCACCATCTTCAGGAAGCCGTCTTCGAGGCGGTGTTGCAAGGTCGAGAAGGAAGTCAGTTTGGACACGCGGTCTTCCAGCACGTTGTTCTGTGCGATCAGGTCGCGAAGTTCCTGCTCCATGTGGGTCCGCTGGGTGCCCAGGACGTAGAGTTGGTTCTTCAGGTAGAGATAGCTCAATCCGGCTACCCCGAGGAAGACGGTGATGACGACCCAGCGCAGCAGTGCGGCGCATTGGAGGCGGTTGTTTTGACGCTTGGAATTTAGGTTCATGGGAGCGTGATGCACACGGTGGCCAGCACGGGCTGGCCGCCGGGGGATCGTGGAGGTTTGTTGATGGTAGAGGCGGATTTACTAGAGCGACGAAATTCTTTCGAGCGCGCGGAGTTTCGCGCTGCGTGAACGGGGGTTAGCGGCCTTCTCGGCTTCAGACGGTTGGATCGCGCGGCGGGAAAGGACGCGGTAGGCATACTGCGAATTGGGCCGCGGCGCGGGCCACTCGGGCCGATCCAGCGTCAGACTGGTCGTTTCCCGGCAAAAGTTTTTGACGATGCGATCCTCCAGCGAATGAAACGTGATGACCGCCAGACGTCCGCCCGGGTTCAGCCGTGCGGTGACGGCCTCGAGCCCGGCGGTGACCGCGCCGAGTTCGTCGTTGACGGCAATGCGCAATGCCTGGAACACCCGGGTGGCCGGATTCTTCGGACCGCGCTTGGGGATCACCGTCTCCACGATTTTGACTAACGTGAGGGTGTCTTCCACCGGCTGCTGGCGTCGGGCCTTGACGATGGCGGCGGCCACTCTCGACGCGGCGGGTTCCTCGCCGTACTGGCGGAAGATCCGGGTCAATTCTTCTTCGCTCGCATGGTTTACCAGATCAGCGGCGCGCACGGGACCGGCCTGATCCATCCGCATGTCGAGTGGACCCGGCTGCTGGAAGCTGAAGCCACGATCGGCCACGTCGAGTTGCCGCGACGAAACTCCGAGGTCTAGCAAAACGCCGTCCACTTTTGAGATGTTGAGTTGGTCTAAAACCATGGCCAAAGAGCGGAAATTTGCCCTCACAAGCCTGACACTGTCGGCATCGTATCCTACTAAATGTTGTATGCAATACCCAATTGACCCCCCGTCTTGGTCCAACCCAATGATTTTTGCCCCTTTCTTAAGGATGGCCTGAGCATGCCCCCCACCGCCCAGGGTTCCGTCCACGATGGTACGGCCGGGAGCTGGGGCGAGCGCCCACAAAACCTCGTCGACCATGACGGGTTGGTGGTAGTCCCACGCGCCATTCAGGGTTTGGCTGGGGGCGGCGTTGGGCAGGTTGGTGTTCATGTCTATTATATATAGGTGATCACACCCGGAGCCGACTTGTCTTGACCGTGGTCGCCGACGACACCCGCCGCGAGCGAAAGAATGCCAGCGCCGCCACAAGACGATTCAATCCATGTACGGCGGCGCTGGCGGCGCGAACAGTGGAAGGAGTCGTCTTGTGGCGGCGAATCGGAGATGGCCGCATCGTCCTGACGGCTGCCGGGTGCCGCGAGGCCGGAAAATGGAGGGACGGGGCGCGGAGTGGGCACGCAGCGCTCCCGCGCCGGGACAGGCTCGATCGAATGATCGCGGCGCAACGAACCCGCTACGACGGGTTTCTGGGTAAGGTCGAACAGCGTGGTGATCATGGCGTCGATCAAAGTCCGATCAGACTGGCGACCTGCTGGAAGGTGCTGGTCTCGTTGGTGCGCGTCCGTTCCCAGCGGTCGGGACTCCAAACCTCGAAACGATCAAACGTGCCCACGAGGACGAGCTCCGATTCCAGGCCAGCCTGGCGACAAAACTCATCG
The DNA here is from genome assembly GCA_964245885.1 of uncultured Chthoniobacterales bacterium. GTDB lineage: Bacteria > Verrucomicrobiota > Verrucomicrobiia > Chthoniobacterales > SZAS-18 > CAHJWO01. The sequence goes on along the minus strand of CAXTOX010000030.1, from coordinate 26,257 downwards.
GGAAGCAGCAGGCGCCCCTGCCGGTCCACCACGCAATGCTGTGCCTGGGAGAAGAAGTGGCGGGCGAACCGGCGCCGGTCCTGGGCCGGAATGCGTGGATCGCTGTTGATGGTCTCGTAAACCTTTTGGAACTCCGACGGCGGCAGAGCGTAGAGAAACGCGCCGTCGGGAGAGGGCATGAGGTAGAATTGCTCCTCGACGCTGTCTTGCCGCCAGCGCGCTGGAATCGTGACGCGATGCTTGCTGTCCATGACGTGGCGGAATGTGCCCGCGTAGGCATGTTGATTGGCGGTTGCATCAGGCATCATCTTGGCGTGTCCCACAACGCCCCACTTCGTCCCACTTTGTAAGTGGCAAAAGGGCTGAGCGTCAACGGAATACTGTCAAAAATCTTTCTCCTCCTGCTGCATCAAGAGGGAATTTCGAGGGTTTGTTATGCACATGTAGTTCAAATTGAAGAACTTACATCAAAAAAAGCGGAATGGAATTCCGACAGGTTTAGTGGCGCAAACGGGTGGATTTCTGCCCACTGCCAGCGTGCGCGGCATCGTTCAACCTTCCGGTTAAAGTGTTGACGACGTACGGAATGAGGATGAAGGCCCGATGACTCCGGACACGATGACAGTAAATTATAGATTTATTCGTAAAACACATCCTTAAATATACAGTGATATTTTACACTGGGCATTGGATGTGAGTTCAAAATTGACTCCGTGGTTTTTTCATGGCCGTGAAGAAACTGGGAGGTTCAATGTCTCGGCAGAAGGAGGTGCAGACCGGGCACGGCCTTTTGGATTTGCTTTGGTAGCAGCGCTCTTCTCGCTCTTCTACTTCTCAACCATCGATATGGACGAAGTCCGCCTCGGAATCATCGGCCTTGGAAACATGGGGTCGGCGCATGCCGCACAGGTTGCCGCGGGCAAAATCGCGGGCTGTAAACTTGCCGCCGTGTGTGACGTGGATGGTACGAAGCTGGAGAAGTTCGATCCTGCGTTGCGCTACCCGGACGCGGCGGCGTTGCTGGGGAGCGGGCGGGTGGACGCGGTGCTCATCGCCACCCCCGCACTTCTCGCACGTGCCCCTGGGCGTCGCCGCGTTGCGGGCCGGCCTGCACGTGCTCGTGGAAAAGCCCGTGGCCGTCCACGTGGCCGCAGCCCGGCGCCTGCTCGCTGCCGCCGCCGCGCCCCCGCCCCTGGTGTTGGCAGCCATGTTCAACCAGCGCACCGACCCGCGCTTGATGCGCCTGCGGGGCTTGCTCCAAAGCGGGGAACTCGGGGCCGTGCGCCGGGTGCAGTGGACCGTCACCGACTGGTTTCGCCCCCCACGCCTACTACGCCAGCGGCGGCTGGCGCGCCTCCTGGGCGGGCGAGGGCGGCGGCATGGGACCCATCGCGGAATCCGAACTCATGACGATTCTCAACGGCGAGGGTCTCAAACTCTGCGCGACCCACGAACCCTCCGGCCAGGTCCTCGCGGAGCTCCGGCAGTCGTCGAAAGACTGAAAAAGTTGGGCTGCAAGTACACGGCTTATCCGTACCCGAGCGGGATCGATTTTGCCGACTTCTCGCAGGTGCAGCGTTTGGCCGAACAACTCGCAGCCGCCGGCAAGGTGCTGCACGAAGCCGGGCAGGTGCTGACCTACCACAATCACGCCATCGAACTGGTCCGCTTCGGCGAGCAGACGGTCTTGGATTACCTCTACGAACAAACCGACGCCAACTATTTGCAGGCCGAGATCGACACCTACTGGATTCAGTACGGCGGCGGCGACCCGGTGGAATGGTGCCAGAAGCTCGCTGACCGGCTGCCGTTGCTGCACATGAAGGACTACCGTTTCATGACCAAGAACCAACCGGCGTCCGCGTCCGGCGAGGTCGGGTCTGGAGATCTGAACTGGAAGAAAATCATCGCCGCCGCTGAGGAAAGCGGGTGCCAATGGTTCATTGTCGAACAGGACACTTGCCCGGGCGCCCCCTTCGAATCCATCGCCAAGAGTTACCAGTACATCTCCTCGCACCTTTGCGCCTAGCGCCGCCGGACAGCGGACGGTTCACCCCTGACCTTCTCACCTTGACCGTCATGACCTCTGCTGACAGTCACGTCGCTGGTGGAGGAAACCACCCGGATGCGCGTCGAACTGCCCGGCCTGAGCATGACGCCGCATCACTCCAACGCCTGCGTGCTCGAACGTCACCGAGGCGGAAGTCACGCGCGACGTGGAGTCGCTTTTCGGCGGAGCCTTCGAGGCGTTTTTGAAGCGCAGCCGGTGAGGGCGGCCGACGCACATTCCGCCTGCAAGCGGTCCGGGATGTGGCATCCTCCTGCATCCGCTCATCAGGAAAGCCATGACCCAGGAACCATACCTCCAGGAACTGTTCGCCGAGCGCATCGGCGGCCACCGCTTCGGCAAGGACACCGCGATCTACAAGTTCGAGAAGATCAAGCGTGCCAAACGCGCCGCCCAGGCCGCCCACCCGGACCAGGAACTCTTCGACCTCGGCGTCGGCGAGCCTGACGAGATGGCGTTCCCGGCCGTGGTCGACACCCTCGCCGCCGAGGCGCGCAAGCCGGAGAACCGCGGTTACACCGACAACGGCGGCGAACCGCTCAAGCAGGCCGCCGCCCATTACCTGCGGTCGATGTGCGGGGTCGAGGTCGATCCTGATTCCCAAATCATCCACTCCATCGGCAGCAAGCCGGCGTTGGCGATGCTGGCGGCGGCGCTCATCAACCCGGGCGACGTGGCGTTGATGACGGTGCCGGGCTACCCGGTGTTCGGCACGCACACGCGCTACTACGGCGGCCAGGTTCACAACCTCCCGCTGACCCCGGCGAACCGTTTTCTGCCGGACCTCGATGCGATCCCGGCCGACGTGCTCAAACAGGCCAAGGTGCTCGTGCTCAATTATCCGAACAATCCCACCGGGGCGAGCGCCACGCCCGAGTTCTTCGCCCGGGTCGTCGCCTTCGCGCGAGAACACCGCGTCGCCGTGATCCACGATTTCGCCTACGCCGCGCTCGTGTTCGAGGGGAGGCCGCTGAGCTTCCTCGCGACTCCCGGCGCGCTGGAAGTCGGCGTTGAACTCCACTCCACGAGCAAGAATTTCAACATGACCGGCTGGCGTTGCGGGTTCGTGGCCGGCAACGAACGACTCGTGAAAGCGTACGGCGCGATCAAGGACAACACGGACTCTGGACAGTTCATGGCGATCCAGAACGCGAGTGCGTACGCCTTCGACCATCCGGAGATCACCGCCGAAATCGCCGCCAAGTATTCCCGCCGCATGGACCTGCTCGTGCCCGCCCTGCGCCGGCTCGGCTTCCAGGTGGACAAGCCGCGCGGCAGCTTCTTTTTGTACGTCCCCGCGCCGAGGGCCGCGCGCGGGGCGGACGGAAGCGAGGTGACGTTCGACAGCGCCGAGGCGTGCGCGCAGTGGATGATCACCGAGCACCTGGTGTCCACCGTGCCTTGGGACGACGCGGGACCCTACCTGCGTTTCAGCGTCACGTTCCAGGCACCGGGCGGCGAGGCGCAGGAACGCCGCGTGGTGGACGAACTCGCCCGCCGTTTGTCGCGCTTCACCTACACCTGGTAGCGGGCTTCCGCGCGTCCATGGCCGCCACCCCGTTCGCCGAAGAACCCTTGCCGGAGGACACCCAGGAGGTGCTCACCGGTCCGCAACGGCGCGCGTGTCTGTTGGTGAACCCGGCTTCCGGCGCGGGGCGTCCGCGCGACCACCAGGCGGAGGTCGCCGCCGTCTGGGCCGCTCTGCGGGCGGCGGGGATCTGGGCGGAGATCGTCGAAACCAAAGAAGACGAGCCGCCGGGCGACGTGGCGCGGCGGGCCGCGGAGGCCGGGTATTCGCTCGTGATCGCCGGCGGCGGCGACGGCACGGTGGGAGCAACGGCCAAGGGGTTGATCGGGACCAGTTGCCCGCTCGGCATCCTGCCCATGGGCACGTACAACAACTTCGCCCGCGCGCTGCGCCTGCCCGAGGGACTCAAGGCGGCCTGCCGGGTGCTCGCCCGGGGCCGCGTCCGCCGCGTGGATGTCGGCGTGGCCAACGACGAGCACTATTTCCTGGAAGCGGCCGGGGTGGGGATCGACGCGGAGCTTTTCCCCCTCGGCGAGGAGATCAAACTGGGGAACTGGCGGCGGCTGTGGCAGGTGGCCAAATTGACCTACCAGGCGCAACCAGCGCAAATCCGCTTCGAACTCGACCTGCCGCTCTCCGACGCCTACCGCGGGAGTGCCGGTTCGGCGGGTCAGGGCGAAGCCGACCAGCCGTATGCCGCCGACGGGCGGCGCACGCTCGATTTTTCCGCCTTCATGCTGATCGTGGCCAACGGACGGTACTACGGCAGCGGGTTCACCGTGGCACCGAACGCCGTGATGGACGACGGGCTTTTCAACATCCGGCTCTTTCGTGATTTCAGCAAAAGCGAACTGTTGAAACACTTCTGGTCGATCAGCCGGCGGCGCTACGCCCACAGCCCGAAGATCGACACGTTCACGGCCAGCGAGATCAACGTCACGGCGGGAGCCGACCTGCCGTTCCACGTCGACGGCTACCCGGTGGGCCGGCTGCCGCTGCGCCTGCGGGCGTTGCGGCGCGCGCTGAAAGTGGTGGCTTAACGAACTCAAGCTCAGCGACGGGCACCGGCGGCGCAAGACGTGCAATGCAAAAAGGGCGGGACCGCCGGTGCCTATTCGCGGGAGCGCGTGGTGAGGCGTGCGGCGTCAGAAGCGCTGTGATAAGATGGTGACTTGAAAGCGCAACCAATTCGCTCGTGCTCCTGCTCAGCCTGCCGCGTAGGGCGGGGACGCGCTCGCCGCCAACTCACGCGGAAGCTCCGGCATACGGGCCGCCACCTGACGCAACTGGCCCAAGCTGACCCTGAGGCGGCGGAAGAACGAGCAGTGCCACTGGTGGCAGGTGGGTACACGGATTGATCGAGCGCGCTTAACGAACTCAAGCTCAGCGACAGGCAGGGCGAAAGCAAGGATGGAAGAACACAGAAGGTTCCCCCGCCCTGCCTGTTCGCTGGAGCGCGTGGTTAGGTCAGTTTGTGCGAGCATCAGGAATCCGAGCCGGCGACTTGGCGCGCGTAGCGCACCACATCTGCCACAAACATTTTGTCGAAACGTGATACGCGAAGCTTGTCGGTTCCTTGCCGCACCCAAACGACCGTGAAATAGGCACAGGCTAGAAAAGCGAGGGCGAACGGTGGGAAGACGAACAAAGCATATGCGAAGGTTACCGTAAGGCAGGCAGCGGCAATTCCCTTCCCGAGCGCAACCTTGTATCCCTCTCTGATGCTGAGCGACTCGCGCGTTGCTTCCGCAATCAGCCCTTGGGCGGTAGAGCTTGTAAACCGTTTTAGTTGGCTGTCGAAACGGTAGGGTCTCGCCGACATACTCGAAAATCGTCGCTCTGGTGGAGTGTTCGCTGGAGACTGCTCGTAAGTTTGAAGCAATTGTTGGCGGCTCACGACAGCACTATTTGCATCCAAATCCATGTTCACATCGGTTTACCGCCTTCTGCCAAACAATGTAAAGGAACTCGCGTCGTGAGACCTAACTAGAAGTAGGCGAACGAACGTCGTAGAGCAAGGCGAACGTTCTTCGCCTATCACCCCATAACGATCGCGCGTTTGAAGAAGATGCGCGCCTCCGGTTCGGAGCGCCGGCCCGGAGCCGTTCCTGCCCGGCTCGCCTCCGCCCGGAGTGCAAACCCCATTTCGCTGCGGTTCGGGAGCACTCCGCCGTCGTCCGAGGCCGCCCATCAGCCGTCCGGCAACGCTCCCCAGCCGTTCGGCAGCACTCCCCAGCCGTTCGGCAGCGCTCCCCAGCCGTTCGGCAACGCTCACCAAGCGTCCGGCAGCACTCACCAGCCGTTCGGCAATGCTCACTTAGCACCCGGCGGCGGGGGAAAGCCGACCGGCCCGCGTTTACCCGCGCCGACAAAAAAGCGTTTTCCCGGCGCGCGATTTGCTTGAACAAAAAACATGCCCACCGCCAGTTACATGCCCCATTCTACCCAAGGCATCGGCGCTATGCTGACAGCCTTTGCGATGAACATCCCCGGTGCCCTCGCCACCAAATACAGCGTCACCCCCGCTGAGATTACCAGCGTCACCCAAGCACAAATGGTGTGGACGTGGTTCGATGACGCGCTGGCCGTCGGGCGCAGTTGGTCGACGAGCCTGACTGCCCAGCGCGACGCGCTTTCCACCGGCACGCCGGGCACCTTCGACCCGATGCCCACCCCGCCGACCTTGCCCGCAGTCGCGCTCCTGCCGCCGACTCCGCCTGGCACCCCCGTGCAGATTGAACACGCCTTTTTCACCACCTTTGCGGCCCTGGTCTCGCGCATCAAGCGTAACCCGCACTACGACGTGGCCGACGGCAAGCTGCTCGGCATCGAGGGCACCCCCGTGCCGCCACCCAGCCCGTCGGTCGTGCCGGTGCCATCGGTGGTGCTCGTGACGGCCGGACACCCGGAGGTGTCTTGCACCAAAGGGGTGTTCCAAGGCTTCAACGTCTACTTGACCCGGCCCGCGCAGGCGCAGAAGTTCCTGGGGCTTTCGCTCGGGCGGCACTATCTGGTCAACGAACCGCTGCCCGCGCCGGGCACGGCGGAAATTTGGAGTTTCGTCGCGCAATACCAATACCAAAACGCGCCGTTCGGTCAGATGAGCCAGCCGGTGAGCATCACCGTGCGCGGATAGGGGTGGAAGGACAAAGAGAAGGCCGGCGGCGCTACGCCCACCGCCCGAAGATCGACACGTTCACGGCCAGCGAGATCGACGTCACGGCGGGAGCCGACCTGCCGTTCCACGTCGACGGCCACCCGGTGGGCCGGCGGCCGCTGCGCAGCCTGTTCAGAAGCTCTCCCGAACTCCCCCTATTGCGTTTTTTGTTTGCGTGTGGAGTCTTCCCAGCCCCTGTCGGGGCTGTGAAAACTCTACGAGCAACCGGAACACGCTGCCGGGGCTTTGACGTGGATGGGAACCCTCCCCACGGCTCACGCCGTGGGCTAGATTCTTGCGCCCCTGCCGGGGCTGGGAACCGGACGCGCAAGCGGAAAACGCTTTAGGTTCCGTAGACTCCCTTTTCCCCGTAGCTTCCGTAGTACCGGCCGGAATAATAATAGTACGTGCCCAGTCCGGAGGGCAGGAAGTTCAGCACCACGCCGGCCGGCTCGCAGTGGATGTCGCTGAGCGCTTTGAGCGCGCGGGCGAACGTCTTGCGCGGGGTCTTGAAGGAACGCAGCACCAGGCAGGTCACATCCACGTGCGGGGCCAGCAGCAGCGAGTCGCTGACCGCCAGCGCCGGCGCGGTGTCGATCACCAACCGGTCATAAGTCAGCAGGATCTCCTTGAGGAGTTCGCGCATCCGGGACGTGGCCAGCACCTCGGCGGGATTGGCCACCCGGCCGCCGGCGGTCAGCACGAACAGGTCGGGCACTTCGGTGGCGAGCACCGCCTCGGGCAGGGCGACCTTGTCCGTGAGAACTTCGGTCAAGCCCGGACGGCGGTTCTCGTTGAAAAAAATCCGGGAAACCATCGGCCGCCGCAGATCCGCGTCGATCAAGAGCGTCTTGAAGCCCTGCTGGCTGAGCGTGGCCGCGAAGTTCGTGCTGCAAAACGTCTTCCCCTCGGCCGGCTGCGCGCTCGTGAACATGAACGACCGCCGCTCGTCGGTGTGCGATCCCATCGCCAGGGACGTGCGCAAAGAGCGGAACCCCTCCGCGACGACGCCGTCGCGCGCGGTCACCACGTCCAGGAAGCGACCCTTGCCACGCGGCTTTTTGGGGATGGCGCTCACCACCGGCAGCCCGGCGATGTCCTCGGCCTGATCCACGGTTTTCACGGAGCGGTCGAGAAAGTGCAGCCCCAGCGCGACCGCCAAGCCTGCAGCCAGGCCGCCGAGAATCCCGAGGAGGTAAACCTTCACCGCGCTCACCCGCAGCGGGGCCGCGGCGACGGCGTGCTCGCGCACCTGCACCTGGGTGTCGGTCAACCCCTTCGTCACGTCGATCTCGGCGAGCCTGGTCTGGACGCTGTTGTACATCGCGTTGGCGGTGTCCAGGGTGCGCTTGAGGTCGTTGTACTCGACCGATTTGCCGGTGGCCGTCAGCAGTTGGGCCTGCTGGCCTTCCTTCGACTTCCTCAACTCGTCGTACTGCGACTGGAAACGGTTGCGCTCGCCGCGCAGGAGCGTGACCACGTCTTGCAGGAGCTGGCCGCGGTTGCGGCGCAAGCTCTCGATCTGGGTCTGCGCCGCGAGGTAGAGCGGGTGCTTCGCACGGTAGGTCTGCTTGAGGAGGGTGAACTGGCGTTCGGTTTCAGCGAGTGCCTGGTTGATCTCGACGACCTTCGGCTGGGAGGCCACGCTCGGCAGGCGCAGGAGCGCTTCCGCGTCGTTCGGCGTGGCGCTGGCCGCCTTCAGGTCGCCGTCGAGTTGCAGCAGGCGGTTTTCGAGGTCGTTCTGGTTTTTGGTGATTTCCGCGACCTTCGCCTCGGTGCTCAGCTCCATGTTCTCCAGGGACGGGGCGTGCTCGCGTTCGCGGAAGCTCTGCATCGCTTCCTCCGAGTGCCGCACTTCTTTTCCCAGACGCATGACCTCATCCAAGAGGAACTGCTTGGCCGCTTGGTTCACCTCGGCGCGGCGTTCGATCCCGTAGCGCAGGTATTCGTCGGCGTAGGTGTTGGCCAACTCGACGGCCAGAGGGTTGTTGCCCTGGGTGACGAAGATGTCGATGAGCCGGGTGCGCGGCCGGTAGCGGGCCGCCACCGACGCCGCCAGAGACCCGGCGGCTTCGTCGGAGGTGAACTCCCCGGTGGGTTTTTCCGGCAGGCCCGCGAGAAAGCGCGGATCCTTTTGCAGGTGGAGGCGAGCCGCCACGCGCTGGGCAAATTGGTAGGAACTGATCAGGTCCACGACCGTGTTGATCATGTCCAGGCTCAGGATCTGGTCCTCGCGCAAGCCCTGCACCTTGTCGCCCAGCACGCGCGACTGCTCCTGCTCGATGAACAGCACCGAGCGAGCCTGGAACTGCTGGCGCTGGCTGGTCATGTACGCCGTCGCCGCCATCCCGCCGATCACGGCGCACAAAATCAGGATCCAGAGCCGTTCCCGGACGGCATGAAAGCAAGCCTGCCAGTCGATCCCGCCACGCGCGGCGCTGGTAGGGTCCTCGGGCAAGGCGGAATTGCTGTCCATAAAGATTGAAGGGAGAGTGCCACGACGCGTGGTGGTGGCGTGGCATTTGCACCACTCCGGTCCTGCCGCGTCGGGTGAAAGCCTACCGGGTCCGTTCCAGGCCGACGAGAACGATCGCGCGCCGGGGCGCGTTCACAACCAGGTCTCTCCCACGGTGACCACGTCGCCGGGCAGCAACTCGAACCGCTTGCCGTCCCTGGTCGTGAACTTCTTGGTGTTCACCTTGAGCGTCTGCTCGGTGCCATGGTCGTTGCGCTTGACGACGACCCCTCCGCGGTCGGCGATCCGGGTGAAGCCGCCCGCCATGCCGATGGCCTCCATCAGGCCGAGGTGCTCGCCGCCCGGCATGACGTAGGTCCCGGGCGTCGTCACCTGCCCGAGGATCGTGAACTTGCGTTGCGCGTAGGCGACCACGTTGAGGTACACCTGTGGCTCGACGAGGTAGTCCGCGTTGTAGCGCTTGCGGATCAACTCGCGCGCGTCGCGCAGGGTGAGTCCGCCGATTTTCAGTTCCCCAATCAGAGGGAACTGCACGGAACCATCGTTGGCGATCTTGGCCTGGGTGGTCAGGTCGGGCTGGCGGAAGACGGTCATCTCCACGGCGTCCGCGGAGGCCAGCACGTAGTCGCCGCTGGCCGCGGAGTTCGTCGAGGCCGTGCTCGGTGCGCCCACGGGAGCGGCGGCGGGTGCGGTGGAGGCGGCAGGCCCCGCGACGGCGGGGGCGGTGGTCGCAGGCGTGCGCGTGCCCGGAGCGCGCAGGGGAGGGGGCGGGATGGGATTCTGCGCGGAGGCGTGCAACGCCATGCAAATCAGGATCGTCGCCGGAAGAGCGAGCGGAGGCCGGTGGTCGTTCATCCGAAGGGTGGGCCAGTGTGTGCGGAACCCTCAGAAAGTCAAACGTAAACTCGCCGACGCGCGGGAGCGCAAACCGTTCTGGTCGGTCACGGCACCCGCCTGGCCGGTGTACCCGCGATAGTACGCCTGAAAGGCCAGGTACGAGTTGATCTCATAGAGGAGGGACACCCCGGCGAAAAGGTACGGGTCCTCGTTGTAGGGCTGTTGGCCCGCCACCAGCCGGCCGTAACCTTCCGACTGCTCCACCCCGGAGGAGAGCGCGAGGTCGACGCGCCCGAACACGCGTTGCTGGAGAGAGACCAGGACTCCGCGCGTGAGGAGATTCTGGTCCACCTCGTAGGTCGAGTAGTTGTTGGTCTGGTAGACGGAGAGGCTCGCGGAGGTTGTCACCCGGAATTGCCAGTGGACCTGGAGTTCGAGGCTGGGGGCCACGTCGACGCCCTCGTAACCAAAACGGAGCGAAGCGGTCGTTTTGGGCGTGGGCAGGTACTGCGCGGTGATCCGGTAGATCGGATGCGAACCGCTGCGTCCGCGGCCGAGCACCGAGGAATCCTCCTGGATGCCGTAGCCGACGCCGACGCTGAGGTTAAGCTTCGGCGTCGGCAGGTAATCGCCCGAGACGAGCGCCTGATAATAATAGCGGTCGGCGGTGCTGCCCCCGGTGCCGTCGCTGCTCTGGAGCTGCTGCCCGGCCGCCACCTCGAACCGCCCGCGGGTTTTCGGCGAGTAGGCGTACTCTATATAGACGCTGGCGGTGTCGTTGACGGTGTCCGTGTTGTTCACGCCGCCGCCGGCGTAGCTGGAATAACTGCCGCCGGCGGTCGCGCCGAGGCGCGTGAAGGTCGTCAGGACATAGCTGGCGGTGGCCGTTTCGCTCAGCGACAACTGGGTGCGCAGCGTGCCGCTTTCGATGTCGTTGCCATCGCCGTAGGAGAAACTGGTGCCGGAAGCGACAGAGGAACGCACCCCCTCGGCCTGCACGTCGAGCCCGGCGGTCTGCGAGAAGATGCCGCCGCCCCGTTTGGCGGCGACGTAGGATGGATCGAGGTAGTAGACGTACCCCGCCGAATACCGGGCCGAGACGGTGGCCGGGCCGAACTGGTTGTTGTAAACCACCCCGATGCCGGGCGCGAGGAAGGCGCTGCTGTCCGAGGTGCCCGGCCGGTTGTTGGCTTGCAGCGTCTCGTTGGAGTATTCCCAGCCGGCGGAAAAGTTGGCCCTTGTCTGGAGAGGGCCGTTGCGCAGGATGTCGGCGAAGGACTTGCCGAAGGCGCTGAGCAGCCCGGCCTGTTCGTCGCTGGTGGTCTGCGACATGGTGGCGCTGCTGTTTTGCGGCCGGTCCACCTGGTAGTCCGCCCAGCGGGAGCGAAATTCATTGTCCCGCACGGTGTTGACGCTCTGGGCGCGCGACGACGTACAAGCAGCCGCGAACAAGGCCGCATGGCCCAGCAACGAGATCAGGCGGGACGCCGGCCTTTTTGTAGCGGGAGATGGGGAACTCTGAAACATCGGGTGCGCGCTTGCTCCGAGTGAAAAAAGCGCAGCGAAGACTTCCGCCAGGATGAGCCGGGTGTACGCGAAAATGCTCGGCGACGCCAGCAGAAACACGCCGGTCGGCGTTCGGCCTGGCCAGTATGACAAACCGTGCGAAAGATCCGTGAGATTCTCTATTGACATTGGCGTCGTGGACAACAAAGATCGCGGCGTTCTTTGGACCCACCGGTCGCCGTTATCCCCGCTACCACCAGCCAATTCCTACCATGACGAAAAACCTTTTTCTGGCTGCCCTGCTCCTGGTCGGCGTCGCTCTATTTACGAACTCCGCGTCTGCTTTGACCATCAGGCCGCGCCCGGGTCCGGTTGTTGTCCCTGTTGACCCCGATCCTGAGCCGATCGTCAGCGCCAACTGATTCCCTTCGTCCTCACGTTTTTCCTAAAAAGTGATGAAACTGTTAAAAAAAACGTCAGGGTCTTTGTCGAAGCTAGCGACCGGTTCGATCCTGGCGGCGGTACTCCTTACCGTGGGATCGGTTGCCCGCGGCCAGGGCTACAGCACCAATTTTGACGCCAGCCAAGGGTACCTGAGCGGGAACACCCTCAGCGCTCAGAACGGGTGGACTACCAACGACGATAATCAACCAGATTATGTTGGCACGATTTCGAACTACAGTGTTCCCGCCTCCGACTACGTCGCTTATCTCGGTGGGCTTGGGCTGAGTAATAACGTGGTGCCCAGCGCAAGTCCGGTGTTTCTTTACCGCCCCTTCACGTTGGGGGCGACCAGCGCGTACGCTTTCAACGTTGACATGGCGATCACGCGCTCGGGAGCGACGTACCCGAACAACGAAAGCTTCGCGTGGACTTTCCGCAACACAGCGGGGGCTAACCTGTTCAGCGTGGACTTCGTGCCCACGACCTCTGATGATGCCAACAATCTGCGCACGACTTTGGCGGTGCGGTACACGGTCAACGGTGGCACTCAGACAACGACGGGCAATGGTCTGCTCAGCGACGCTTATTATCACTTGACGATTTCCGTCAATGTGACCACCAACCAGTTCAGCATCGCTCTGACACCCACGGGTGGAACGACGCTGGTCCTCGCGAGCAACGTTTCGCTAGGTGCCAATAATTCTGCCACCTTAGGACAGGTGGCTGCAACCTGGAACGACAACGTTGCAAATCCCGGTGCCAACACTTTGATCTTTAACAACTACGCGGTCACCGTCCCCGAACCCTCCACCTGGATGATGTTAAGCCTAGGTTTGGTGGGAGTTGCCGTGGTGTTCCGGCGCAGGGTGCGGGCATAACGAACGATCCTGGTCGCACTTGAGCACAGGGCGGAGCCGCAAGGCTCCGCCTTTTTTGATGGGCGCGTGCGCCGGCTGAGATCGCAGCAAAGTTCAAGGAATGGCCGGATCCTGGCCGCTCGACCGCAGGTATCTGCTGAGGTTGTCCCAAGCGTCGGACCACGCCTCGTCGCGTACTGCAAGAGCCGCTTTAAGCCGCCAGAGTTCCGGGTTGATGACGGCCCCATCCGTCGCGCTGGTCGCCTCTGCCAAGGCACGGCGGGCCGAGACCGCGTTCCCGTTCCGCCAGTAGGTTTCAAACATTTGCACCGGATCGTTGACCGGAATCTCGGCGGTCTCGCGCCGGTCCTCTGGTCCGACGACATCAGGCAGTGCAAGCGAGACGTGATAGCGCGCCGTCGTGTCCCGCACGACCGTTTCGAACTGATGGTCCGCGAGGGACTGGCGCAATTTGAGATCCCAGGCGGCGGGTTGCCACTCCGGGTGTTCACTCAGAAAGCCCGAAAGCGCCTCGCGGTCGCCCTTGGTGTACCAAGTCAGCAGGAATTTCTCGCGTTGTGGCGCGGGAAAAAGATTTAAGAGCGTCGCTTCTTTCGCGAACGCGGGCAACTGTTCACGAACCATCGACGATGGGGCGGCGTCCAGCCAGGCCAGCAGGAACTTCGGACTGCGCGTGGCGGCAACGGCGAGTCCCCGCTGGATCTCTGGCTGCTGCCCGGCGCGGACGAGCAAGCTGCGGTAGTACCCGTCAGGACCTTCTGACTTGGGTGTGATGGCGTGGTCGATCCGGGTCTGGCGGTCGAGCGCCTCCAGCCAGAGGGCGACCGTCCGTTTCGGATCGATCGTGATCCAGGCGTCGCCTTGGACCAGAGGAACATTGGGCCAGTTTGGGTTCAAAGTCCGCTGCACCGCAAAAGCTCGGTCTGCCTCGGCGTCCGAATCCTCGAAACGAAGAAGCAGGACGCCAAGCTGGTAGTAGAGCGGCGCGGACAGCGGCGTGGTGCCGACGGCCGTTTGAGCTCGTTCCAGCGCCGCGACGGCGTCCGCGCGGTCGGCCAGCGCGACAATCTCCTCCCGGGCTTTGCCGGCCGCAAAGGGTGGCAGCGGCGCCGCGCCGAACCACTCGGCGCGAATCAATTGGACGCCCAGGACGAGAGCACCCAGTCCGCCGAGCACGAAGAGCACGCGTTGAACCGACGAGCTTTTTTCCGTGCGGCTCCGACCAGTTTGGAGTCCCAACGCGGCGAGCAGAAGGATCCACCATCCGAGCGCCACCCGGTGGGTGGGAACGTCCACCACGCCGTGGAGCAAAGCGGTTGCCGCCGCCGCCGCGCAGCCCCAACGCAACGGCCAGAAAGGGTGCTCGTGCGCGCCGCGTAAGCGCAAGAGCAGCAAGCCGACCGCTAACACCGCGCAGACCAGCGCCGGAATCCCTGCCTCCGCGGTCAACATTAGCCAATCGCTCTCGGGATGGATCGCAACCGACCCTGAGAGGGAGGCCCGGCGGTACTGAGCGAACACGGGTGCGAATGCCCCCAGACCCGTTCCGGACACCGGTGCCTCCCGGATCACGACCGCAGTGTCCCGGTAGATCAACATGCGAAAGTCCAACGGCGTGTCATGATCTTCGCCGGTCTGTGGCTCGGCCGGGGCGTGTTCTGCGGCGGTGGTCCCGGTCGGTTTTGCGGAAACCTTCGCTTCGTTTTTCCCGAACAGACGCGCACGCGCTTCGCCGCCGGATACGAGGAAAAGCACGCCGGACGCCACGACCAGGACGACCACCGAGACCAAAAGAGGCACGTTGCGGTGGGTGCCCCTCAATCCGGCGACCCAGATCAACGTGCCGATGACCAGAAACACCACTCCGCCGCGCGAACCCGAATAGAAGAAAAGGCCCGCCACGCAAGCGGCAAGACATGCGCCGCTCAGGGTGCCCAAAATCCAGCGACCTTCCCGCAAACTGATCGTCACCACCCCCAGCGCGGTGATGCTCCCCGTCACCAGAAAGACTGCGGTGTGGTTGCGGTTCGGAAAGAAACCAAAGGTCGCGCCACCGCTGAACGGATAGTGCCAGCCCGTCCGTCGCGCGTAAATGGAGAGTGCCGCGTAGACCCCGCACACGATGACGGCTGCCAAGGCCACACCGAAGGTCGCCCGGGAGCGGATCGGATGGGCGAGCACAAAAAGTCCGGTGACGCACGACACCGCCAGAACCGCGAGCCAGAAACCGGTTTCCCAAGGCACCGGCGTCACGGTCGCGGGAAGGTGGATGCCGGGGGCGTTGCCCAGGGCCGCACGCCACTCCGGGAGGGGGAACCAGCCCGCGGGCAGAAAGGCCAGGGAAGCGCAAATGAGCAACCCGCCGACGGCGATCCAGAGTGGCCACTCGACCCGTGCGCGGGCAGGCAAGAATGTCAGCACCGCGCCGGCACCCACCAGGAAGACCCCGAGCGAACCCTGCGCCGGGCCGGCGGCGAGAAAGATCGCGACCGAGGCGGCGGCAAGCAGCCAGCCACAGACGAACACAGAGGCGGGTGCGCTCGGGGTGGGCAGACGCTCGGGATGGCGGTGCCGCGCGCGGCCGGTGTTCACCGGTCGGAGGGGCGTGTCGCGGGGGGGCGTGTCGTCCATCACGTCAGGATCAGGTGGCCGGCCGAATTGTTCGTGGCATTCGGCTGGGAATTTGGTGATGATTGCGCCGTACGCTCCGCGCGCATCCAACTTTCCCCCCATTGTTCCGGGCCATTCAAACCACAGGTTCACTTTCCACGCCTTTGGCCAAACGGCAAACGTCCGTTGACGCGTCGCGGTGGCGATGGCTGTTGGCGGGCGGAGCGCTGTTGTTCGGCTGGCTGTGTTTGTGGAACAAGTTGCGCGTCGACTGGACGATCAACGAGCAGTACGAGTACGGTTGGTTTGTCCCGCCGCTGACCTTTGCCTTGCTGGCCTTGCGTTGGAAGGACCGGCCGGAGCCCCAACCCATCGCGCCACCTGGCGGGTGGCTGCTCGCCATTGCGGTGTTTTCCGGGTTGTTCCTGCTGCTGCCCGTTCGTTTGGTGGAAGGTCCAAATCCAGATTGGCGCTCGGTCTACTGGCTGCATGCGGCCGTGCTGGTCGGCCTATCCTTCGCGTGGGCGTTGTGGACCGGAGGGTGGGGGTGGATGCGCCATCTCGCGGTCCCGATCCTCTTTCTCCTCGTCGCGGTTCCCTGGCCGAGCGAGTTCGAGCAGGCCGTGGTCCAGTCGTTGATGCGCGGCGTGGCGGCCATCGCCTCGGAGTGCATGGCGGTGCTCGGGATCCCGGCGGTCGCACAGGGCAACGTGATCAGCGTGCGCGGCCAGCTCGTCGGGGTCAACGAAGCGTGCAGCGGCATCCGTTCACTGCAAACCACGCTGATGGCCAGCCTGTTCCTGGGGGAACTCTCGCGTTTCAGCACCGCCCGCCGGGCGGTGCTCCTGGCCGGAGGGGTTGGCATCGCCCTTGTGGCAAACGTTCTTCGCAGCAGCTTCCTGGTGTGGATCGCCGCGCAGAGCGGCCTCGCGGCCTTGGAGCGTTACCACGACGCCACCGGGATCACCGTGCTCTTCACGGTGTTCGGTGCCTTGCTTTGGCTCAACACGATCCTCGCCCGCAGTCGTCGGCAGGCAGACGCGGGTGCCCCGATCACACCGGTGCGCTCGTCGGTGATCCCCATGCCCGGCTGGATCGTGCTAGTCGCCATCGTCTGGCTGGCGGCGGTCGAGATCGGCAACGTCTGGTGGTACGGCGGGCCGGGAGCCGAGCCACTGGTCATCCTGCCGCGCTGGTCGGTCGTGCCGCCCGCCGACGCGCCGGGTTTCAAGACGCTGCCCATCGATGAGGGCACCACGCGGATGCTGCGCTACGATCACGGCCTGTCCATCCGGTGGACCCGGGAGGAAGACGGGGGCGCACGGGACGACTGCACGTTGTTTTACTTCCGCTGGGAGCCCGGCCACGCGTCCAGCCTCCAGGCCGACATGCACCAACCCCACGTCTGTTTGACGGCCAGCGGGTTGAAGCAGACAGCCGACTGGGGCATCCGGCCGCTGACGCTTCCCGACGGGATCACCTTGCCGGTCCGGCGCTACGAGTTCAGTTTCCACGGGCGGCTGCTGTACGTATTTTTCGTCGTCTGGCAGGATGGGATCAGCGGTGCGGAGGGACAAGCCGACCAGCCGGGGTCGCGGGCGGCCCGGCTGCGCGCGGTGCTCGAACGCCGCTCCGTCGTCGGCCGGCAAACCCTGGAATTTCTCGTCACCGGGCCGACGATCCCCGAAGCCGCCGACGCGCTTTTCACGAGGGAGATCCACTCGCTGGTGCACCGCGACGGCTGAAACCGGCCGCCATGGGAGCGACTCGGGGCTTCCCATCGGCACCTGGAAAAGGTAGTTTGCCCGCACCTTCCTCCCCGGATGCCCGCCTCCCGACCGATCCTGCCGCCGGCCGACGACATCGATTCCCACGATGCGTTGCTCGTGCGCGAAGCTGCCAGGGAGCGGCGGCAGCGACGGGCGCGTTGGCTCGGCGCGCTTGGCGCGTTGGCGCTGCTGACCGGCGTGGCCTTCGGGGCGCGCCCCTCCGTCCACGTCGTCAAAGCCTGGCAGGCACGCCGTCTCGCCCGCGCGGCGGTGCGGCTGACCGAGCAGGGCAACCTGGAGGCGGCACGCACCAAGGTACAGGATGCCCTCGCGATCTGGCGTCTGGAGCCGGAGGTCAGCTACGCGGCGGCGTTTTTCCTCACGTGCGCCGGTGCTTACCGCCAGGCGCTCCCCTACTGGCAGCAACTCGAAACGGCCCGGCCGCTGACTCCCGCTGACCTGCGCGACTACGCGGCGACCGAGGTCAGCCTCGGCGATCCCGACGCCGCAGCGGCGCTCCTGGGCCGCGTCTGGCCGGCCGGCGAGCCAAGTACGCGCCTAGATTGGCTGCTGGGGATGCAGATTGCCCTGCACAGTGGCCATTACGCCGAGGCGGCGGCCTTGGCCAAACGGCTGCTCGACGATGGGCAAACCCCCTCTCGCGAGCGGCTCGACGCGGCCACCGTACTGCTCTCCGTCACGGGCGGCAGCCCGGAGGACCAGACGCCCGCCTGGCGAACGGTCACCGCCGTTGCCCGTGATGACCACTCGCCCGAGTCGCTCGCCGCGCTCATCCTCCTCGCGGAACAGCGCGCCAGCCCCACGGCCAGCCAGCCCGCCGTGGACGTGGTGCCGCCCTTGGCGGACCTCATCGCCGCCATCGAAACGCACCCGCTGGCAAAAACGCAGCACCACCTCCTGGTCGACGATCTGCGCCTAGCCCGGGAACCGGGCAAGCGAGCGGAACTGATCCAGGCGGCGGTGGACCGCTTCGGCGGAGCCAAAGACGAAACGGACCTCGCGGCGCTCGCCGCGTGGCTCTACGGCAAGGGCGAGTACGACAAGGTTCTCGCGGTGTTGCCGCTCGCGCGGACCACCGGCGACCGGACCTTGTACTTGCAGCACCTTGATGCCTTGGCGGCGTTGGGCCGGTGGACGGAGATTCGCGGGCTGGTACAGGCGCAAAAGTTCCCTTTAGACGCGATGACCTCACAGATGTTCCTGGCACGCTGCGCCGCCCAGTTGGGAGAGTCCGAGGTCCGCGACGGGCGCTGGCAGGCGGCGCTGGACGCGGCGGGGAGGGACCCTGGCAAACTTCTCACCGTCGGTCAGTACGCCGCCAAGAACGGTGCGGTGGACACGGCCGCCGTCGCCTTCCGAGCGGCGGTGCGCGCCGCCCCCGACGCCCGCCCGGCGTACGATGAACTCGTCCGGGTCCTCGAAACCACGGGCAACACGGCGGAGATGCGCGAAACCGTCAACGCCATGGCCGCCCGCTGGCCGCACGATGCCGCGGTCCGCAACGATCTGGCTTACCTCGACGCGCTGAGGAACGAGAACGTTCCCGCCGCCCGCGACACCGCCCGCGACCTGCGGCGGGCCGATCCCGCCAGCCTCGCGCACCGCGTCACGCTGGCACTCACCGAGCTGCGCCTCCACAACGCGCTGGCCGCGATGGATGCCTTCAGCGGACTGGACCTCGCGAAGTCCGGCGGCCTCCAGCCGAGGCAGGGGGCCGTCTACGCCGCGGTGTTGTGGGAGACGAGTTACGGCAAGGAGGCGCACGCCGTGGTAAAAAACCTCCCGCTGGACCGTCTGCTGCCCGAAGAGCGCGGATTGATCCGCCCCATCGAGCAAGACGGCGCGCCGCCCTGAACCGTCCGGCTGTTCGCCCGTCGTGCGGTGGGTGTTGGTCGTCCGTTCATCGTGCCAGGTGCTAAAGCTCGCCGGTCTGCCGCTTTAAACTTGCCTTCCGACCTTGGCCGGGGTGTGATCGTGATCCTTTGACCCTGTGGCGGAAAAGTGCGTGCCACCCCAACTCCATGAGCGTCGCTCACCCGTCCGAACGGCGAAGATTGTTCCCGCTGTCATCCGCGCGAGCATCGGCCGCGCTGCCGTCCGCGCGGCGCGGCGGGTGGGTGTGGACTGCCCTGATCGCCCTGCTCGATGTGGGGGCGTGGGCTGCCTGCTTCGGGGCGGTATTCCTGTGGAGGTCCGGCAGCTTCGAGGTCGAATGGGACCCGCGTCTGGTCGTGCTCGGGCTGTGGCCGCTCGGCGCGATCCTGTTGACGCTTTTCATCGTCGGAGGATACGACCGCCGGACGGACATGCTCAGCCTCACCTATCTGAGCGAGCACCTGATCGGCATGGGGGCTGCGCTCATCGCCGCCTCGTTGCTGGTTTACGTTTTCGCGAGCTACGAATTTCCCGTCAAGCCAGGCCGCGGGACGCTGCTGCTCGGGTTCGTGGCGTTCACGCCGGTCTCGCTTTTTTACCGCCGCGCGGTCGGGGTGCGCCGGCGGGCGGACATGGCCTGCCTGCACTTCCTCGTGGTCGGGACCGGCGCGTCCGTGCAAGCGTTTTTCGCGACGTACCAGCGTTCCACGAACCGCCAGACCCTCCGGTTCATCGACCTTGAACAAACGGCTCCCGACGGCACCGTCCGGAGCCGGGAAGAGGAGGTGCTCGCCGAGTTGAGGGAACTTTCGCCGTTCGTGGAAGGCATCGTCGTCACCGTGCCGCTGAGCGAGGTCGGCGAAGCGTTGCGCGACCGTCTGGTGCGCATCCATTTTCAACAGACTCCGGTCTACACGCTGGACACGTTCTACGAGACGTACTGGCGGCGGGTCCCCGTACAGGCGCTGAATCCGTCGTGGCCGCTGCAACTCGGCTTCCAGCTCGCGCGCAGTTCGCCGTACCAGCATTGCAAGCGGTTGTTCGACGTGGTGGGTGCCGCGGCCGGGTTGATCCTGCTGGGTCCATTACTAGGCGTCATCGCGCTCTTGGTGCTCTGGGACAACGGACGGCCGATCATCTTCCGGCAGGAACGCGTCGGCTGCGGCGCGGAGCCGTTCACCATCTACAAGTTCCGCTCGATGAAAAACCGCGCGGCGAGCGCCGCGGACGACCTCTACACACGCACGAACGACGTACGCATCACGCGGGTCGGCAAATGGCTGCGCAAGCTGCGCCTGGACGAGTTGCCCCAGCTCTGGAACGTCCTGCGCGGCGACATGAGCCTCATCGGACCCCGTGCGGAGTGGGTGCGG
Source organism: uncultured Chthoniobacterales bacterium (assembly GCA_964245885.1). Classification (GTDB taxonomy): domain Bacteria; phylum Verrucomicrobiota; class Verrucomicrobiia; order Chthoniobacterales; family SZAS-18; genus CAHJWO01. The sequence goes on along the minus strand of CAXTOX010000030.1, from coordinate 5,715 downwards.
TGCGCGGAGATCTACGAGAACAAAATCCCCAGCTACCACTTCCGCCACCTCGTCAAACCGGGGATCACGGGCTGGGCGCAGGTGAACTACTCCTACGGCGAGAACGAGGAGGACGCGCTCCAGAAACTGAAGTACGACCTCTACTACATCCGCCGCTATTCGCTGCGGCTGGACGCGATGATCGTGCTCAAGACCCTGCACATCATGTTCTGGGGCAAGGGACAATAGGCGGGCCGCGGTACCATTCGTTTCAGCCCCAGAGCAGCCGCAGCGAGGCGAGCAGGGCAAAGGCAAGCAGCAGTTGCTGGAAGCCGCTTTGCGGAACGATGCGCAGCAGCCAGCGCCCGGCCAGCACCCCGACGATCACGCCCGGGAGGAGAATCAGGTTTAGGCGCAGGGACTCGGCGTTGATCAGGCCGAGATGGTAGTTAAAAGGAACCTTGCAGAGGTTGAGGATCAGAAAAATCCACGCGCTGGTGCCGACCAGTTCCATCTTCGGCAAGCCGAGGCCGAGCAGGTAAAGCGACATGACCGGTCCGGCGGCGTTGGCCAGCATCGTGGTGACCCCTGCCAATCCACCCATGACCCAGCCTGGCAGCCGGCCGGCCGCGCGCGCCTCGGCCGTGAACGCGCCGGGCCGCAGGCTGCGCCAGATTTGGAGGAGGGTCAGGACGAGCACGATGCCGCCCACGACCCGCTTGAAGAGAACATCCGTCGCTTGTCCCGGGTCGCTGAGGCGGTCGAGGACGACCGCACCCGCGACGACGCCGAGCAGAGCCGGGAGCAGCACCCGCCGGACCTCCGTCCATTGGGTGTGCTGACGGAAAGCGCGGACCGCGAAACAGTCGGCGAAGATCAGCATCGGCAGCACCACGCCGACCGATGAGCGGGCGGGCAGGACTCCGGCCATCAGCGCGACGCTGACTAGGGCGACGCCGTTGAAGCCGGTTTTCGACATCCCGATGCACAGGGCCGCCAGCAGGCAGAGGGACCAATCCCAGGCGGTGAAATGTGCGGTCACGAGGTGCGATGAAAACCGGCCCGGCCGATGAGTTACACCAAGCGTCCGGAAAGTCCACCGCCGGACGAGAAACCCTCGCCGGCCCGAGATTTTCGCATTGTGGATGCGGCGGACGCTTTTACCTTCGCAAACTATGAAAATCGTTGTCGCGTACTCGGGCGGCTTGGACACGTCGGTTCTCCTGAGCTGGCTCAAGGAAACGTACCGGGCGGAAATCATCGCTTTCTGCGCGGATGTCGGCCAGGGGGAGGAACTCGATGGGTTGGAAGCGAAGGCGCTCGCGACCGGCGCGAGCCGCTGCCAGGTGGACGATCTCCGGGAGGAGTTCGCGCGCGATTTCATCTTCCCGATGATCCAAGCCGGCGCGCTCTACGAGGGGCAATATTTCCTCGGTACGAGCATCGCCCGGCCGCTTATCGCCAAGCGCATGGTCGAGATCGCCCGCGCGGACGGCGCGCAGGCGGTGGCCCACGGCGCGACGGGCAAGGGGAACGACCAGGTGCGCTTCGAACTGACCGCCGCCGCGCTCGCGCCGGAGGTCGAGGTGATCGCGCCCTGGCGGCAGGAGCGGTTCCGCGAGCAGTTCCCCGGACGCGCGGAGATGATCGCCTTCGCCGAAAAGCACGGCATCCCCGTCGCCGCGAGCGCCAAGAAGCCGTATTCGATGGACCGCAACCTCCTGCACATCTCCTTCGAGAGCGGCATCCTGGAAGACCCGTGGTTCGACGCCAGCGCGCCGGAGTCGCGCGACATGTACAAACTCAGCGTCTCGCCCGAGGACGCGCCGGACCGCGCCGAAACCGTGGGGCTGCGTTTCGAGGTGGGCAATTGCGTCGGCATCCAGGGGGAAGGGCAGAGTGATTACGCGGCCATGGGACCGCTGGAGGTGATGGAGGCTCTCAATCGACTGGGCGGCGAGCACGGCATCGGCCGGGTCGACATGGTCGAAAACCGTTTTGTCGGGATGAAGAGCCGTGGGGTCTACGAGACGCCCGGCGGCGCGATCCTGCACTTCGCGCACCGGCAGATGGAATCGCTGACGATGGACCGTGAGGTCATGCACCTGCGCGACGGGCTGATTCCGAAATACAGCACGTTGGTCTACAACGGGTTCTGGTTCGCGCCGGAGCGGCTCGCCTTGCAGGCGCTGGTGACCGAGAGCCAGAAGAACGTCACCGGCGAGGTGCGCGTCAAATTGTACAAGGGGAACATCATCGCCGCCGGTCGCCGCAGTCCGGTGAGCCTGTACAACCCGCACATCGCCACGATGGAAGCCGATCCGACGCAGGCTTACAACCAGTCCGACGCCGCCGGGTTCATCGCGCTGAACGCCTTGCGTCTGAAGGTGGAAGCACGCGTGCGCAACGAGAACGGCGAAACGACGATTTAAACCAGAGATGCCCGCATCCATCCTCGTCGGCGGACTCTACGCCTGCCGTGACTCCAATGGCCAGTATCGCGTTTGCAAAGTGCTGGTTCTCGACGAACACGCGGTTCATCTTCGCAGCTACGCCAACCGTTTCACCAAGCTTCCCGCGCAAGCCCAATCCGCACGGTTGTCGATGGGCAGCTTGGATGGCGACGCAGGCTTCGGCATCGGGCATTTCCCATTGGCGAGGGAGGCCTTCGAGCGCGACGAATGGATTCTGGTCGGCCGGGAGGAAGTGACTTACGAAGAGCTGGACGGCTACCGGATTTGGGCGGGGATTGATCCCATCGAGTAGCTTGGAGCGCTTGACACAAGGTTCTCGCGAACGAAGGTCGTCAGAGAGGCTTCAATACCGGGGAACACTCGGGTCGACCTCGCGTGACCACTGGTCGATCCCTCCGGCCATGCTGCGAACGTTGGTGTAACCCAGTGCGCGCAGTTGTCCTGCGGCTTGCATGGAGCGCATCCCGTGATGGCAATAGACGATGATCTCCGCTGCTTTGTCGGCCAGTTTCCCGGAAGCATCGGTCGGAACCGTGGCCAACGGGATCAGTTCCGCGTTTGGAAGCTGGCAGTACGTGAACTCGTCTGGATCGCGCACGTCAATCAGCCTCGGACGTTCCGACTCGCTGGTGGCCAGCTTGTCGCGAGTTTCCGCCACGCTGATCTCCAGCGGAAGGGTGTCTGCCATCACAATCAGAGCGTTGGCGCGACGCCGCTCAATCCTTGGAGATCGTCACGGGCGTGCCGACCGGCGTGTTGTTGAAAAAGTTCAGCGCCATGAACCCGGGCATCCGGATGCAGCCGTGGCTGGCCGGCACGCCGGGCAGGTAGCCCTCGTGCATCCCGACGCCGCCGTTCACGCGCAGGAAGTTCGGCATGGACGCGCCCAGGAACACCGTGCCGGGAGGACGCGGGTCCTTGCCGTTCTCGACGTTGCCCTTGACGACGATCGTCTGGTCGTTGGCGTCCACGTAGTCGCCGTACAGGCTGGAGCGGTGGTCCTTGTCCTTTTGCTGCACCTTGAAGGTGCCGGGCGGCGTGTCGTGGCCTTCGCGGCCGGTGGACACCTGCGAGACGCCGACGAGCTGGTCGCCCTTGTAATAGTACGCGCGCTGCTCGCCGAGGTGGACCTCGATGCGGGGCGCGCCGGGCACGCCGTCGCCATCCCAGTACGACACCGAGTCGTTGGCCTGGGTGTGCTGATTATAGTTCGCCGCGACCCGGTTGCCGTTGAGGCCGTGCATGTACTCCGTGTTGCCGCCGAACCGGGCATCGTCGTCACCGCAGCCAGCTAGGAAGCAGACGACGAGAGGCAGCAGGAGAAGGCGTAAGGAATGAGGATTGAGCATAAAGTAGCCCGGGCGGGCCGAAAATTTTTCGCGGTACTTATCCTTTGTCAGCCCGCTTCAGTCAACTCCTCAATTGCCGCGTCCGGGCTATTCTGCTATGGGTGTCTGGCTTTTTCCGACCCCTCCCACGCCCATGCCCACCTACGAATATTTCTGCACCAAGTGCGAGCAGAGTTTTGAAGCCGTGCAGTCCATGAAGGACCCGCACTTCCGCGAGTGCCCCGAGGGACGCTGCCGCCTGGCCGAGTGGGGCCACGGCGAGGTGAAGCGGCAGCTCGGCACCGGAGCCGGGTTGATTTTCAAAGGCAGCGGTTTCTACATCACGGACTACCGCAGCGACAAGTACAAGGAAGCGGCCAAAAAAGACGCGCCCGCCGCCAGCGGTCGAGAAAGCGCGAAACCTGCTGATACAGGCAAGCCAGCCGCGGCGCCGACACCCGCGCCGGCCGCCAAGTCCGAACCGGCAAAACCGAGCGGAACGCCTCCGAAGACCGGCGGCGCGGCCTGAGGCAGGGCTGGCGCATCCCGCGATCTCCTTCATCCTTTTTTTCATGGCTACCACCACGCTGGTTTGTAAACAGTGCAACTTCGAGAACGAGCCCGAGCGCGTCTACTGCCATAACTGCGGCGCGAAGCTCGACCGCAGCCTCCTGCCACCGGAGGCGACCAAACGAGCGGACCCCGTCGTGGTCCAGGAGCGGGTGCGCAAGATGGTCAGCCCCCGGCGCGGGTCGGGCCTGCGCTGGCTCAGGAACCTGTTTCTTAGCCTGCTCATCGCAGCGGTGCTCGGGCTGGTGGGGGTGATGATCCAGCCACCGGACGACATCCCGGAGATCAGCAAAGAGGCCGCGATGGATGCCCCGACGATCACCGACGACATGGAGGGCATGGTGACCCAGCCGGCGGCGAGCCGCTTGGCGTACTCCGAGGACAAGGTGAACGCGTTCCTGCAATCCACCATTCACGGCAAACCCAACTCGTCGTCCGGAGTGACGCCGTTGAAGTTCGAGCGCGCTTACGTGCGGTTCGACGAAGGTTTCGTGCGCATCACCTACGTCCAGTCGATTTTTGGCTTCCCGCTCTACGCGACGACGGTGGACTCCGTGGCCATCCAGAACGGGCAACTGGTTGCGCAACCGGTGGCGGGTAGTTTCGGACGGGTCAAGATCCCCGCGAAGCTCATGCCCTACCTTGGCGGGATGTTCGCCCCGCTCTGGAGGGTGCTCGACCGGGACAAGAACCTGATCGCCAAGCTGGAATCCATCACGTTCCACAAAAAGTCGGTGGAGATGGTCAGCAAACCCGGCGGCCGGTAGGAGTCCCGGTGTATGCCCGCGCTTTCCGTTGCCCGCCGGTGGGTGTGCGTCGGCCTCCTCGCAGCGTGCGGACTGGCGGGCGGCGGGCGCTCGGCGGAGGCGCTGGACGTGCTCCCGCGCAGTTTCAGCCGCTCGAAGCAGTTCGTCGTTTACGCCCGGGACGCTTCGTTGCGTGGGGCGGTCGGGGCGCTCGGCGAGGATACGAAGACGGGGCTGCTGTCGGCGCTCGGCCTGCACGACCAATGGCAAATCCCCATCGTCATCGACCTGCGTGCGCCGGAAGGCAGCAACCCGGACAACCGGCCACCCGTCCGCTGGACGCTCGGCCAGACCGGGGCCGGCTTGAAGATCGAGTTGGACCTGCTCATCGGTGAGGTCGGCCGCGGCACGCGCATCCGCGACGAACTCGTGCGCGGCTTGTTGCTCGAAATCGCCTACCGCGGCCACGACCGGACGCGGGCGGGCGAGACGTACACGCCGCCGCCGCCGTGGTTGGTCACCGGGCTGTCGGCGTACCTGGAAAACCTTGAGGACGGCGTGTCGGCCAGCCTGTTCGCGGCGCTCCTGCCGACCACCCAGGCGCTTTCCATCACGGAG
>CAXTOX010000029.1:20583-35423 GCA_964245885.1 uncultured Chthoniobacterales bacterium | reverse complement strand
AACCACGGCGCGGGCCAGGTGGTTTACCAGGACCTGACACGCATCACCAAATCCATCGCAGACGGCGAACTGGCGGCCAACCCCGTGCTGGTGGAAGCCTTCGCCCGCGCCGCCGAACCGGGCCGGCGGCTGCACCTGCTCGGCCTGTTGAGCGACGGCGGCGTCCACAGCCACATCGACCACCTCATCGCCCTGGTCAAGATCGCGCACCGCGCCGGGGCCAGGGACATCAACGTCCACGCCTTCACCGACGGACGCGACACCTCACCCACCGGCGGGGCCAGGTACCTGGAAGAATTCGAGACGGCCATCAGCGCGTGCGACGCCCGCGTGGCGACGGTGATCGGCCGGTACTACGCGATGGACCGCGACCACCGCTGGGAGCGCACCAAGCTCGCCTGGGACGCCATCGTCTGCGGCAAGGGCACGGTCTGCGCGCTCGACCCCACCGACGCCGTCCGGCCGCTCTACGACGCCGGCACGACCGATGAGTTTTTGCCGCCGATGGTTTTCCCCCCGCCAGCCGCCGGCGAACCGCGGGTCCACGACGGCGACGTGGTGTTTTTCTTCAACTTCCGCTCCGACCGCGCCAAGCAGCTCTCGGCGGCGTTCCTGGACGAGGATTTCGTCGGCTTCGAGCGCGGGCACTGGCCGCGGGTGCATTACGTCACGCTCACGCAGTACGACGCGAGCTACGCTTGCCCGCACGTTTTTCCGCCGCAGACCCTGGAGAAAATCCTCGGGCAGGTCGTCTCGGAGGCGGGCAAGCGCCAACTGCGCATCGCCGAAACGGAGAAATACCCGCACGTGACCTATTTCTTCAACGGCGGGGTGGAAACGCCGTTCCCGGAAGAGGAGCGCCGCATCATCCCGTCGCCGAAGGTCGCCACGTACGATCTCCAGCCGGAGATGAGCGCGGCGAAGGTCACGGCGGAAGTCCTCCAGGACCTCGCCCACTACGATCTGGTGATCCTCAATTTCGCCAACCCGGACATGGTCGGGCACACCGGGGTCGTCGCCGCGGCGGTCCAGGCGGTGGAAACTATCGACGACGCCGTGCAGCAGGTCATCGAACGCGTCCTGGAACTCGGCGGCAAGGCGCTGGTGACGGCGGACCACGGCAACTGCGAGTTCATGCGCAACGCCGACGGCTCGCCCAACACGGCGCACACGACTAACCTCGTACACGTCCTCTACGTGGCGGCCGACGCGGCGGGCATCGAGGTGGACGACGGCATCCTCGCCGACGTGGCCCCGACCTTGCTCGCGCTGCTCGGGATCGAACGCCCGCCGGAGATGACGGGGCAGAACCTGCTGCGCAAGACCGGGGTGGAGAAGGTGGCGAAGTGAGGGAGCGGTGCCTGCGGCACCGTTGCGGTGCTCCCTGCGGGAGCGTTGCGGGTTGCGGGGTGGCCTGCGGTGCCGTTGCGATGCGCCTACGGCGCGTTGGGGAGCCTTCCATCTACTGCGCGGCGCGCCTCTGGCAGCAACTCGCAACGTGGCCGCAGGCCGCACCGCAACGCAGGCGCAGCCTGCACCGCAACTCGCAACGTGGCCGCAGGCCGCACCGCAACCCGCAACCCGCAACCCGCCGCAGGCGCGTCGGCTCAATCCAGCGAGGTCAGCCCCGCGAGGATGGCGTAGCGCGTCACCGAGACGGCGTCGTGCAGGTCGAGCTTCTGCATCATGCTGGAGCGGTGCTTGTCGAGCGTCTTGGCGCTGATGCCTAGGATCACCGCCGCCTCCTTGGTGGATTTGCCCTCGGCCACGAGCCGCGCGACCTGCTGTTCGCGGGCGGTCAGGATCTGCCAGCCGGGCAGGATCGCCATGCGGGCGTTCATCTGGATCAAGGCCGGGTCGAAATACTTGCCGCCGCGCCGGACCCTCTCGATCGCGTCCACAAGCGTTTGCAGCGACTGCGTCTTGAGTACGTAAGCGTCCGCGCCCAGGGCCACGGCCTGCGCGATGAGCTGCTCCTGCGTGCAGCCCGAGAAAAAAACGACCCGCAATCCCCGCAGCCGCCGCCGCAGCCGGCTCAACACCTCCACCCCGTTGAACCCGGGCAGCACCACGTCCAGCAGGAGCAGATCCGGGCGGTGTTTGGTGCACAGATCCACCGCTTCCTGACCGGTGCCGCCCTCGGCCACCACTTCAAACGGCGTCAACCCTGGCCGTTGGAGGCAGGATACCAGCAGTTCACGCACGGCCCGGTGGTCATCGACAATGACCACGCGAACCGTCTTGGCGTCAGAAAATGAGGATGAGGTCTTTATAGGAAAACTAGTAGCGGTTCATCTCAAGGTGGCCATGGGGTATATACCCCACAACGCGCATTTAGCTGGGGTTTTTTCCTCCCCCGGAATTGGGCTGAATTCCCCTCCGCAGCAGGCAGGCGGTTTGCTTTACTACTCGGGCAGAGCCGCGGCGCGGGTAACCGGTAACCCCCGGCCGGGGTCCGCTGGCAGCTCGCGCCGGCAAAATCTTTCAATGAGAATCATCGTTTGCTACACGCTATGAGAGAAGGTGCCACGAAACGAGTCTTGGTGATCGACAACGATCCATCGTCCACGCGCATGGTGCGGTTGACCCTCGAACGGCACGGGGGTTTCCAAGTGCACGAACTTAACGATCCCACCCGCGCCCTGACCACCGCCGGGGTCTTCGGACCCGACCTTATCCTGCTCGATGTCCAGATGCCCGGACTCAACGGCGGCGACGTGGCCCGGCGTCTACAGGCCGTGCCCGGGTTGAAGAACGTGCCCGTCGTGTTCATGACCAGCCTCCTGACCGAGGGCGAGGCTGCCAGGCCGGTGTATTCCGGCGGCTCGCGCGTGCTGGCCAAGCCGGTGACCATGGCCAAGCTCGTCGAATGCGTGTCCGAGATGCTCAACGCCCTCTGTGCTCCCCCCGCGCGGGTGTGAAAACCGGGGCTCTTTTCAGATGACTCTTCCTCTCCCCAGGAACGAAGCACAGTTGTCGCTGGAACCCATGCGCGTATCGGAGGCCGTCGGCGAGACCCTGGACCTCATCCGCCCGCTCGCCGCCGAGCGCGGCATCACCGTGGAACTCCCCGGGGCGAAAGCCGCAGGTTTGGGACTGGCTTTGTCCAAGCGCCTGACCGAAGCCATGGGCGGGACGGTCGGCGTCAAAACGGTCCCGGGCCGGGGGAGCACGTTCTGGGTGCGTTTGCCGTTGAGCCGCGCCGGGGCGACCGTCGTGCGCGAAACCACCCCGGGGCATCCGTCTGCGGCGAGCCGGCCCGGCCAGGCCGCCTGCACGCTGCTCTACATCAAGGACAACCCGTCCAACCGGCACCTCGGTTAGTTCGGCTGTCTACCTCTTCTCTACTTATGACTGCTTCCAATCGCTTCAACGGGATGAAAATTTTGATCGTGGACGACGAGGTGGCCAACGTCGCCTTGCTGGACTACATCCTGACGGCCGCCGGTTACACGCGGCTGCGGTGCGTGTCGGATTCCCGGCAGGTGATGGCCGTCTTCCACGAGTTCCAGCCCGACCTGATCCTGCTCGACCTGATGATGCCCTTCGTCAGCGGCTTCGAGATCATGGCGCGGTTGAAGCAGGTCATCCCGCCGGACGATGTGTTGCCCGTCCTTGTGCTCACCGCCGACGTGAACACCGAGAGCAAGCACCAGGCGTTGCTGGCCGGGGCGTCGGACTTCCTGACCAAACCCTTTGACCAGATCGAGGCGCTCCTGCGCATCCGCCACCTCCTCCAACTCCGCGCCCAACACCGCCAGCTCGCCGGGCAGAACGACGTGCTGGAAGACACCGTGCGCGAGCGGACCGGCGAGTTGCGGCAAACCCTCTCGCAGCTGGAGGACACCCTCCACCAACTGCGCTCGACCCAGCAGCAGGTCATCCAGCACGAACGCCTGAGCGCCCTCGGCTCAATGGCGGCGGGGCTGGCGCACGACTTCAACAATTCGCTGTCGCTGATCCTCGGCTACAGCGAGCTGCTGCTCAGCGAACTGGAGAACACGCCGTACCGGGCGAAATCGGACGAGTTCCTGGGCACGGTGATCACGGCGGCGCAGGACGCGGCGCGGATGTTCGGACGGCTGCGCAGCATCTTTCGGCAAGCGGACCACGACCAGGAATGGCGGCCGGTGGAGCTGAACGCGCTCGTCGAACAGGCCGTGGCGTTGACGCGTCCACGGTGGCACGGTCAGGCGCTCGGCCAGGGGGTGACGATCCGGCTGCACATGGAGTTGGAGCCGGAGTTGCCCGTGCTGTTGGCCGACGCGGCGGAGTTGCGCGAGATGCTCACCAACCTGATCTTCAACGCGGTGGACGCCCTGCCGCGCGGGGGCGAGATCACGCTGCGCACGCGCACGCAGGGCCAGGAAGTGGCGCTGGAGGTCCAGGACACGGGTACCGGCATGGACGAGGAAACGCGCCGGCGCTGCCTGGAGCCCTTCTTTACGACCAAGGGCCAGAAGGGCACGGGGCTGGGGCTGGCGATGGTCTACGGCACGATGCAGCGCCACGGCGGGCGCATCGACCTGCAAAGCACCCCCGGCCTGGGCACCACGTTCACCTTCCTGCTGCCCTTCCAGCCGCCGCCGACAGCCGCCGCGGCTCCGGCCGAAGTGGCGGGACTCGAGGTCCAGCGTCCCTGGCGGGTCCTGGTCGTGGACGATCAGCCGGTGTTCGTCAACATCCTGCGGCATTACCTCGCGCACGACCTGCACATGGTAGAGACGGCCCTGGATGGCCGCGAAGCACTGGAGAAGTTTCAAGCGCAGACGTTCGATCTGGTCATCACGGATCGGGCGATGCCGCACATGCAGGGCGAGGAACTGGCGGCCGAGATCAAGCGGATCTCGTCGGGGACGCGCGTCATCCTGCTCACCGGCTACAGCGGGGAGGAAACCCGCACGCCTTCACCCGCGCTGGACGCGGTGGTCCTCAAGCCGGTGACCCATGCCGCGCTCCGGGCCATCATCAGCCAGACGATGACCGGCTACCAACCTGCCCAGTGCGCCAAGCGCGCCGCCAAACCGCGTCGGGGGGTGGGCGTCCTGCAAAAGCTGAAGCTTTGACTGAGATCATCGGCAGACCCTTTGTGGGTGGTGCCACCGGCTTTATAGGTCTCAGAAAACGGGTGAGAAGTGTCTGGGCAGCCCGCCGCAGGCGTCGTCACAGATGGTAGGGATGGCCCTCCGAGCCGCTCCCTAGATTTTCTGGCAAAAGGAACGTCGAAGGATGGGCGCGGTCATTCCAATCCAAAACAGGGAACGGCTCGGAGAGCCATCCCTACCATCTGTGACGACGCCTGCGGCGGGGGCTTCTCACACGCTTTCTTACAGGATTTGTGCGGTTCATAGGATCTATTCCTGATAACCATAGCGCGGGTCCAGCGCCTTGATCTCGCGGTCGAGGAACGCGATGTCCGTCGCGTCCAGATAATCCACGTACCCGCCCACCTTGCCGCGGCGCACCTTGTAGCTGTCGAGGTCGCGGTCATCGCACGGGCGCAGGGCTTCCCCTTTGAGGCCGGCCACGAGTTCGGCTCCCTGCGCGTGGGAGTCACCCGTTTCCAGCCGCCGCATGTTCTCGAAGCTGGCGATCTCCACCGCACGCTCCAGCGCCTCCTCGTCGAGTTCCATCTCCGGCTGCAGGAAACGCACGGCCCGGGCAAACGCCGCCGCCGGGTCCGTGCGGGCGTCCTCGTAACGGAAGAGGTGCAGGTGGCCGGGGCGATCCCATTCGCGGAGCCAGCGGTTCATGATGGCCACCACCGAGCGTACCCCGTAGACCGGGTGACGCAGCAACGCCGGCAGGTCCCCGCGGTAGGTGCGCGCCCGCCGTTGCAGGTGGAAGAAAAGCGACACCATCAAGTCGCGCGGGTCGCGCGCCACGAGCAGGATGGGCTTGCACGCCGCGTCGGCGCGGGGGATGAGCCACTTGCCGCGCAGCCGTTCGCCAGTGCAGCCCTTGGTGACGTGCTCCCAGAGGTCGTGGGTGTATACCGGCGCGGGCGCGCCGCGTCCGGCGAAGTACGCCGCCATGAACACCCGCACCCACGTCCGGCCGCTCTTCTGGACCGAGACCACGAACGCGTCCGCCGCGCGGAAGGTGGCCGCGTGACGGCTGACGTTCCAGCGCGGGAACTGCCAGGAAAACGGCGACGCGGCCACCGGCGCGGAGTGCGGCGGTGCCAGGGCGTCGAACGTCGTGTGGACCATCCGCGCGAGCATGGCGCAGACACGCGGTCGGTCAAAGGAAAAACACGCGTCTGGCACCGGCGATTTTTCTTTGGCTTTGAGAGGGAAAAGGTGTTTGGTTGCAGCCCTCTTTGCGTTTCGTAAAACAATCCTTTACAAGCACCCTTTATGGCCACCGCCCCCGCCGCCCCGACCACCGGAGAAACCATCACGATTTCCGGCGGCAAACTCCAGGTTCCCGACCAGCCCGTCATCCCCTTCATCCGCGGTGACGGCACGGGGCCGGACATCTGGGCTGCCAGCGTGCGCGTGCTCGACGCGGCGGTCGAGAAAGCCTACGGCGGCCAGAAGAAGATCGCTTGGTTCGAGGTGTTCGCCGGACAGTCGGCCAAGGACCAGTTCGACAACTGGCTGCCAGATGAGACGGTCGAGGCGTTCCGCCACTATCTGGTGGGCATCAAGGGGCCGCTCACCACGCCCGTTGGCGGCGGCATCCGCTCGCTCAACGTCGCCCTGCGCCAACTGCTCGACCTCTACGTGTGCCTGCGGCCCGTGCAGTATTTCAGCGGCGTGCCCTCGCCCGTGAAGCGGCCGGAGAAGGTCGACATGGTCATCTTCCGCGAGAACACCGAGGACATCTACGCCGGCATCGAGTACCAGGCCGGCACCGGCGAGGCGCAGAAGGTACTTGAGTTCCTGGCCGTGACGTTCCCGGCGGACTTCAAGAAAATCCGCTTCGGCACTTCGACCGCCACCGCCGAATGGGTCCACGGCGACGCCCCGGAAACCCACGCCGAGAACGCCACCGGCTACGCCGATTCGCCGCTGGAAGTGGGCATCGGCATCAAGCCCGTCAGCAAGATCGGCACGCGCCGGCTCGTCGAAGCGGCCATCGAGTACGCCGTCGCCCAGAAGCGTAAGAGCGTGACCCTCGTACACAAAGGCAACATCATGAAGTTCACCGAAGGCGCGTTCCGCGACTGGGGCTACGAATTGGCGGACAAGAAGTTCGGCGGGCAGACGTATTCCTGGGCGATCTGGGAAAAGACCAAGGCCGCCCAAGGCGAGGCGGCGGCCAACGACGAGATGAAGGCCGCGCAGAAGGCGGGCAAGATCATCGTCAAGGACGCCATCGCCGACATCACGCTCCAGCAGGTGCTCACGCGGCCGGAGGACTTCGACGTGATTGCCACGCTCAACCTCAACGGCGATTACCTCTCCGACGCGCTCGCGGCGCAGGTCGGCGGCATCGGCATCGCGCCGGGCGGCAACATCAACTACCGCACGGGCCACGCGATCTTCGAGGCGACCCACGGCACCGCGCCGAAGTACGCCAACCTGGACCGGGTCAACCCCGGGTCGGTGATCCTGTCGGGCGAGATGATGTTTCGCTACCTGGGCTGGAACGAGGCGGCCGACCTCATCATCAAGGGCCTTAACGGGGCGATTGCCAGCAAGAAGGTGACGTACGATTTCGCCCGCCAGATGGACGGCGCGACCGAGGTGAAGTGCTCGGAGTTCGGCGACGGCATCATCGCGGCGATGTAGCCGGGTCGTCTGCGGCGGGGGGGGGTGGGCGCGTCGGCCTTGAACGGTTCGCGCGAGCACTCCAGCGTCACGAGGTAGACTATGCGCTTGAACGAAGCTTGTTTGGCGACATCTCAGCGAAGGCTAGTGGTTTGGTCCGGCCGCTGCAAGCCTTGAACACCCGAAAGCGGGAAAGCGGCAAACTTTTACAAACGGCAGTGGTCGCTTGCGCGTCAAGATGATCGCCACCATCATGCGACGGCCTATGAGGAACTATCCCACTGCCTGGCAGCGCCGCGCCCTCTGGACGGTCTTCACCTACCTGGCCATCGTCGTAGGCGGCGCGGTGGCGTTGACGATCATCGGCCTGTTTGGCCAGGCGGTGGCGTTCTTCCAGCCGGTGCTGCTGCCCTTCGCGCTGGCGGCGGTGCTGGCGTACCTGCTGGAGCCTCTCGTGCGGATGTTGACGGCGCGCACGCGGCTGTCGCGGACGTGGGCGGTGCTGGTGGTGTTCCTGATGATCCTGCTCCTGCTTGGCACCCTGGGCGTGGTGGTCGTCCCACGGATTTACGATTCGACCTCCAGCATGGTGCAAGGCGCGCCCGAGTACGCGCACAAGGCGCAGACGCGCCTCCTGTCGCTGCTCGACGCCACTGAGAAACGGCTCGACAAGCTCAACGGACTCATGCCGGGCGCGAAGCCTTCGCCTGCCCCTTCGCCCGATCCATCCGCCGCGCCGGAGGCTTCCCCCGGTGCGTCGGCCCCGCCCTCGGAGGCGCCGGATGCCTCGCCCGCTCCGCCCAACGCCGGCTTCCCGCCCAAGGACGGGCCGGCCCCGAGCACCGTGGTCCAGCCCAATGGTCTGCGGAACTACATCCAGAAGCAGCTCCCCGCTTTGCAGAGTAAGATCCCCGCCGTACTCGACAGCGTGTGGAAGGTGCTCATCAGCTCCGTCGGCGGCGTCCTCGGCGCGGCCGGCGCGCTGCTCGATGCCGTCATCATCCCCGTTTACCTGTACTTCCTGCTGGCAGAATCGCGGAACATCGCCCGGCACTGGAACGAATACCTGCCCATCCGCGATTCGCCCTTCAAGAAAGAGGTCGTCAGCGTCCTGCTGGAGGTCAACGGCTACATCGTCGCTTTCTTCCGCGGGCAGCTCGTCGTCAGCACGATCGACGCGTTTCTCATCGGCGGCAGCCTCGCCATCCTGGGGCTGGATTTCTCGTTTTTCATCGGGCTGCTGGTCCTCGTGCTGACGTTCATTCCGTACCTGGGCATCATCCTGTGCTACATCCCGGCGATCCTCATCGCGATCATCCAATACGGCGACGTGTGGCACCCATTCTACGTGGTGCTGATCATGTTCATCGTCCAGACGCTGGAGAGCACGATCATCTCGCCCAAGATCGTCGGCGACTCCGTCGGCCTGCATCCGGTGACGGTGATCCTGTCGGTGTTTGGCTGGGGGTTGCTGCTGGGCGGCCCCATCGGCGCGGTGCTGGCCGTGCCGCTGTCGGCGACGGTCAAGGTGCTGCTGCGCCGCTACGTTTGGGAGATGAGCGGACGCGGACGGCATTTCATTCCCCTGGGAGGCGCGGCCATCGCCGGTTTGGAGGATGTGAACAAACAGGTGGAAACGGCCACGCACGGCAAGTCCGACGCCGACGGCCCGCGCCGCGCCGCGCCGCCGCTGGAAGACAACGTGCCGGTGCCGCCG
This sequence comes from uncultured Chthoniobacterales bacterium, assembly GCA_964245885.1. Taxonomy (GTDB): domain Bacteria; phylum Verrucomicrobiota; class Verrucomicrobiia; order Chthoniobacterales; family SZAS-18; genus CAHJWO01. The sequence continues at coordinate 25,988 of CAXTOX010000029.1, read as the reverse complement.
CAGTCCGCGCCGCCGCACCCGCCGCGTCCGGCGGACAAGTAACGCCGTCCCATGCCGCCGCTCCCTCCCGCAACGCGCCGCGTGGTGCCGGACACGCGGCGGCGGGACGCGCTGGTCGCCGTGGGGGTCGGCGCGGCGATCCTCGGGTTGATCCTGTACGCGGTGTGCAGTTTTTCGCAGGGGGTGAGCGCGACGGGCCGCGTGGAAGGCATCATCGTCGGCAAACATTTCACGCCGCAGCCCGAGCAGCAGATCACGTTCGGCAAAGGCGGATTGAACACCCGCCAGATCGACGGCGAATACAGTTTTCAGGTGCGAATGCCGCAGGAGAACGGCAAGGTCTACAAGGTGATCGTGGGCAAACCGGACTACGAAACCCGCCAGGTGGGGGAGCCGTTTTCGTTTTACCGGGAGTGAGCCGCACGATCCGGCCGCAGGAGCCGATTGAACGCGCTTTCCGCCGGGCGTGTCCCACGCTACAATCTCAACCAGGATGACGACGACCCAGGAATTGACCCAAGCCGTGCAGGAACACAGCCGCTGGATTGCCCCGCTCCAGACGGAACTCGGCCGCGTGGTGGTGGGCCAAAAATACCTCGTGGACCGCCTCCTGATTGGCCTGCTGGCCAACGGCCACGTCCTGCTCGAAGGCGTGCCGGGCCTCGCCAAGACGCTCACGGTCAAGACGCTCGCGGCGTGCATCCAGACGGGGTTTTCGCGCATCCAGTTCACGCCCGACCTGCTGCCGGCGGACCTGATCGGCACGCTCGTCTACAATCCGAAGACCGGTGATTTTACCACGAAACAGGGGCCGCTGTTTTCCAACCTGATCCTCGCCGACGAGGTCAACCGCGCGCCGGCCAAGGTGCAGAGCGCGCTCCTCGAAGCGATGCAGGAGCGGCAGGTGACCCTCGGCGAGACGACGTACAAGCTGCCCGACCCGTTCCTGGTGTTGGCGACGCAGAACCCGCTCGACCAGGAAGGCACCTACCAGTTGCCCGAGGCGCAGTTGGACCGCTTCATGTTGAAGCTGAACATTACGTACCCGTCGCGCGCCGAGGAACGGCAGATCCTGGACGTGATGGGCACGAGCATGCCGAAGCTCGGCGTACAATCCACCGTGGAGCCGCAGGATATCGTCAAGGCGCGCGAGGTAGTCAACTCCGTGTACATCGACGACCGGGTGAAGGACTACATCGTGGACGTGGTCTTTGCGACGCGCGACCCGGGGGCGGTCCTGCCCGGCGCGCGGTTGGAGGGGATGATCCGTTGCGGGGCGAGTCCGCGCGCGACGATTAACCTGACGCTGGCGGCGCGGGCGTACGCGTTCCTGCACGGACGCGGGTACGTGACGCCGCAGGACGTGAAGAGCATCGGGCTGGACGTGCTGCGCCACCGCATCATCCTCAGCTACGAGGCCGAAGCGGAGGAGTTAACTAGTGAGGCTGTCGTGCAGCGAATTTTCGCCGGATTGCCGGTGCCGTGAACATCAGCCATCATCAAATGATAACGATTTCCATCAGCGAAGCGGACGAGCAGTTCAAATCCCTAGTCGATCTGGCATTACACGGAGAGCAAGTCTTCATCGAAGTGGATTCCAGGTTACTTGTACTACAGGAATATCCTGCGATTGAACCCATCCCACCCGGTGCATTGGACGGCGTCTACAGTGAGGAGGAGATTCGCCAAGACAATCTTTTCGCTAAACGGTCGGTGATCCCCCTTGATCCATGAGGCAATGGGATATTTTCCTGTTTCCATTTCGCGTCGAGCAAGCTCATCCGGCAGTCATCATCTCGCCGGATGAGAGGTCTATGAACCCTGACATCAAGGACGTGAACGCATTGCTTTGTACCAGTGTCCGGTTGAGCCGAGAGCCAAAAATTTACGAAGCAATTCTCGACGAAGCGGATGGTCTGGATTGGAAGACCGCCGTTCGTTGCGACCTGATTTATATGCTCTCGAAAAGCGAGTTTCCAGAACGTCGAGGAAGAGTTTCTGCACGGCGACGAGCGGAGATCGCGCGGAAGATCTTCTCTGTCATGCGCCTGCCTACCCATTAGCGTGCCTGACACCGCCGCCATCCTCAAAAAGATCCGCCGCCTGGAACTCCGCACCCGGCGGCTGGTCGACGCGGCCTTCGGCGGGCAGTACCACTCCGTCTTCAAGGGGCGCGGCATGAACTTCGAGGACGTGCGCGCGTACAACGCGGGCGACGAGGTGCGCTTCATCGATACCAACGTCACCGCGCGCACCGGCGACCTGCACGTCAAAAACTTCACCGAGGAACGCGAGCTCACCGTCGTCCTGCTCGTGGACGTGAGTGCGTCCGGCTCGTTCGGCAGCGTGTCCCAGTCCAAGCGCGAACTCGCCGCCGAGGTGGCTAGCGTGCTGGCCTTCAGCGCGGTCGGAAACCGCGACAAGGTCGGCCTCCTGCTTTTCACCGACGGCGTCGAACTCTTCCTGCCGCCGCAAAAGGGGCGGGGACACGTCCTGCGGATCATCCGTGAGGTGCTTTACTTCCAGCCGCAGGGACGACGGACCGATCTCGGCGCGGCGTTGGAATACCTCAACAAAGTCGTCACCCGGCGCGCGGTGGTCTTCCTGCTGTCGGACTTCCAGTCGCCCGATTTCGCTCGGCCTCTGACGGTGGCCAGCCAGCGGCACGACCTCGTGGCGGTGCCGGTGGTCGATCCATTGGAAGAGGAACTGCCCGACATCGGCCGCGTCAGCCTGGAGGACGCCGAGACCGGAGCCATCTACGAGGTCAACACGTCCGATCGCCGGGTGCGGGCGGCGTTCGTCAACGCGGTGTCCACGCGCCGGCAGGCCCTCGCCGCGTTGCTGCGCCGCGCCCGGGTCGATGCCATCACCCTGCGTACGGACGCGGACTACCTGCCCGCGTTGCGCGCGTTTTTCCAGCAGCGCGAACGACGGATCGCCAGGAGATGAAAATGCAGAATGCAGAATGCAAAATGCAAAAGTCAGAGAGGAGGGCAGCGTGCAGGTTCCCGGTCCGTGCCTTGATTCTTTGCAGAAAAGGGCATGTCGGCTGCCGCTCTGGTCTGCTCCTTCTGACTTTTGCATTCTGCATTTTGCATTCTGCATTCTCCGCCTCCGTCGCCCCCACGCCGCCGGCCTCGCCCGACGCCCCGGACATCCGCACCATCGTCCCGCCCCAGCCGTATTTCCTGAGCGGAAGCCTGCTCTGGCTGGTCGTGGCGGCGGTGAGCCTGCTCCTCGCCGGGTTGGTGGCGTGGTATCTCTTGCGACGCCCGAAGGCACCGAAACCTTCCGGCCCGCGGCTCACCCCGCGCGAGACGGCCCAGCAGAAACTCGCCGCCCTCGAACGCGAGATGGACAACATGGATGCACGTCGGTTCGGCGCGGAGGTATGCGACGTGTTGCGCTTTTACATCGGCGACGAATACCGCATGCATCCCCAGCGGCAAACCTCGCCGGAGTTCCTCGCCTCGGTGGCTGCCTCGCGGGTTTTTTCCCGCAACGAACACACGCTCCTCGGCGAGTTCCTCGAAGGCTGCGACCTGCTCAAGTTCGCCCGGCTCGACGCCACGCCGGCCGGCAAGCGCGCGCTGTTGACCCAGGCAAGGGAGTTCATCGACGGTCGGGAGCGCGAGGAACCTCCGCCCATGCCGCCTTCATCGCCGCCGCCGCTACCCTCCCAGCCGCTCCTGCCGCCGCCGTTGCCGACAGCGGAGAACGCCGGGGCCAACAACCGCTGACCAGCCGATGCCGCTCCCGCTGACTTCCACTGCCACCACGCGCTGGACCCTCGCGTCCGCCGCCGTCCTCTCACCGCGATGAACTGGCACGATCTCGCCAGCTTCAGCTTTGCCCAACCCGTCTGGCTCTGGCTGCTAGCGTTGCCGTTGCTGCTGGCGTTGCGCGCCGGCCGGGTCGGGGGGGCTCCGGCCGTGGTTTATTCGTCCACCAGCGTGCTCCAGCAGATCGGCCGTCCGCGCGCGGCGCGGGCGGGGGCGTTCTCCGGCGTCCTGCTGGCGCTGGCCACGGCGGCGGGCGTCGTGGCGCTGGCCCGGCCGCAGTTGAGCAATTCTCTCACCCAGGTCGAGGCCAGCGGCATCGACATCATGATCGCACTGGACGTTTCCAAGTCCATGCTCACCGAGGACTTCCAGATCGGCGGCAGCCGCGCGAGCCGGGTGGATGCCATCAAGGAAATCACGCAGCGCTTCATCGACGCGCGCCCCAACGACCGCATCGGCATGCTCGCCTTCGCCGGGCGGCCGTACCTCGTGAGCCCGCCGACGCTCGATCACGCCTGGCTCATCGGGAACCTCGACCGCGTGAAGATCGGCCTCGTCGAGGACGGCACCGCCATCGGCTCGGCCATCGTCTCGGCCTGCAACCGGCTCAAGAACCGTGAGGCCAAGAGCCGCATCATCGTGCTCCTGAGCGACGGCGACAACAACGCCGGCCGCGTCAACCCCAACACCGCCGCCGAGGCCGCGAAGACCCTGGGGTTGAAGGTCTACACCATCGGCGTCGGCACGAACGGCATCGCGCCGTTTCCCGAGACCGACCGGTTCGGCAACTTCGTGACCGACATCACCGGGCGCACGGTCTACCAGGACGTGCAGGTGGAGTTCGACGAGAAGACCCTGAGCGATGTGGCCACGGTGGCCGAGGGGCATTTCTTCCGCGCCGACAGCTCCAAGGCACTGGAGAACATCTACGCGCAGATCGACACTCTGGAAAAGAGCACCGTTAAGCTGAACAAGTACCGGGAATACCACGACCTGTTCCAGTGGTTCGTGGGAACGGGTGTCGTGTGTCTGGGGAGTTACCTGGCGCTCTCGCAGTTGCGGTGGCGGCGGCTGCCGTGAACCGGCTGGCAGCGTCGGAATCTGTGGATAAGTTCTGCTTCTCCCCTTTGAATCGAACTTCCCGTCCCCCGCGTTGTCTCAAGCCTTGTCCATGCTTCGTGAATTGACTTTCGGCTCGCCCTGGTGGTTGTGGGGATTGCTGGCGCTGCCCGCGCTGGCCGGGCTGTTCGCGTGGGCGGAACGCCGTGCTTCCTCCCGGCTGGTGCAACTCATCCGCGACCCCCGCCTGCGTGGCCAGTTGACCGGGGCCGCGAGCGCCGCGCGCCGACGGTTGCGCTACGCGCTGCTGCTGGCGGGGCTGGGATGTTTCCTGGTCACGGTGGCCGGGCCGCGCCTCGGTTATGAGACGCGGGAGGTCCACCGCCGCGGCCTGGATCTCATGGTCATCGCGGACGTGTCCAAGTCCATGCTCGCCAACGACCTCGCGCCCGACCGCCTCACCCGCGCGAAACTCGCCGTGCAGGACCTCCTCCGCCAGCTTCCCGGCGACCGCGTCGGGCTGGTCGCCGAGGCACGCCGCCAGCGCCGCGACATTGTGCG
>CAXTOX010000029.1:17389-20573 GCA_964245885.1 uncultured Chthoniobacterales bacterium | reverse complement strand
AACTCCCCGGCGACCGCGTGGGACTCGTGGCTTTCGCGGGCAACGCGTTTCTCCAGGCTCCGCTGACCATCGACTACGACGCAGTCCTCAACGCCGCCGCCGAACTCGACACGGACCTCATCCCGGTCGGCGGCACGAACCTCGGCGGGGCCATCGACCTCGCGCTCGAAGCCTTCGGCAAGGGCGGCACCGGCAACCGCGCGATCCTGCTCCTGAGCGACGGCGAGCCGACCAGCGACACCGAACAGGCCGACGGCGTCCAGGCGGCCAAGCGCGCCGCGGCGGCGGGCACGCGGATCTTCACGGTGGGCTTCGGCAGTCCCGAAGGCGCGCTGATCCCGCTGGCCAACGGGCGGCGGGGGGAGTTCGTGCGCGACGAGAACGGCCAGATCGTGCGCACCCGGCTCAACGAACCCGGCCTGACCGAAATTGCCAAGGCCGCCGACGGGTTTTACGTTCGCTTCACCAGCGGCGAGGCGGTCATGCGGACGATCATCCAGGACGGTTTGAGCAAACTGCGCGCGGGCGAGATCGACGCCAAGGCCGACCGCCGGCCTATCGAGCGTTACCAGTGGCCGCTCGGCGCGGGGTTGCTTTTCCTCGCCCTGGCCGCCTTGCCCGGTGAACGCCGCCGCTACCGCGCGCCGGCTGGCGTCGGGGGCGTCTCGCGCGGGGCGAGGGCCGTGCCGGTGCGCCGCCCGACGACGGTCGCCGGGATCTTGGCGTTCTTGCTGGCGGCGGGGACGACGGGGCTGCGGGCGGAGGACGCCATCCCGGTCGATCCGCCCACGACCGGCAACGCGAGCGGACCGCTGGCGCTGTATAAGAACGGGAAGTACGACGAGGCGTTCCGCGCGTTCTCGGACCTGGCGAAGGAGAACCCCACGCAGGGCAACCTGCAATTTGACGCCGGGGCGAGCGCGTACATGGGCAAGCAGTACGACGAGGCGCTCGACGCCTTCGGCAAGGCGCTCACCTCGCCGGACGCGAACCTGCGGACAAAGTCGCACTACAATTTCGGCAACACGCTCTACCGGCGCGGCGCGGGCCAGAAGGAGAAGCAGGCGCGGGTCACGGACTGGCGCAACGCGGTGCAGCATTACAACGCCACGCTCGACTCCCTCGCGCGCGGCGGCGTGCCCGACCCGGACCACGCCCTCGCCGCGAACACGGCCTACAACCGCGACCTCGTCCAGCACCGGATCGACGAGGAACTCAAACCGCCGCCGCCCACGCCCACACCCACCCCAACGCCGACTCCATCACCCTCGCCGAAGAACGACGACAAGAAGGACAAGCAGAAGCAGGACAAGCAGCCGCAGCAACAGGACAAGCAGGACAAGGGCGACCAGCAAAAGCAGGAAGACCAGCAAGGCCAGCAGCCGAACAAACAGCCGCAGCCGCAGCAGTCCCAGGACAAGGGCGGCTCCAGTGCGTCCCAGGATCAGAACGGCGCGGGCAACGCCAAACAGCCGCAGGACGGGAGTTCCAACCAGCCCCCCAAACCTGATTCCCAACAGCCGCAGCCGTCTCCCGACGCCTCGCCCGGCGAGGGTGGCAAATCCGAGCAGCAAAACCCTCAGCAAGGCGGAACGAAGAACCAGGATGGCCAGCGCAACCCGGACCAGGGCAACGACAACGCGCAGAGCGGCCCGCCGCCCGGCGCGCCGGACCCGAACGGCGTGCCGAACCAGGATCAGCCCCGCCAGAAGGGAGACTTCCAGGCGAATCCCGAGCCGAAGAAAGACCCCCAGGCCCCGCCGGACAACAAGGGCGAAAACGGCGAAATCGCCCAGCAGCCTGCCCGGGATGAAGCCGGCAAGATGAGCGCCGCGCAAGCCCGCGCGCTGCTCGATTCCCTCAAAAACGAGGATGCCCGCGTCATGCTCAATGACCTCGCCCGCCGCCGTAACCGTAATGACAACACTCTCACCAAGGACTGGTAGACCCGCCTTTGTGCGCGCCTCCGCGGCGATCCTGCTGGCGGCTGCGGCCTTGTGCCTGCCGGCCGCCCTCCTGCCGACGCTCGCCGCCGCGCGCGGCAACGTCTCCGTCGCCGCCAGCCTGTCGGACTCCGCGGTGGACGCGGGCGAGCAGGCCGAGTACCGCATCAGTGTCACCAACGGCGAGGTGGACGAGGCACCCCGCGCGCCGACCGTGGAAGGACTGACGGTCTCCGCCGCCGGGAGAACGTCTTCCAGCCAGTTCACCTTTAACAACGGCTCGCTCAGCCAGAGCGCGACGACCACCTACGTCTTCACGGTGGACACGAGCAAGCCGGGCCGCTACACGATCCCCGGACAGGAGGTCCACGTGGACGGCACGGTCCAGCGCACGCTGCCGGTGACGCTGACCGTCCTCGGCGACGGCAGCAACGGCGGCAGTGCCACGGGGCAAAACGGACCCGCGTTCTTCGAATTGATCATCCCGAAAAAAAGCGCCTACGTCGGCGAGGCCGTGCCGGTCGAGATGCGGGCGAACTACGTGACCGGCATGCAGCGCAACCCCGATCCCAACGTCATCCTCAGCGGTGACGGCTTCAGCGTCCAGCCGTTTGCCCCGCCGAAATTTGCCCGCCCCTCCGCGTCGAGCGGACGCTACGCGGTGGACAGCTACAAGACCGCCGTCGCGGGGCTCAAGATCGGCCCGATCAACATTGGACCCGCCTCCATCGACCCCATCGTGCGCCTGCCGCTCCGGCAGGGGCGGGCACGGAGAGGATACGTCGACCCTTTCGATGCGTTCACCGGCGATCCTTTCGACGCCTTCACCAACCTCGCCGCGCCGCGGCAAATCCATCTGACCAGCCCGACGATTTCCCTGGAAGTCAAACCACTGCCCGAGGCAGGCAAGCCGGCGAACTTTTCCGGGGCCATCGGCCAGTTCAAGCTGGAGGCCGAGGCCGTGCCCGCCAAGGCGCAGACCGGCGACCCGGTGACGATCCGCCTGCGGTTGAGCGGGCAGGGGAACTTCGACCGGATCGCCCCGCCCGTGCTCGGCGATGACCAAGGACTGCGGACCTACCCGCCGACGAGCAAGTTCAAGGCCGACGACGAGGTGAACCTGAGCGGCGTCAAAACGTTCGAGCAGGTGGTCATCGCCGAGGGGCCGCGCACGTCGCTGCCCTCGTACCACTTCAACTACCTGGACCCGGCCACGGGCCGCTACGCCACGGTGGACACGC
>CAXTOX010000029.1:0-17379 GCA_964245885.1 uncultured Chthoniobacterales bacterium | reverse complement strand
ACCGGTACCGACGACACGCCGCCGCTGGCCGTGAAGATCGAGGGCGGAAAGCTCGCCACGCCCACGCCGGTCCCGGCCGCCAACCCCGTCGCCGCGGCCACCGCGACGCCCGCGCCGACGCCGCGCCCCGCGCCCGAGGACATTCACTACATCCTCGCCGACCCCGGTCCGCGCCTTGGTGCCAAGGCGTTTCGGCCCCTGTACCGACGGCCGCTTTTCTGGGAGGCACAAGGCGCGCTGCTGGCCGGGTTGCTGGCGCTCGGTGGAACCGCCGGGTGGCGCGCGCGCGCCCGCAACGCGTCGAACCAGCGCGCGGCGCAACTCGCCCGTCAACAGAGCGAACTCCAGCGGGCCTTGCGGCGGGAAGACGCGGGGCGGCGGGAGTTCTACACGGCGGCCACGCGGCTGGCCCAGTTGCGGGCCGGGGTGGCGGCCAGCGGGCCGGACGCCAGCCTGTCCGCCGCCGACATCGCCCGCGTCAAACGGCTCGACGCGCCTACCGCCAACTCCGTGCGGGAAATCTTCGACCGGCACGAGGAACTCGCCTACAGCGGCGGGCCGGCCGCACAGACCCCGGTGCCCGCCGACGAGCGCCGGGGGGTGCTCGCGACCCTGGAAACCATCGGGCGGGATTGACGTGCAATTTTTATGGGGGAACAGATGCGAAGGTTTCTGAGCAGGCCGCAAAGCGGCCGGTCGTCATCGACGGGTTGGGATGGCTCTCCGAGCCGTCCGAATTCGAGATGGCTCCTGTTTAGCCTCGTTCTTGTGGTGTTCTCGTGGTCAGGCAGCGTGCGCGCCGATGGGTTGGAAGCCGACACCTTCGCGAGCGGCAATGCCCTCTACGCACAGGGGAAGTTCATCGAAGCGGCCCAGGCGTACGAAACGCAGGTGCAGCGGGGAGACTCCCGGGCGAACTTGTATTATAACCTCGGCGACGCCTACTTTCGGGCGGGTGACCGGGGCCGGGCGATCCTCAACTACCAGCGCGCCCTGCTGCTGGACCCGTCGCACGCGGAGGCCGCCGCCAACCTCGCGTTTTTGCGGGGCAAAACGCTCCCGCCGTCGGCCCGAGGCGGGTTCGCCGGTTGGCTGGACGTGGATCGTTGGACGTGGCTGGCGGCGGCCGGCGGTTGGCTGGCCATCCTTGGCTTCGGCCTGACGGTTTTCCTGAGAAGGCTTCGTTGGAGCAGCCTGGCGGTGGGGCTGACCGGCGCGGCCGCGTGCGGCGTGTCGGTGTGGGCGCTCGTGGTGCTGGACGGAGGAACGAAAAACCCGGGGCGCGCGGTGGTGCTCGCCGACGATACGCGGGCGTTGTATTCCCCGGCGGATAACTCGAAGGCCGTACTCACCCTGCCGGCGGGCAGCGAAGTGCGGGTGTTATCCGAACAGGGAGCGTGGGACTACGTTGAACTCGGCGACGGCGCACGCGGCTGGGTGTCGGCGGCGCGGATCGAAAAAGTGCTTCCGCCGTTGGCCCGCCGCGGGTGAGTCCGTCGTCAAGGCTCGACCGTGTACGTCATGGTCGGCTGCAACCGCGCGCGGCGCGCGGCCGGGTCGGGTGGAAAGAAGTCCGCAAGTTCCTTGCGGTCCGCGTACGCCCGGAAAAAATAGTCGTTGAGCAACTCGTTGAACGTCGCCGTACTCAGCGCGTCGCGCGCCCGGCCGAGGTCACCGGCGGCCTGCGCCAGGTTTTTGTGTTGCAGCGCGACGGCGGCAGCCGTCAGCAGCCAGTAGCCGGAGGGCTGGGGAGCTTTGAGCGCCTCGTCCATCTCCGCCTGGAACTCCCCGTCGCGCGCCTGCTCGGTGAGCGTGAGGCGTTGCTTCAGGTTGATGCACTGCCGCAGGCTCTCCGCTTCCGGCTGGCCGGTCGGGACGCGGTCCAGCGCACGGCGGAACGTGTCGGACGCTTCCTGGAAATGGCCCAGGTGGCGCAACGTCTCGCCCCAATGGTAGAAGAGCGGCGCGGAGAATGGGTCGAGCTGGCTGGCGGCCTTGAAACACTCGTTGGCCCTGGCGAAGTCACGGGTGCGCGAAAAGTTAAACGCCAGCCGCTCGTTCATCTCGGCCGCAGCTTCCGGCGAGGCGGTGCTGAGCGCGCGCAGGAGGTCGGCTTCCACATCGTAGGAATGGTCCGTGCGGGACTGGATGCCCGCGAGATAGAGGTCCAGTCCCGGCGGTGCGGGAACGTCCGGCTTCTTGAGCGCGGAGGCGATCCGTTGCGCGCCCTTGAGATCGCCGGACTGATCGGCGGCGAGAGCCTGGTCGAGTTGCCTGAGCGTATCGTCGGTCCACGTAGCGGTGGAAGCTGGCGGCAGCTTGTTCCCCCCGCCGGTCTCCTTCGCCGCGGGTCTGAAGTAGACCACCGTGAGGTACACCAGCGCACCGAAGGCAAGAAGTCCCAGCAGCGAGAGCCAGAGCCATCCCAACCGGCGGGGCGATTGGGGGATGGAGGCTGGCCGGAACGTCACCGGCAGCGCCGGGGGCGTGGAAGGACTTTCCACGGACGGCCCGGCCGGAGCGGCGGCCACAGGGGGAACGGCGGCCGGAGTGCTGGCCGCAACCGCGCTTGGCTCAGGCGGCGCGCCCGGCGCACCCGTGCCCGATTTTGAGAGACGGTGGTATTTCGCCGTCCTGGGTTCCGCCTCGGGGGTAGCGGGCTGTTCTTTCTTGGCGATCAAGTCCTGGAGCAGCGTGCTCAGAAGCTTGATGGTCTGGTCGGGCTTCTCGCCTTCCTCGGCTTCGGACCCGCTCTTTTTGAAACGGCGCTTCACCCGGTGAGCATCCACGCTCTCGCTGGCGGGGTCAGCCGAAGGTTCGGGCGGCGTCGGGTCAGCAGCGGATGGCTGGTCAGGATCAACACTCATACGGGGCACGTTGCCATCGGGCGGTCACGATTGCGGCGGCAATCTACGGGTTGGCCCGAAGGCTGGCAACGCCGAACCGCGCCGAACCGCGCGATTGACGCCCGCGGACCGCGCCGCCATGCTGCGCGCGTGCAGGAACACCGCTGTATGCATCTCGACCTCGACGGGGCCTGGGACGGCGCGGCCCTGGGCCTGCCCGCGCTCGACCTGCGCGCGTGGGGGCCACACCTGCGCTTCTGCGCGCTCGACGCCGGGATGGAAACCTTCCTCGCCGAGGCTTCCCGGGCGCTCGACGGGGCGCGTTTCCTCGTTTACGGATCGGGGGATTTCCACCACCTGAGCGCGCTCTGGCTGCGCCGGGCGGCCGGCGGGCAGCCGCTGACGCTGGTGTCGTTCGACAACCATCCCGACTGGGACATTCGCCCGCCGAAGTGGTGCTGCGGCAGTTGGATCAACCGCGCCCTCGACCTGCCGCAGGTCGAGCAGGCCGCGGTCTGGGGTTGCGGCAACTTCGAGCCTTGGGGCTGGCACCGGGTGTGGGGCAACCACCGCGACGTGCGTTCGGGCCGGCTGTCCGTGCGGCCCTGGGGCGAGGGGCGCTCGGCGGCCGAGCAGGCCCGGCCGCACGTGATCCTGCGGGAGAACTGGCGGGAACGCTTCGAGCGATTCGCGGCTTCCTTGGCCGGACGCGCGCTCTACGTGACGGTGGACATCGACGGCCTGCGCGCTGAGGACGCCGTGACCAACTGGGAAAACGGCCGGTTCCACGCGGAGGATGTTGCTTGGGCGCTCGGGGAACTCTCCCGCCACGCCACGATCATGGCCGGTGACCTGTGCGGGGCGCGCTCGGACGCGCAGTATGCGCGGCGCGGGCAGCATTTCGCCTCCGAGACCGACCACCCGAAACTGCCGGAGTTCGACCGGCCGGCGGCGCAGCGGACCAACCTGCGCAGCTTCGAGACGATCTGGCCGCGACTGACCGGGGGACGGTGCTAGGCGTCTCAATTCACCGACACGAGCATCACCCCGGCGGTGATCAAGAGCGTGCCGACGATCAGCGGCAAGGTCAGCCGTTCCTTCAAGAAGAAGCTTGCCAGGAAGGTCACCACCAGGACGCTCAGTCCTTGGAACGGAAAGACCTGGCTCAGGTCGAGCTTTTGCAGGAGGCCGAGGTTGACGAAGAAAGAGATCGTCATGCCCACGATGCCGACGGCGAAGATCCAGACGCGGCGTCGTTTGGACATTCCTTCGCTCGGGCCGTCGTCGGCGAGCGCCAGCTTGAGCAGGAGCTGGCCGGCGGTCAGCGTCGCCAGCGCGACGAAGATCAGGAACAACGCGCCGGGGGTCATAGGCGCGCGTCGAGGGTGGCGTAGGTTTTGGCGACGACGCTCAGGCCGACGACGACCAGTACGATGCCGCACCAGCGCAGCGGATGGATCGCCTCCCCCAGGAAATACCAGCAGCTCAGCGGCACGAGCACCTGCACGGCGTTGGTCAGCGGGAAGGCCACGCCCAGCGGCAGCACGCGGATGGCCGACATCCAGGAAAAGAATCCCAAGAGAGTGAAGACGATGCTCAGCCACGTCCAACCAGAATTAAGCCCGGTCAAGCCGAGCCAGGGAACGGCGGAAGGGAGGTTCGCGGTGCCGAGCGCGCCTTTTTTCAGAAGCACCTCCGACGCGGTGCCGGCGAGGATGCACAGGCCGAGTTGCGTGAAGGGATGCCGGAAGACGGAGGTGCGTGGCAAAGGAACAGGCGGCATCAGGAAAGCAGGACGGAAGTGCGGGCGGCAGCGGCCCAACATGGTAGGACACCGCCACGAATGCAATGGTCGAGACGTGTCCGGCAAGTGGATGGCGCGCTTTGAGCGGCACGGGTTTCGTTCACGCCGCCGGCGTCCAGGGCATCGGTCCCGCGAGTCCTGTATCAGCCGTGCCGGTGACCGCCCGGGAAATGGGGATGCGCGTGGACCTCGCCCGACGCGTGCCGGTGCCGGTGCCGGTAGAGCAGGTGGGAACGCAACAGGAGTGCCTCGTCGTGCAACAGCACGTCGGGCGCGCCATCGGCCACGATCCGGCCGGCGTCGAACACCACGCAACGGTCCGCGATGTCGCCGACGACCGGCAGGTCGTGCGTGGCGGTGATGATCGTTTTCGCGCCGGGGTTCTCGGCGAGGAAGTCGATGGTCTGGCTCTGGCTCTGGGGATCGAGCGCGGCCGTCGGCTCGTCGAGGAGCAGCACGTCAGGGTCGAGGATCAGCACGCTGGCGAGCGACACGCGTTTTTTCTCCCCGCCGGAGAGCCGGTGCGGCGCGCGGTCCCGCAGGTGTTCGATGCCCATGTTTTGCAGGGCGAGGTGGACGCGCTCGATGATCTCGGCGCGCGGCCAGCGTAGTTGCAGCGGACCGAAGGCCACCTCGTCGAACACCGTGGGATTAAAAAGCTGCACGTCGGGATTCTGGAAGATCAACGCCACGCGGCGGCGGAAGTCGAAGGCGAATTTCTCGTTGCCGAACGCTTCCTCCGTGACCGGCGCGCCGTCGAAGCGCAGCGTTCCCTCGGCGGCGAAATACAGCCCGGCCAGCACGCGCAGCAAGGTGGATTTGCCCGAGCCGTTCGCCCCGAGGACGGCGACCCGTTCGCCGCGCGCGATGTCGAGTGTCACCCCGTCGAGCGCGGTGACCTCGGGGTAACAATAGGTGAGGGCGCGGAGTTCGTACACGTCACCCGACCGTCTCACAATAATCCGAGCGCCGCCACGGCGAGGAACCCCGCCGCCGCCACGGCGTCGCGCAGCCGGAACCGGGCGGGTTCGAGCAGGTGTACCTCGCCGCGAAAGCCGCGCGACTGCATCGCCAGGAACACCTCGCTGCTCAACGCGAGGCTGCGCCCCAGCAGGACGCCCGCCGTCCCCGCCGCGATCTGCCGGCGTTGCGCCCGGTCCAGACGCCCGACCTGTCGGCTCCGCCGCGCCTCGAAGTGATCCCGCGCCAGCCCGAGCAGCAGGAAAATGTACCGGTGCGTCATCCCCAGGATCACCACCGCCACGCGCGGTACCCGCAGGATGCGCAAGGCTTTGAGCAGACCCGTCCACGGGGTCGTGAGCACGAGAATCGCCGCGAGCGTGGCCGTGGTCTCCGCCCGCGCCACGAGCCGCGCCGCCGCCAGCGCGCCGGACGCGGTGACCGGCCAGTGCAAATTGAAAAGCGGCGGTCCCGACGTCAGGAACACCGCCGGCAGCGCGACCAGACCCGTGAACGCCAGCACCCCCGTCCACAACGGCAGCAACGACGCCCGCACCGACACCCGCGAGCAGACGGCCAGCACGACCGCCAGCGCGAAGAACGCACCCACCACGACGAGCCGCCGCGTGCCGGCCGCGACGAGGATCAGCGCGAAGAGTCCGACGATCTTGGCGCGCGGGTCGAGACCCTGCATCAGGCCGGGGCGGCGAGCGGTCTCATCGGCGTGCGCCGCGTGGTCGAGCGTGTCCGCCAGCGCGGCGACGTTGCGTTCGAGGAAACCGGCGCGCTTGTTCAAAGCGCAGGCACCTTCGCGCGAGGCCGGCCGCCGAGCCAGCCCGCCGCCAGCCACAGCAAGAGGATCAGGCCGACGCCGAACATCGCCGACAGGAGGTAGCCCAGGCCGCGGCTCTTCAAAAACGGCGGCGCGTAGTCCGGCATGGGGGCGGTCCACAGGGAAGCGAGGCGTTCCAGGCCGCCGGGCACGACGGCGGGCGGCTCGACCGTGGCCGAGGCGGCGGTAATCCCCTGGCGGGCCTGCGGGTTCTTGAAGTCTTCCACGCCCCACTCGCCCCAGGCTGTCCCGGCCGCGAGGAGACCCAGCGGCGTGGCGATCATCAACGCCGCCAGCCCGATCCACAGCGGACGCACCGCGCGCCAGCCGCCGGGGGCCGCCGCGCCTGCCACGGGCGCGTCCGGCGCGGTTGTTTGCAGGAGCGCGGGGTCGGCGCGCTGGAGGTACGCCACGAGGCCGCCGGAGAGCACCAGTTCCGCCAGACCGGCGAACGTGAGGTGGCCGATCAGCATGGCGGGCACCGCCACGCTGAGCGGGTAAGGGGCGTAGAGGGGCACGCCGTTCGCGTCGTGGAACAGGCCCGGCTGAATCCCGAACTCCACGGCCGCGCACAGCGCCGACACGTTGATGGCCAGGTAGCCCCCGAGCGCCGCCGCCACGACCCGCCGCGGCGCGGTCAACGCCACCCGTCCCGACACGGCGCGGTACACCGCCCAGGCGGTCAGCGAGCCGACGACGGCCATGTTGAAACAGTTCGCCCCGTAGGCGGTGATGCCCCCGTCGCCGAAGAACACCGCCTGGATCGCCAGCGCCACCGAGATCGCCAGGATGG
This sequence comes from uncultured Chthoniobacterales bacterium, assembly GCA_964245885.1. Lineage (GTDB taxonomy): Bacteria > Verrucomicrobiota > Verrucomicrobiia > Chthoniobacterales > SZAS-18 > CAHJWO01. The sequence goes on along the minus strand of CAXTOX010000029.1, from coordinate 10,144 downwards.
ACCCCCACGGCCCGAGCACGACCGCCGCGATCCCCATGCCGACCGCGTGACCCGTCGTGCCGCCGGGCAGCGGCAGGTTGAACATCATCACGACGAACGAAAACGCCGAAAACAGCGAGAGCAGCGGGATGTAACGGGTCTGGAACCGGGCCTGCACCCGCCGCAGCGCGACGATCCAGAACGGGGCTGCTCCCGCGTAGAGCGCCGCACAGGTCGAGGGACTGAGGTAACCGTCGGGAATGTGCATGTTCAAGAATCGCTCCAACCAGAATTCATCCGCAGATTACGCAGATTTGCGCAGATTAGCAGAAGAAAAGGAAAGAGGTCTCCATGTTCTGTTCCCCTTCTTCCAATCTGCGTAAATCTGAGTAATCTGCGGCCCCTCTTCTCTACCTCCCCGCCCGCGCCAACTCCCCCGCGTGCCGGTACTGCGCGCGGAAACGCTCCGTCAACTCCGCCGCCAGCCGCGTCTCGGCCATCCTGTCGGAACTGCGCAGCGTCTCGTCGATCCGGCCCCGCGCCTCCGCGTACGACACGGCCGACACGTCCTCGAACGTGCGCAACGCCTCCGGCGGGAAGCGCGCCGCGATCAGGTCCGCCCACGCCGCGCGCGCCTCGTCGTGCGGGTCGATGCAGGCCACCCGCACCACGAAGCGGATCGGGTTGAACAGCTTTGCCGTCCACTCCGGGTGGTACGTGAAACTCTTCGCTTCCTCGTAAGGATATACGTCCGGGTCGGAGCGGTACTGCGCGAACTCCGGCGCGTACAGTTCCCGCCGGATCGGCGAGCGGCGCAGCGCGTACTTCTCCGGGCCGCCGGGCGTGCCGACCTTGAAGTCCCACAGCTTCTGCCCGTCCACGCTTAGCACGTATTCGATGAACGCCTTGGCCAATTCCGGGTGAGGCGCGCCGCGCAGCATCCCGACAGGATCGACCCCGATGCTCGTGCCGCCGACCGGGCTGAGGTAATGCATCCGCTCCTTGCCCGTAACCGGGTCGCGGCTGCTCTCGCCCTCGAAACGCCCGTAAAAGTCGATGGCCATGCCGATGGCCGCGTCGCCGTCCGACACGTCGATGGGAATTTTCGTCGCGGCGTCCGTGAAATACCGCGCGTTCGCTCCCATGCGCTGGATGATCCGCACCGCTTCCTCCCAGCCGCGCGTCTCCGCGTCTTCCACGGTCTCGGTGGGCGGCTCGATCTCGCCCTTGAACTCTGTCGCGGTGCGGCTGCCGTCGATGCCAAGGATCGTCTGCGCGGGCGGCACGAGTGGATCGCCGCCGTGCTCGGTGTGCCAGATGCGCAGCGGCTCCACGAGACGGCTTTGAATTTGCTGCTGGATGATCATTTCGAACGCCTTGGCGACGGACCCGGACTGGTTTGGGTCAGCCAGCGCCACCTGCGCGAAGCAGGCGGGGTCGCCGAGGTCCTCCCAGCGGCTCGGCGGCGCGCCCGCACCCTGGAGCGGATCGCGTTCGCGCCCGGGCTCGGCGAGCTGCGCGCCGCGTTCGGCCACCCGCCGCATGCCGTCGACGTTGTAGCAGATGCCGAACGCCGAGAGCACCGTGCCGATCCACCGGCCATCCTTGTCACGGAACGGCTCGCCGCCGAGGGTCAGCGGAATGCCTTCGGGCGTGTCGTTGAATATCTCCGGGTGCGCGCCGACGAAGCCGGTGTCCACCAACCGCCCCGCCGCCGCCTGCTGGGCAAAATCAAAACTGCCCCCGCCGAAGAACAGGTCGATGCCGATGCCCACGTCCGAGTTCAGGAACGCCCGGCGCGCCATCTGCGGCTCCATGTCCTTCGATGAGTCGGGGCCGATCCTGACCTTGGCGTCGTCGAATGAACGCGCGGTCGTCTCAGTCCAGCGCATGCGTTCCTTCTTGCGCCAGTAGAACTCGAACGGCGACTGGTATTCGCTGGCGAGGTAGCGGGCGATCTCGGTCGTGCCGCCGGGCGTGCGCCAGTCGATGCGCGCGACCTTGCCCGTACGCGCCTTGTACCAGTCGCGGAACCCGCGCGCGAACTCGTAGCGGATCGCCTCGTTGTGCGGGGTGACGATGACCAGCGTCTCGTCCGCGTTCGCGAGCAGGCTGTTCTTGGGTTTGAACGCGAACGGCAGCCCGACGACGGCCACCAGTGCGAGGAGGATCAGAGCGTTGCGGAGCATGAGGCGGGTTGCGGTGGCACCTGCGGTGCCGTTGCGGTGTGCGCTGCGCGCACGTTGCAGGTTGTGATGCACGCTACGCGCGCGTTGCGAATTTCGCCAGAATTTCGGTGGTGGTACAGTTTGATGTTTTGGCAGCCCCGGCAGGGACGCAAGAAATCAGCCCACGGCGTGAGCCGTGGGAAGAGAACAAAAAAGCGTCAGCCCCGGCAGGGGCGGCAGAAAACCGGCCGGGTGGTCCCGGCACGAGGGCGTCCTTTCTGCCGCCCCTGCCGGAGCTAGGCTCACGGATGATCGTCTTCCCACGGCTCACGCCGTGGGCTAATCTCTTCCGCCCCTGCCGGGGCTGAGAACCTGCCAAACTGTACCACCACCAGAATTTCCGCCGCTCCTAGGGAGGCAAGCGCCTAGTGCCGCGAGCGCTCCCGCAACGCATGCGCAGCATGCACCGCAACCCGCAACGTGCGCGCAGCGCACCCGCAATAGCACTCCGCGCGCCTCACGGATGCAGCACGATCACATCCTCGGGCGCGACGCCCGCCGTGACCTCCGTGTCGTTCGACGCCTCCACGAAGCGCGGGTTCATCTCCAGAATCTGGAGGGGCTTCGCGCCGTTTGTCCCGGGCTGGAAATCGTATTCCGCCACCTCACCCAGGTACGTGCTCCGGCCGATGCGCCCGCGCACGGTGTTGCCGCCGCCGTTGCCGGCCGCGCCTGCGTGCAGCCGCCAGCTTTCCGGGCGGATAGACAGGAGCACCGACTCGCCGACGTGCAGGTCCCAGTCCGGGTCGGGCTTGAGACCGGTGAACTCACCCAGCTTGGTCTCGACCCGCCAGTTTTCCGAGTCTTCAATGGGTTCGAGCGCGCGACCTTCGATGAAATTGCTCTCGCCGATGAAGTCCGCCACCACGCGCGTGTGCGGCTGACGGTAGATTTCGCGCGGCGTGCCGACCTGTGAGAGATGCCCCTTGTCGAGGATCGCCAGCCGGTCGGCGATGGAGAGCGCCTCCTTCTGGTCGTGGGTGACGTAGATCGCCGTCAGGCCGAACTCCTTGCACACGCGCCGGATCTCGCCGCGCATTTGCAGGCGCATCTTCGCGTCGAGGTTGGAGAGCGGTTCGTCGAGCAACAGGCAGCGCGGCCGGATGACCAGCGCGCGGGCGAGCGCCACGCGCTGCTGCTGGCCGCCGGAGAGCTCGTTGATCTTGCGGTTGGCCAAGGCGGCCATGCCCACGGAGGCGAGCGCCTCGTCCACGCGCTTGACGATCTCGGCCTTGGGCGTGCGGCGTTCCTCCAGACCGAAGGCGACGTTGCCCGCGACGGTCATGTGCGGCCACAGCGCGTAGGATTGGAACATCATGCCCGTGCCGCGCTTGTGCGGGGGGACGCGGCTGACATCCTGGTCGTCAAAGAGCACCTGGCCGTCGTCGGGAAAATAGAAGCCCGCGATGTGCCGCAACAGCGTCGTCTTGCCGCACCCGCTGGGCCCGAGCAGAAAGAACAGTTCGCCCGGCTCGATGCGCAGGTTCACATGATCGAGCACGAGATGGTCGCCGAAGTGTTTGCTGAGGTCGCGGATGGTGACGGCGATCATGGCTGGCTTTGTCTTAGCCGTAGACCGCCGATTTGTCACGGAGTTCAATTTTGCGGCGCAACGGGTTGCAAGGGAGGTTCGATGACGGACAGTGTTGCCCACGCCCGCGCATGTCCCCACCCGCTTCCGAACCGCCCGCGTCACCCCGTTCGCACATCGCCTCCCGCGCGGAGATCAACAGCATTCTCATCGCCGGCTGCGTCGTCGTCGCGCTGCTCACTTCGTTTGGTCAGAACCAGGCCCGCCTCCTGCCGCTGTTCATCAGCCAGTTTCCCGCGTCGTCGCACGGGGCTCTGGTCGAGGTGCGCCACGGGGAGGTCTGGCGGCTGTTCACCCCCGCGTTCGTACACTTCGGCGTGGCACATCTCGCCTTGAACATGCTGGCCATGGTGAACCTGGGCGGACCGCTCGAACGGGTGCAGGGCAAGCGGTTTTACCTTCAGTTCGTGGCGGCGGTCGCACTTTGCAGCAACCTCGCGCAATACGTCGTTTCCGGCAGCCCGGCCTTCGGCGGGATGTCGGGGGTGATCTTCGGCCTCTTCGGTTTCCTCTGGATTCGCGCCTGGCTGGATCAACGTTATATCCTGCGGCTCCAGCGGAATGGAATCATCACGACGTTGGTCTGGTTCGCGTTCTGTTTCACGGGGGTGCTGCCCATCGCCAACACAGCGCACGCTGTGGGCCTGGGGATCGGGGCGGCGTGGGGCGCGTTGTCCGCCGTGGCGGCGAGGCGGCAGGCCGCGCTGGAATTTCCGGCGGCAACTTCGTAGAGCTCTGCCAGGGGTGAACGCGCTACGACGCCTGCTCGTCGCGCTGGTCGAAGCGCCACTCCAGCACCGTCTTGACCACCAGCGTGACCAGTGCGAGCAACGCCAGCATGGAGGCCACGGCGAAGGCCGCCGGCACGTCTTCCTCGTACAGGATGGCCACGTGGAGCGGGATCGTGTTCGTCCCGCCGCGGATGTGCCCGCTGACCACCCACGCCGCGCCGAACTCACCCATCGCGCGCGCGTTGCAAAGGATCACCCCGTACAACAATCCCCAGCGGATGTTCGGCAGCGTGACGCGCCGGAACGTCTGCCAGCCGCTGGCCCCGAGGGAGATCGCGGCCTGTTCCTCGTCGCTGCCCTGCGCCTGCATGAGCGGGATCAACTCGCGCGCGATGAAGGGGAACGTCACGAATACCGTCACCAGCACGATGCCCGGCACGGCGAAAAGAATTCTGATGTGGTGTGCGCTCAGCCACGGCCACAGCGGACCCTGCCGGCCGAACAACAGCGCGAAGATCATGCCGCCGATGATCGGTGACACCGCGAAGGGCAGGTCGATGATCGTCAGCAGCATGCTCTTGCCCTTGAAGTCGAACCTGGCGATGAGCCACGCGGCGGCGACCCCGAAGACGACGTTGAGCAGCACCGCGCTGCCGGCCGCGATCAGCGTCACGCGCACTGCGGCCAGGGTGTCGGGGGCGCGCAGGGCGGTAAGGTAGTGCGCCGTTCCCTGCCGGAACGCCTCGACGAACACCGTCACCAACGGCAGCAGCAAAAACAGCGCGAGGAACAGGAGCGCCGCGCTCGTCAACGCCACCGATGCCCACGGGAACCCCTGGCCGGGTAACCGGCGCGCGGCCTTGCCGGCCGGAGCGGCGGACGCGGTTCGTGGAACGACGGAGGCCATGGTCGGGTCAGACCTCCCGGTACGCGGACGCCCAGCGTTGCAGCACGTTGATCAGCAGCAGCAGCGCGAAGGACACGAGCAGCATCAGCGCGGCCACGACCGTGGCCCCCTGCACGTCGTGCTGCTCGTATTTCGCGTTGATGATGAGCGGCACGATCTCGGTTTGTAGCGGCTTGTTGCCGGCGATGAAAACCACCGAGCCGTATTCGCCGAACCCCCGCGCGAACGCCAGCGCGAACCCCGTGAGCAGCGCGGGCATGACCTCCGGCAGCGTCACGCGCCAAAAGGTCTGCCCGGGCGTCGCGCCGAGGCTCCAGGCGGCTTCCTCGTACTGGGCGTCGAGGTCTTCCAGGACCGGCTGCACCGTGCGGACGATGAACGGGATGCCGATGAAGATGAGGGCAATGGTGATCCCCAACGTCGAGTACGCACCCTGGATCCCGAACGCGGCGAGCGGCTTGCCCAACCAGCCCCTGGCGTCGTAGATCGTCGTCAGCGCGATGCCCGCCACGGCGGTCGGCAGCGCAAAAGGTAGATCCACCATGGCGTCCACCACTCGCTTGCCTGGGAACCGGTAACGCACGAGCACCCAGGCCACGAGCAAGCCAAAGACCACGTTGACCAGCGCCGCCGTCAGCGAGGTCGTCAGGCTGACCTTGAACGAAGAGACCACGCGCGGGTCGGTCACGATCCGAACAAACTGCTCCCGGCTGATGTCCCACAGACGCGCGAACGTCGCCGCCAGCGGGATCAGCACGATCAGGCTCAGGTACGACAGCGTGTAGCCCAGCGACAACCCGAACCCGGGTAAAACCCTGCGGCGTCGGCCACGTCCCTTCGGCACGCCGCGTATCGGGAGATCGCTGCCGGGTTCCATAAACCTTCCGGTGAGGACGGTTTACTTCGGCTGGTAGAGCTGGTCAAACGCCCCGCCGTCGTCGAAGTGCGTTGGCTGCGCCTTCGACCATCCGCCGAACACCTCGTCGATGGTGAAGAGCGAGATCTTCGGGAACCGGTCTGCGTACTTGTCCGCCACTTCCTTCAGGCGGGGGCGATAATAGTTGCGGGCGGCGATCTCCTGACCCTCGGAGGAATAGAGATATTGCAGGTAGGCTTCCGCCACGGCGCGGGAACCGTGTTCGTCCACGACCTTATCCACGACGGACACCGGCGGTTCGGCGAGGATGCTGACGCTCGGATTGACGATCTCGAACTTGTCCGCGCCGAATTCCTTGATGCTCAGGTACGCCTCGTTTTCCCACGCGATGAGCACGTCGCCGAGGTTGCGTTGCGTGAAGGTGACGGTCGATCCCCGCGCGCCAGAGTCGAGGACGGGCACGTTCTTATAGAGTTGGGCGACGAACTCCTTGGCCTTGGCCTCTTCACCGTTGTTGGCCTTCAAAGCGTAACCCCATGCCGCGAGGTAGTTCCAACGCGCCCCGCCGGATGTTTTCGGGCTTGGCGTGATGACCTGCACACCCGGAGCAATGAGATCGGGCCAATCCTTGATGCCCTTCGGATTTCCCTTCCTCACAAGGAAGACAATCGTCGAGGTGTAAGGTGAACTATGGTCCGGCAGCCGCTTTTGCCAGTCGGCGGAGACGAGGCCGCCGCTTTTGTTCAGCGCGTCGATGTCCGCCGCGAGCGCGAGCGTGACCACGTCCGCCTCCAGGCCGTCGATGACCGAGCGCGCCTGTTTGCCCGAGCCGCCGTGGGACTGCTTGATCGTCACATCCACCCCGGCGGTATCCTTGTAGTGTTTGGCGAACGCCTGGTTGAAGTCGGCGTAAAGCTCCCGCGTCGGATCGTAGGAGACGTTCAGCAGGTCGACGTGCTTTTTGGCGGCGGTTTCCTTCTGGCAGCCGGTGCCGAGGCCCAGCAGCGTAATACCTAACAGGATCAATGCTTTCTTCATAGAGGATCGGAGATGAGATCGAACCCTTGGACGATGGAAGCCCGATGTCAAACAAAGTTTACTACTTTAGTAAACTTAAATGTGAAATCTTCGGCATAAAAAAAGCCCGCTGTGGGGCGGGTTAGAGCATGTTTCAGCAAAGGCGAGCCGACTTCTCCTTCTGCATGTGGTCACGGCGCTGCGTCGCCGTGTTTGGCCTGGAAGGAACGCCCGCTAGCGTAGACACGGCGACGCAGCGCCGTGACCACATGCCTCTGACGGATAAAAGCAGCCGGCGCGGATTCAGACTGCGGCGAACAATCCCGCACTGACCTGCTTGACGCCGTTCAGGCGATAGATGCGGGCGGCGAGGTTCTTCTTGGGTTCAGTGGCGTTAAAGTGGTAGCCGCTGGCGAGCAATCCATCGAGGATGTCGCGGACGTTCATCGGCTGCTTCTTGGATTCCAGGACCTTCACCACGGCTGGCGCGAGCGGACCGCTCGGCGAAGAGGCGCGCTTAATGCCCTTCAACGGCGAATGCTGCCGTGCCTTCGCGGCGCGTGCGGCCTTGCTGCGGCCGTCGATCTTCGCGGGTTTCCGGCCACGCGCGGCGGGAGCCTTGAAGGCACTCACGCGTGATCCAGCGGCCGACTTCTTCATCTTCGGACGGCCGCGGCGGGGGGCGAGGGTGATTTCCTCGGTGGGAGCAGAGGCCAGTTCAGAGCGCGCCTTGTCGAGCAGACCCGCCAGTTGCTCGCGCAGTCCCTCGATCTTTTCCTGGAGTTTCGTGGCCCGGCGCAATGAAGTGGTGATAGACATTTGCCGCGAAGTTAGAAGTCATTCCCATGATTGCAAGCAATATTAGTTTCCATCCTCCATGGAGGAAGGGCGTGACATGCGAAGTGGGAAAAACACTTTGAGAATCGAAGGTCCGCACGACATTCGCGACGCCAGAACCCCATCTCTGGTCTATGCTAACTTCCGCCCGTCTACCATGAACAAGCAAACTACCTCGCGTGCCCCCGGCCGGGTCGAACTACTCGGCAACCACACGGACTACAACGAGGGCGTGGTCCTCTCGGCGGCGATCAACTATGCCGTCACGACGCGCGGAGAGGCGGTGGCCGAGCGGCGGATCACGGTGAGTTCGACCTTCTCGTCCGAACCGGTGCACGCCTCTCTCGACGCCCTCCATCCACAAGAGGGCGAGTCGGCCTGGGCGAACTACTCGTTGGGAGTCGCCGCCATCCTGAGGGAGGAAGGCTACCCATTCGGCGGCTTCGACTTCCACGTGGAAAGTGATCTGCCGGCGGGAGCGGGGTTGTCGAGTTCGGCGGCGTTGGAAGTGGCCACCGCCAAGCTCGTGACAAAACTATATTCCCTGGAAATCGACCCGTTGCGGCTGGCCAAAATCTGCCGCCGCGCGGAAAACGAATTCGTCGGGGTGAAGTGTGGATTGCTCGATCAGGTGTCGTCGGTCTTCGGGCGGCGCGGGCAGGCGGTGTACCTGGATTGTCGTTCTGAGAAGATCGAGAACATCCCGCTGCCGCCCGACAGCGCGTTGCTCGTCTTCCACTGCGGTGTCGAGCACCGCCTCGTGGGCGGCGAATACAACGAGCGGCGCGAGCAATGCTTCGCCGCCGCGCGCGCACTCGGCGTGCCGGCGTTGCGCGACGTGACGAGCGCGGAACTGGAGCGAGCGCGCGCGAAGCTAGATCCCATCGTCTACCGTCGTGCGGCGCACATCGTCGGTGAAAACGAGCGCGTGTTCGCCGGCATCGAGGCGTTGCGGCGCGGCGACGGCGCGGCGTTTGGTGAACTGATGTTCGCCTCGCACGAAAGCTCGCGCACCAATTTCGAGAACAGCACGCCGGAACTCGACGCGCTGGTGGAGATCGCGCGGGGCGAACCGGGCTTGTACGGCTCGCGGTTGACGGGCGGCGGCTTCGGCGGGGCGACGGTTTCCTTGGTGGAACGCGCGGCGGCCGCCGCTGCTGCCCGTTCACTCGCTGAAAAGTACACGTCCCGCACCGGCAACCACGGCCACGCCTACCTGTGCGAGAGCGCGGACGGGGCGGAGTAGCAACAAGCTTTAAATTGTAAGCCTTTTGCCTTTGTCCAAATCTCGCCGACGTTAGAAACCACGATGGACCATAACCTGCCCCGCATCACTGCGCGTTTGCTGACTTCCTATCGGCATGTCGGCGGCATCAACAACATCGAGGTTGTCAACATCCCCTCCAAACGTGCCGTCGGCGTGATGTGCGAGGAACTCCTCCAACTGCTCTTCCCCGGTTTCCACGACGAGAAGCCGGTGCTCTCCGACGAACTCCAGGAGATCACCGAGCGCCGCGTCATGCTTCTGACCGACCGCCTGAGCGAGGAGATCCTCAAGAGCCTGCGCACCCGGCTGCCCGGCGGCTGTTCGCGGGAGCGCGCGCACGAGATCGTCTTCTCGTTCCTGGACGAACTCCCCGCCGTGCGTGAACTGCTGCGCACCGACGTCGAGGCCGCGTACGAGGGCGACCCCGCCGCCACCAGCCTGGAGGAGATCATCGTGGCTTATCCTTCCATCGAAACCGTCGCCATCCAGCGGCTCGCGCATGTGCTCTACAAGATGGACCTGCCGCTGGTCCCGCGCATGATGACCGAATGGGCGCACGCGCGCACGGGTATCGACATCCACCCGGGCGCGCAGATCGGGCGCTACTTTTTCATCGATCACGGCACGGGCGTGGTCATCGGAGAAACCTCCGTCATCGGCTCGTACGTCAAGCTTTACCAGGGGGTTTCCCTCGGCGCGAAAAGTTTTAA
>CAXTOX010000028.1:26386-35817 GCA_964245885.1 uncultured Chthoniobacterales bacterium | reverse complement strand
CTGACGCCCGGCGTCATCCAGCGCAACATCCTCGAAAACCCCGGCTGGTACACCGCCTACACGCCCTACCAGGCCGAGATCGCGCAGGGCCGGCTGGAGGCGTTGATCAACTTCCAGACGATGGTCTGCGACCTCACCGGGATGGACATTTCCAACGCCTCCCTGCTCGACGAGGGCACCGCCGCCGCCGAGGCGATGAACACCTGCTACGCCGCACGCGGGGCGCAGGGCAAAAAGCAGGCGTTTTTCATCTCCGAGAAATGCCATCCGCAGACGGTCGCGGTCGTGCGGACGCGGGCGCTGCCCCTGAACATCGAGGTCATCGTCGGCGACCACGCGACGGCGGAGATCGGGGAAAAATTCTTCGGTGCGCTGGTCCAGTACCCGGCGACGGACGGAGCGATCTACGACTATGCCGGGTTCGCGGAAAAGGTCCATGCCGCCGGGGCGCTCCTCGTCGCCGCGGCCGACCCGCTCGCGTTGTGCCTGCTCAAGCCGCCGGGCGAGTGGGGCGCGGACGTGGCCGTGGGCAGCACGCAACGTTTCGGCGTGCCGCTGGGCTACGGCGGGCCGCACGCGGCGTATTTCGCGGTGAAGGACGAGTTCAAGCGCATGATGCCCGGCCGCTTGGTCGGCGTTTCCAGGGACAGCAGCGGCAAACCCGCCTACCGCCTGAGCCTCCAGACGCGCGAACAACACATCCGCCGCGACAAGGCCACGAGCAACATCTGCACGGCCCAGGTGCTCCTGGCCGTCATCGCGTCGATGTACGCCGTCTACCACGGGCCGGAGGGCTTGAAGGCCATCGCGCGGCGCGTCCACCGGTTGACCGGCACGCTCGCGGCGGGCTTGAAGAAGCTCGGCCTCGAAGTCGGCCCCGAGGCATACTTCGACACGCTGACGGTGCGCGTCGGCGCGGGCAGCATGGCGGCGGTCCACGCAGCCGCCGAAGCGAAGGGTATCAACCTGCGCACGGTCAGCGCCGACACCGTGGGCGTGTCGCTCGATGAAACCGTCGACGCCACCGATTTGCAGGACCTGTGGACGATCTTCCACCGCGGCCAGACCACCGGCTTCGAGCCGCAGGCCGTCGAGGCGGACACGATCCCCGCCAGTCTCGCGCGCACGGGTGAGTTCCTGACGCACCCGGTTTTCAGCCGCTACCACACCGAGACCGAGATGCTGCGCTACCTGCGCCGCCTGGAGTCGAAGGACCTCTCGCTGACCACGAGCATGATCCCGCTCGGGAGTTGCACGATGAAACTCAACGCCACGAGCGAGATGTTCCCCGTGACGTGGCCGGAGTTCGGGCGAATGCACCCGTTCGCCCCCGCCGCGCAGGCGGAAGGCTACCGCGTGCTGGCGCACACCCTGGAGAAATGGCTCGGCGAGATCACGGGCCTGCCTGCCGTCAGCCTCCAGCCCAACGCCGGGTCACAGGGCGAATACGCCGGTCTGCTCGCCATCCGCGGTTACCAGGAAAGCCGCGGCCAGGGCCATCGCAACGTGTGTCTCATCCCGATGAGCGCGCACGGCACCAACCCGGCCAGCGCCGTGATGGCGGGCTACCAGGTCGTTCCCGTGAAATGCGACAGCCAGGGCAACATCGACGTGGCCGACTTGCGCGCCCGCGCGGAGGCGAATAAAGACAAGCTCGCGGCGTTGATGATCACCTACCCGTCCACGCACGGGGTCTTCGAGGACACGATCAAGGAGATCTGCCGGGTGACCCACGACAGTGGCGGTCAGGTCTACATGGACGGTGCGAACATGAACGCCCAGGTCGGCCTCTGCCGTCCGGGCGACATCGGCGCGGACGTGGTGCATCTCAATCTGCACAAGACTTTCTGCATCCCGCACGGCGGTGGCGGCCCGGGCGTAGGTCCGATTTGCGCGGCGGCGCACCTCGCGCCGTTCCTGCCGGGCCATCCGCAGCGCGACGCCTACGAACTGCCCGGCGGCGGCCCGGTGTCGGCGGCCCCGCTCGGCAGCGCGAGCATCCTCGTCATTTCGTGGCTCTACATTGCCATGATGGGCCGCGACGGCGTGGCCGACGCGACGAAGCTCGCCATCCTCAACGCCAACTACATCGCCAAGCAACTGGAGCCACATTTCCCGGTGCTCTACCGTGGCAACGACGGGTTGGTGGCCCACGAATGTATTCTGGACCTGCGTCCGTTCGAGAAGACCGCCGATGTGAAGGTCGAGGACGTAGCGAAGCGATTGATGGACTACGGCTTCCACGCGCCGACGGTGTCGTGGCCGGTGACGGGCACGATGATGGTCGAGCCGACCGAGAGCGAGGCGAAGGCGGAGATGGATCGTTTCTGCGACGCGATGATCGCCATCCACGGCGAGATCCAGGCGATTGCCAACGGCGAGGCCGACCGCAAGGACAACGTGCTCAAGGGCGCGCCGCACACCGCGCAAACCGTGACGGCCGACGAGTGGACGCACGTCTATCCGCGTTCGCTGGCGGCGTACCCGGCGCGGTGGCTGCGCGAGCACAAGTTCTGGCCGGCGGTGGGCCGCATCGACAGCGTCTACGGCGACCGGAATCTGGTCTGCTCCTGCGTGCCGATGGAGGCGTACGAAGATTGAGCGACATCCTCACCGAACGCGCGAAAAGCATCCCCAAGAGGAACCGCCTATGAAGGAAATTATCGACCTGCAAACCCGTGCCGTCGCCCACGCTCCGCAATTCGCGGAGGACGATAGCGTCGACATTTCGCGCGATGAAATCGGCGGCGAAACCGGGCTTCTCTCCGCCGAACTCCGCGGGGAAGTCGAGGCGTTGCAGCAGACGCTCAACGCGGCGATCCCGGAGGATTTCGACTACTTCGTATTCATCGGCGGGGAGGAAGGTCCCTTCTTCGGGTTGGACTCCGGGCGGATGCCCGTCAGTCCCGAGGACGACTGGGACCCCGCACGGTCGATCATCGACCAGCTCCGCACCTTCGACTGGGACGCGGCGCGGGAGGAGGGGAAGAAAGGCCAGGCGATGATGGAAGTCATGGCCTTGTGGCAGCGCATGACCCGCACGCTGCCATCGGCGAAAAGTTTGCAGCGAAACCATCGCGAGGAGGTCAAGGATTTCATCCGTGAAAAGCGGCGCGACGCCGGCAAGATCCACGTCCTCTACCTGGACGAAGCAGGGGAATTGATGGAGGTGGACTTCGAAAATGGCGATGCGTTTCGCGACGTGCTGCCGGGCATGATCGGCGAGGGGAACGATCTCTTCGCCGTCGTGGCGAACGGCAAACCGCTGCCGGTTGAAAGGATCGATGCGCTCACCGCGCAAGGGCAAAGTACGCTCAAGGAGCAGATGAAAAAGAGAAGCGAGGAGGCCACGCGCGAGGAAGCGGCGGAACAACCCGCGACAGAGGTGATCGACATCGAGGTGGAGCAGCAGAGCAGTTGAACCAGGGACGTGGTCATTCTTACGACATTCGTAAGTGATAGCCTTCTCGCAAGGCGGTAAAAGCAAAGCGCGTCCCCGCAGGCGGCAGCCTCTCGCGGTCACGGGGATGCACTCCCCTCAACCTATCGCCTACTAAAGCGTTTTCCGGTTGCTCGTAGGGTTTTTAGCCCCGGCAGGGGCGTAAGAAAGCAGGCGGGGCATTCCTTGCTGGCCCGCCTGCTTTCTTACGCCCCTGCCGGGGCTATTCCACTCGGCACATGTTCCCCACGGCTCACGCCGTGGGCTAAACCCTTGCGCCCCTGCCGGGGCTGGGAGGACTCCACACGCAAACGAAAAACGCTGTAATCCACCCGGATGGGCGAGGAGAGCGTTCAAAGGATTCTCAACGACCTGCGGCTGTTTCCGGGGTCAGTGTCCTGACGATCCTAGAGGTGGCCGCTTCCACCACGGCGATGCTCAAGTCCTTGTTGAGCACGTAGGCGGTCTTGCCGTCTTTGGTGAACACGATGGCTTGGCGGGGCTCCTGGAAGCCTGTGATGGTACCGATGACTTTGCGTGTCGCGGTGTCGATGATGGATAGGCTGTTATCCGCTTTGTTGCCGGAATAGACGAACTTGCCGTCCGGGGTGAGGGCGGCGCCGTACGGGTCTTTCCCCACCGGCACACGCTCGACGATCTCGCGCTTGGCCAGGTCCACGACGGCCACTTCGTTCGCGCCGCTGTTGCCCGCGTAGAGCGTCTTGCCGTCCTTGGTGATCGAGATGGCGCGCAACGCCTTGAAGCCCGTGATCTCGCCGGTGATCTTGTGCGTGGCGAGGTCCACGACCGTGATCTTGTCGCCGGGGAAGTTGGTCACGAAAGCTTCCTTGCCGTCCGGCGCGAGGCGGATGCCCTGGCGGGGCTGGGAGAAGCCGGGGATGACCGCTTTGGCCGAGCCGTCGGTGGTGTCCACCGCTGTCACGGTGCTGGCGGCTTCGTCGTTGGCGTAGAGTGTCCGGCCATCCGCCGTGAGCACGGTGCCGAACACGCCGTAGCCCACCGGGTAACGGGTCACGGTCTCGAAGCTGGCCGCGTCCACCACGTTGACCGTGCCGAGGCTGCTGTCGGAGACGAAGAAACGTTTGCCGTCCGGGGCGAAGACGATGTTGCGCGGGGTGACGTAGCCCTCCAATGTTTTGATGGCTTTACCCGTCTGGAGGTCGTACACGATGACATGCTTCTCGTCGCTGTAGGAAACAGCGGCCAGGTGTTCATCGGGACTGACGGCCAGCGAATTGTTTTTGATGTCGGCGTCGAAAGGCGCTTCGGCCCGGGCGAGGGGAGCCAGACTGGCGGCGCAGCCAAGGGCAGCCAGGACCGCCACGCCAAAGGAGGCAGCGGGGGCGCACAGAGGAAGACGGAACTTGGTTTGGTGGATGGCGTTTGTTTTCATGGGTGGGATGTCGGTCAGAGTGGTGGGTGAGGGGAGGGATTTCAAACGAAGCGCAGGATGATGCCGAGCGAAGCGGCGCGGCGCGGGCCATCCCCGTAGCCCGGCTTGCCTCCACCGTCGTCAACCGCTAGGCTCGGATCGTGTTCACCATCTATCGCCTCAACGCGGACGAACTCGACGCCAGCTTCCTGGAAAGCTTGAAAGCGGCCTTTCCACACAAAGAGATCGAGATCGCCGTCGCGGAGACGGATGAAACGGACTACCTGCTGCGCTCGCCCGCCAACCGAGAAAAGCTTCTCGCCGCCGTCGCGGACGTGGAAGCCGGGCGCAACGTCGTCGTGCCGGACCAGACCCCCTTTCGATAAGGCAGGTCCACTTCCACCAGGAAGCATTCGCACAATTTACCGCGTGGTCGGCGGAAGACCCCGCGCTCTTTGAACGCTTGACCCGCTTGATCACCGAAGCGGCCCGCAGCCCCTTCGAGGGGATCGGCAAACCCGAACCGCTCAAGCATCAACTCAAAGGCTACTGGTCGCGCCGGATCAACACGGAGCATCGACTGGTCTACAAGGCGACGCCCGCAGCGGTCATCATCGTTTCCTGCCGGTATCATTACTGATCGTGCCGGGTCGGCGAGGTGGGAAGACGGCCCCTCGTAATGTGCCTTACTTGTCGCTTGCCACGCTCGGAGACTCTCACTACATAGGGAGCCAGCCATGCCTGATGCGCCCACCGAACCTTCCGCCATTCCCGCCAAACCCCGGTCCGCCAGCCCGACCACCGTCGTCACCGGCGGGGCGGGTTTCCTAGGGTCGCACCTCACCGACCGGCTCCTCAAGGAAGGCCACCGGGTCATCGGCGTGGACAACCTCATCACCGGCAACACCCGGAACATTGAGCACCTCGCGGGCGACGAACGCTACCGGTTCATCCGCGCCAACGTCTCGGAATACATCTTTGTTCCGGGCGAGGTGGACTACGTGTTCCACTTCGCCTCGCCGGCCAGCCCCATCGACTACCTGGAGCTGCCCATCCCCACGCTTAAGGTCGGTGCGCTGGGCACCCACAACGCCCTTGGACTGGCCAAGGACAAGGGCGCGACGTTTCTCCTCGCCTCCACCAGCGAATGCTACGGCGACCCGCTCGTCCACCCGCAGAAGGAAGACTACTGGGGCAACGTCAACCCCATCGGGCCGCGCGGCGTGTACGACGAGGCCAAGCGGTTCGCCGAGGCCATGACCATGGCGTACCACCGCTACCACGGCATGGACACCAAGATCGTGCGCATCTTCAACACCTATGGTCCGCGCATGCGCCTGCGCGACGGCCGGGTGGTGCCCGCCTTCATCGGCCAGGCGCTCACCGGGCAGCCGCTGACGATCTTCGGCGACGGGCACCAGACGCGCTCGTTCTGCTACGTCAGCGACCTGATCGACGGCATCTTCAAGCTCAGCCAGAGCGACTTCCACGAGCCGGTCAACATCGGCAACCCGCGCGAAATGACCATCAAGGAATTCGGCGAGGAGATCATCCGCATCACCGGCACCAGGAGCCAGCTCGAATACAGGCCGCTGCCCGTGGACGACCCGAAAGTGCGCCAGCCCGACATCACCCGCGCCCGGGCGATCCTGGGTTGGGAACCCAAGGTGGACTTCGACGAGGGCATCCGCGCGACCATCGATTATTTCCGCGGCGAGGTCGCGTGATTTCGCATCGTCCCCGCTCTGCCCCGTCGTCGTCTCCCCATGAAAACCTGCCTCCTCGCGGTCCTCGCCTCCGCCGGTCTGCTCCTCGCACCCGGCGTGGGCCGCGCCCAGAATTCGAGCAGCGTGCTCACCGGCAACGGCCCCGGTGCGTCCAACGGCGCGTTCGTCATCAAGAACGTCACCGTCGGCTTCCCCAAGACGCCGGAGTTCCAAACGGCCGGCGGGGAAACCCAGGCCAAGCGTTACCAGCTCGGCACCTGGATCGAGATTGAGGTGGAGTTCAGTTCGTCGGCCCCGGCCGCCGAGATCGCCTTCCACTACAACGTCGCCATCGCGGGCAAGCTGCTCACCGGCGACCAGACCTTGGAGGACGTGCCGGCCGGCCAGAGCCTCTTCACGGTGATGTACGTCGCCCCGCGCACGATCACCGCCCTGCTCAAGGGCCAGCCGGTCACGGTCACCGCGCTGCAAAACGCCCAGGTGACGATCCAGCGTCCCGGTGTGGCGGCACCCCTGGCGACCAAGTACCTCAAGGAAGGCGGGGCCAACTTCTTCGCGCAGGCGCAGCAGATCCCCGGGTTCGTGCTCAGCAAGAGCCAGACGCCGTTCGCCAACCTCTGGTGGGACCGGTACGAGACCGTCAAGCCGAACACGGGACGCTGAGGAAAATGCAGAAGGCAGAAGGCAGAAGGCAGAAGTCCAGAAAGGGGAACCTCAGACTTTTGGTTCTTCCTATCTAGACTTCTACCTTCGGACATTCCGGTTTCTGCGTTCTGACTTCTGACTTCTGCCTTCTGCCTTCTGCCTTCTGCATTTTCTTCCCATGGCCTTCCCCGCCCGCATCCTCAGCCTGAACCTTGGCACGCAGACCATCGGACTCGCTGAATTCCAGCGCGCCGAAAACGGCGGCCTCGCGCTCAACGCCTACAAGCTGACCGAGATCCTCAGCGACCCCAGCGCCGAGGCCGCCCGCCTGCCGCAGACCCGGCTGGCCATCGCCGAGATGAAGGAGGCCCTCAAGCTCAAGAAGGGCGGTCCGGTCAACTACGCCATCAGCGGCCAGAACCTTTTCGCGCGCTTCGTCAAGCTGCCCATCGTCGCCGAGGACAAGATCGAGTCCATCATCGGCTTCGAGGCGCAGCAGAACGTCCCGTTCCCCATCGAGGAAGTCATTTGGGACTACCAGCTCGTGGGCAGCGGCAAGGAAGGGCAGGTGGAGGTCGTGCTCGTCGCCATCAAGAGCGACCTCCTGGACGACCTCAACGCCACCAGCGAGGGCAACGGCTTCCGCACGCAGATCGTCGACGCCGCGCCGATGGCGCTCTACAACGCGTTTCGCTACAACTACAGCGACCTGCCCGGCTGCACGCTGCTCATCGACCTGGGCGCGCGCACGACCAACCTCGTGTTCATCGAAACGGGCAAGGTGTTCTCGCGCTCCATCAACATTGGCGGCAACACCGTCACGGCCGCGCTCGCCAAGGAATTCCAGGAAAGCTTCACCGCCGCCGAGGACCGCAAGAAGCGCGATGGTTACGTGTCGCTCGGCGGGGCCTACGCCGACGACAAGAACGCCGACGTTGCCAAGGGAGCCAAGATCGTGCGCAACACGATGACGCGGCTGCACGCGGAGATCAGCCGGTCGATCAACTTCTACCGCGCGCAGCAGGCCGGCACCGCGCCGCAGCGCATCTTCCTGTGCGGCGGCACGGCCAACCTGCCGTACCTGCGGGAGTTCTTCGCGGAGAAGTTCTCGCTGCCCATCGAGTATTTCAACCCGCTCAAGAACGTCACGGTGACGGGCAACGTCCCCGTGGAGGAAGTCGTGCGCAACGCCCACCTGCTCGGCGAGCTGGTCGGCCTCGGGCTGCGCTCGGTCAACACCTGCCCGATGGAGTTGAACCTGCGGCCGACGGGCGTCGTCAACGCCGAGAAGACCGCCGCGCGCCGGCCGTACTTCGTCGGCGCGGGCATGTGCCTGCTGCTGGCGCTGCTGGGCACGTGGCTGTACTTCCTGCGCGCCAACGACCTCAAGGCCCGGGCGCTCGAAGATGTGCGCGCCCGCAACTCGGCGATGGGCGAGTTCGAGAAGCAGAACAACGCCGTCATCGCCGAGATCAACAAGATCAAGGCCAACGCCTCCCCGCTCCAGCAGACCGTGGACGACCGGCAATATTGGACGCGGGTCCTCACCGGGCTGCACCAGGCCCTGCCCGAGAAGTACATCTGGGTGACCCTCTTCGAGCCTACTTCCGGCGGCAAGCCCGTCGTCCTGGGCGATCCGTCCAAGCCGCTGATCACCACCGCGCCCGGCGCGGCTTCCAACCCGGGCAACGCGCCCGCGCCCGGCGCCCGGCCCGGCGCGGCCAACGCCAACGCCAACGCCAACAAGGGACCGGTCATCGACGGCGTACACGTCCACGGGCTTTACCTCGAAAACCCGCAGGCCGACAGCGTGGTGACGGCGTACGTCAAGAACCTGAGCACCGTCAAAAACCCGGGTGACGAAAAGGAGCTGCTCTTCAACATCGACACCACCAACGAGAACAGCGTCATCAAGAACCGTTCGCCGCAGACGAGCCAGGAATGGACGTTCGACTACGACTTGCAGATCAACCTCAAGACGCCCATGACCGTTCCCTGAGTTCCGGCCCGACCCGACTTTCCCCGAAGACCATGGACTGGATTCGTAAAAACAAATTCCTGGCCGGCTTCCTCGGCTTCGTCATCGTGGCCGCCGGCGCGCTGGGCTACCTGGTGTCCGCGCAGATGGGCACGTACGACCAGACCTCGCAGGACTACGACGCGGCGGTCAAGGAGGTCCAGCGTCTCGACGCCCAATTGCAGCGCGTGGTGCACATGGATCACGTCG
>CAXTOX010000028.1:21446-26376 GCA_964245885.1 uncultured Chthoniobacterales bacterium | reverse complement strand
GCGGTCAAGGAACTCGACCGCCTTCAGGGCGCGACGCCTTTCCCCTACCAGAAGAGCAAGGCGAACCTGGTCACCCTGAGCAAGGAAACCGCGGTGCGGGTGACCGACCTGCAAAAGCGTTTGGCCGACTACGAGCCGCCCGCGGAGCGCGCGGACTTCAAGCCGGTGGAGTTCCAGGACAAGCTGCGGCGCGTGGTCGACGAGGTCACGCAGGCGGCGCACGCGGCGAACGTCGAGTTGCCCGCCGAGTTTTACATGGGCTTCGAGCAGTACCGCGGCATCCCTCCCGACGCCGCCGCGGCCCCGGCCCTGTCCCGCGAACTCGACGCGGTCGAGGACCTCTTGAAAATCCTCATCAACCGGCGCATCGACAAGCTGATCTCCGTCCGGCGCGCCCCGCTGCCGCAGGAACCCGCCGGGGCGGGTGGCAACGCCACTTCCGCCGCGCAGCAGCCCGGCAAGCCCAAGCCCGGGTCAGCGATCTCGCTGGCCGACTCCGTGGCCCGTTATCCGGTTGACATCGTTTTCAGTTGCCAGCCGAGCGTGTTCCGGGATGCGCTCGACGACATGGTCACATCCAAGCGGCTGTTCCTCGTCCGCGCCATGCAGGTGAAAAACCAGGCACAAAAAAGCCCGCCGCGCGAGTCCACGGCGGCCGGGGGCCAGCCCGCTGCCAGCGGCACCCCGGACCCGAGCGGCGCGGCCCCGGAGAAGCCTGCGATCACCTACATCGTCGGCCTGGAAAAGCTCGACGTGGACATGCGCGTCGAGATCGTCAAGGTCACCCCGCCCGCCACGGTGGCCGCCCGCTGACGCTTCCTTTCTTTTCCCCTCAGACCCCAATCCCCGTTCCCATGGCCTGGATCAAACAAAACTACGATCGCTTCCTGCTCGCGGTGTTCGCGCTGGTTCTGCTCATCAGCGCGGGGCTGCTCATCACCAACGCGCGCGGCTACAACGAGGTCTTCAGCAGCCTCCAGAAACAGCCGGTCCCCAACCCGAAGCCTCCCGTCTCGGTGGACGCGAAGAAGTTCGACGACGACCTGGAAAAGTTGGCCAAGCCGGACGTGTGGAAGGCGCGTCCACAGGGTCAATACCAACTCCCGCTGTTCAACTCGGTTCCCTACGTCGCCAAAGAGGAAAACGGAACCAAGGTCAAGGTGAGCCTCGTCGAGAACGATACGCCGATCCATCCCCCCATCGAAAACAAATGGTTCCTCGATAATCACCTCGACTTGCTGGCTTCCAACGCCTTGGAGCAGGACCCCGACGGCGACGGCTTTTCCAACCTCGAAGAGTGGAACGGCAAGACCGATCCGAGCAGCAAGGATTCACACCCGCCCTACTGGACGAAGCTGTATCTCAAGCGGTTCGTGCGCGTGCCCTTCCACCTGCGCTTCGACGCGAAGAACGGCCCGAGTTTCATCATCAACACCACCGACGACGAGGACGCGCCCTCGCAGTTCGTGAAACTCAACCAGACCGTCACGCTGGGGAAATACAAGTTCAAGCTCACGAAGTTCGAGGAGAAATACGACACCTCGCAAGGCTTCAAAAAGGATATGTCGGAAGTGACGCTGACCAACGTGGACACAGGCCAGAACGTGGTGCTGCCCAAGCAGGTGGACGTGGATTCGCCCACGACCTACGCCGTGCTCGACTACGTGTGGACGGGGCTGAAGGAGTTTGCCGTGCAACGCGACGGGGAGTTCACCCTCGCGCCCGAGAACAACGTCAAATACAAGGTGATCGAACTCAGCGACACCGACGTGAAAGTCATCAAGACCGGCGAAAACAAGGAACTGCACCTGCGTGCGCAGCCGCGTTGAAGTTCCCGACAGACGGCGCGTCGTGCGCGCAGCGAGGACCTGCCTACGCCATTTCGCAGGATGGTCGCGGCGTTCACCGCCGCTGGCAGATGGGACCGATGAGACCTACAGCGTTTTTCGTTTGCGTGTGGAGTCCTCCCAGCCCCGGCAGGGGCGCAAGAGTTTAGCTCCACGGCGTGAGCCGTGGGGAACCAGCACCGGTTGAACTAGCCCCGGTAGGGTCGTAAGAAAACATCGCTGCGTGGTCCGACAAGGCCCACGTCTTTTCTTGCGCCCCTGCCGGGGCTTTGTGGTGCCGCCGGCTTTCCCACGGCTCACGCCGTGGAGCTAAACTCTTGCGCCCCTGCCGGGGTTGGGAGGACAGTTCTACAGCCAAGTGAGAGATGCTTCAGCCCTCCCTGGAAGCGGCGTACCCGCCCACAGCCACGGAATCACCCGAACGCGACCGGCTAAATTCGAGGGCGGTTTGCGCGTGGCTGTACCGGCGGCAAATAAATTGTTTTTTGCGATGGACGCCGCGTGCGCGACTGCGCTACACACGTTGCTACCTGGGCAACCCGGGGCTGCCCTGCCGGTCGAAGGCACCCCTCGCCAGCGTTTTCAGAAGTTCTGCGTCACTCCTCCCTATGATCCGCTTCCGTCCGCTTCCGTTCCGTTTTCGGATTGCCGCCATCGGCGTCCTGCTGCCTTGCCTGGCCCCGCATCTCCACGCGCAAACCACGCGCACGACCACCACGCGCACGACCCGCACCCGCAACCTCCAGTCGACGGCCGAAACGGAAGTTGCTCGCCGCCAGAGCCTGGCGTTGTCCGCCGACGACAACCTCCGGCAGGGTGACGCCGCGATGGAGCGCGAGGACTACGAGGACGCGGTCCGTTTTTACCGCACCGCGACCGATTCGCTGACCGATTCGCCGGCCACCGGCGACAAGCGCAAGATCACGATGAAGAAGTTCTTCGACGCTTCGCTCAAGCTGGCGGAACTGCGCATCGTCGAGGGCCGCTACCCCGACGCGGAAACGGTCGTCAAGGTGACCCTCCGGCCGGAGTACGACCCGAACTACGAGCCATCCATCGAACTGCTCGAACACCTCGAAGACCCGGATTACTACAACCAGACGGTCGGGCCCAAGCACATCGCCAAGGTCCAACTGGTCAAGAAGTACCTCCTGGAGGGTTCGCAGTTCTACGACACGGGCCGCTACGACCTCGCCTTCAAGCGTTACGAACAGGTGCTCTCCCTCGATCCGTACAACGACGCCGCGCGCCGCGGCGAGGAAAGGGTGGACCTCGCCAAGACCAAGCACGCCGAGAGCACCGGCTACCAGGAAACCCGCGGACGCCTGATCGCTCAGACCGCCACCGGTTGGGAACTGCCCATCCGCCACAACAACCTCGACGCCGACCCGCGGCGCAACTACCAGAAGATCAACGAGAACTCGGGCACGGTGGCGATCACGCGCAAGCTCCAGAGCATCATCATCCCCAACATCGAGTTCCGCCAGACCACGCTCAACGACGCCGTCGAGTTCCTGCGCCAGGAAGCGCGCCGGCTCGACACCCAGTCGCCCGAGGAGGAGCGCGGCATCAACATCTTCCTGAAGCTGGCCTCCAGCGGCCCCCGCGCCGCCGCGCCCGTCGCCACGACGGAAGCGGGCATCCCGGGCCTGCCGCCCGGCGCGGAGACCGGCGTGCCGGCTCCCTCGACCGCTTCCCTCCCGCCGGCCGCCGCGCCGACCGGCAGCACGCGCATCTCGCTGACTCTCAGCCGCATCCCGCTGCTGAGCGCGCTCGACTACGTGGCCAAGGCGGCCAACCTGAAGATCAAGGTCGAGCCCTACGCGGTGTCCATCGTACCGCTCACCGAGGAAACCGGTGACATGATCACGCTGGAGATCCGCGTCCCGCCGAGCTTCATCGGCACCACCTCCACGGGCGGCGGCAGCACGTCGCTCAACGGTGGGGCCACCTCGGCGACCGGCGGCACCAGCGCCACCGGCTCGACGGACGTGACCGGCGTCGGCACGGTCACCATCTCGCGCCTGGACGCCAAAGCGTTCCTGGAGAGCAGCGGCGTGACGTTCCCGGCCGGGGCCAGCGCGGTCTACCTGGCCTCGACCAGCAAGCTGGTGGTGCGCAACACCCAGGCCAACATCGACCTCGTGCAGGCGCTGGTGGCCGAGTCCATCCAGGTGCCCAAGCAGGTCGAGATCGAGAGCAAGTTCATCGAGGTCACCCAGAACAACCTCAAGGAACTCGGCTTCGACTGGAGACTGGGCCAGTTCAACATCGACAGCGGCGAGAAAACGTTCGCGAGCGGCGGCACCGTCGGCAACGGCACCGCCGGCACGGCGCAGGACTTCCCGTTCAACAACAACAGCACCGCGGTCGGCAGCAACCCGGTGACCGCCGGCAACCGCTCGGGCACCTTCGGCATCTCGGCCAACGCCATCGACGCGCTGCTGCTCGGCACCGGTGCGGGTGCCGTGGCCCCGGGCATCTTCAGCATCGCCGGCGTGTTCAGCGACCCGCAGTTCCAGGTCGTCATCCGCGCGCTCAACCAGCAAAAGGGCGTCGACCTGCTCAGCGCCCCGCGCGTGACGACCAAGAGCGGCCAGAAGGCCACCATCGAAATCATCCGCGAGTTCATCTACCCCACGCAGTTCCAGCCGCCGCAGATCCCGCAGACCATCGGTTCGAGCTTCGGCACCAGCATCGCCGGCGGCCAGAGCAGCGGCTCCTTCCCGGTGACGCCGACGACCCCGACGGCCTTCGAGAAGCGCAACACCGGCGTGACGCTGGAGGTCGATCCGGTCATCGGCCCGGATAATTTCACCATCGACCTGACGCTTCAGCCGCAGGTAGTGGATTTCGACGGGTTCATCAATTACGGCAGCCCGATCCAGACGGTGACGACCAACGCCCTGGGGATCTCGCAGTCCAACGTACTAACGCAGAACGTCATCAACCAGCCGATCTTCAGCGTGCGCAAGGTGTCCACCAGCGTGAGCATCTACGACGGCTCGACGGTGGTGCTCGGCGGCCTAGTGCGCGAGGACATCCAGAAGGTCAACGACAAGGTACCTATCCTCGGCGACGTG
>CAXTOX010000028.1:17496-21436 GCA_964245885.1 uncultured Chthoniobacterales bacterium | reverse complement strand
TCTTCCGCAGCAAGATCGACCAGAACATCAAGCGCAACCTGATCATCTTCGTGACGGCCCGCCTGATCGACCCGAGCGGCCAGCCGCTGCTCAACACCACCGAAGAAGAAGAAACGGCTCCGCTCACCGGACCGGACACCTACGCGCAGCCGCCCGGACCGCTGCCCAACTACTACAAGAAATAGGGGCTGAGCGGAACGGTCCGCCAGACAAGAAAAGCGTCTTCCTCCACGAAGGCGCTTTTTTTGCGTCCGCAGGAAGGCAGGCAGAAGGCAGAAGGCAGAAGTCCGGAGAGCGGAGGTCAAAACATCCAGGTAGCGACGTTTTACTTTCTTCTCGAAGCGGTTCCATTTCCTCTGCCTCTTGCCCGATGCTGTTCCGCACGACGCGCTTTCCCCTTTCCGGACTTCTGCCTTCTGCCTTCTGCCTTCTGCATTTTCTCTATGCCCACCATCGCCATCACCGGAGGGATTGGCTCCGGCAAATCGACGTTCACGCAGGTGTTTGCGTCCGCGCTGCGAGCGGAGGTTTTTGACACGGACGTTTGTGCGCGCGGCCTGCTGGCGGAAGACCCGGCTGTGGCCGCGGAGGTGCGCGCGGCGTTCGGCGCGGGGGTGTTCGGCGCGGACGGACGGCCGGAACGCGCGGCGTTGCGCGGCATCGTCTTCGCGGACGACCCCGCGCCCCGCCGCGCCCTGGAAGCGATCCTGCATCCGCGGGTGCGGGCGGCCTGGCGCGGCTGGCTCGAAGAACGGTTGCAAAAATCCCCGGACGCGTCATGGTTGGTCGAGATTCCACTTTTGTATGAAACCGGCGCGGAGGAGTTTTTCGATCATGTCATCGTGGTCGGTTGCAGCCTCCCGACGCAACTGTCGCGGTTGACCAACCAGCGCCGCCTGCCCGAAACGACCGCGCGCCGCATCATCGCCAGCCAGTGGGAACTGCCCGACAAAATCCGCCGGTGTGACCACCTCGTTTGGAACGATGGTCCCGAGAGCTGCCTGCGTACGCAGGCCGAGCGGTGCGCCCGCTACTTCCAAGCTTTATCCCGATGATTGCCGCCGCTGGCCCCGCCGATGGCGGTCCTGCCCATGAGCCTTGATTCTCCCGCCACCGACGCGCCCAGCGTCGCGGACCGTTCTCCCGCCGTCGCTCTGCCCGCGCGGTTGGACCTCAACGAACTCCAGCGCGTCCCGCTGGACGATCTGCACACGCTGGCTTCCGCGCTGGGCGTGCGCCACCAAGTGCTGCGCCCGCGGCATGCCCTCGTGTGCGACATCCTGCGCGCGGGCCTCGCGCGGGGGATTCCCACCGTGGCTGAAGGCGTGCTCGAAACCGGCAGCGATCCGTTCGGCTTCCTGCGGTGGCCGGCGTGCAACTTCCAGGCCTGCCCCGAGGACCTCTACGTGCCCGCGCCGCTCATCCGCCAGCACGGCCTCGCGGCGGGCCACCGGGTGCGCGGCACCGTGCGCGCGGGACGCGACAAGGAAAAGTACATGGCGCTCGACCAGGTCACCGCCGTCGAGGGCGTCCCCATCGAACGCTGGACCGCGCCGAAGCCCTTCGACGCGCTCACGCCGATGTTCCCGAGCGAGCGCATCATCCTGGAGAGCCAGACGTACGCGCCGCCGACGGTGCGCGCGGTGGACCTCGTGTCGACGCTCGGGCGCGGTCAGCGCGGGTTGATCCTCGCCCCCCCGCGCACGGGCAAGACGATCCTGCTCAAGCACATCGCCAAGGCGATCCGCGCCGCCTACCCGGAGATCCACCTCATCCTGCTGCTCGTGGACGAACGGCCGGAGGAGGTCACGGACTTCCGCACGACGGTGGACGCGGAGATTTTCAGCTCGACGTTCGACGAACCCTCCACGCGCCACGTCGCGGTGGCGGAACTCGTCGGCGAACGGGCCAAGCGTTTGGTCGAACTCGGCGGGCACGTCGTGATCCTGCTCGATTCCATCACCCGGCTGGCGCGCGGCTACAATAATCTGACCAGCGGCAAGGGCCGGCTGATGAGCGGTGGCCTGGACACGACGGCCCTGGTCAAGCCGAAGAAGTTTTTCTCCAGCGCGCGCAACACCGAGGAAGGCGGCAGCCTGACGATCCTGGCGACCGCGTTGGTGGACACCGGCAGCCGGGCGGACGAGGTCATTTTCGAGGAGTTCAAGGGCACGGGCAACATGGAACTCCACCTCGACCGCGAACTGGTGGAAAAACGCGTCTATCCCGCCATCCACATTCTCAAGAGCGGCACGCGGCGCGAGGAGTTACTTTTTCACCCCGACGAACTGGAGCGCGTGCAGTTGCTCCGCAAGCAGTTGGGGCAGTTGCCGCCGCTCGAAGGCATGGAGGTGCTGCTGGAAAACATCAATGCGACCAAGAGAAATTTAGAATTGTTGCTGATGGGGGTGCGGGCGTAAGAAGTTAACATATTCCGAACATGGCCAAAGAAACGACCGAAGAAACGACCGAATTGGAGATTCCGGTGGGAGTCTCGCTGACGCACGACAAGGGCTACCCGGTGATCTTCGCGTACGTGGGCGGCAAGGGGCGGCTGGGCATGAAGGCCAAGCGGTTCAACCCGCGGGTGATCGGCAGCCTCGAAAAGGCGCTCAAGCAGGCGATCCGCTGGAGGAAGCAGGCGTTGCGCGAACACACGGCGGCGACGGCGGCATTGCCGGAGCGTCCGAAGCGGCGCAAGCCGGCGGTGGCTCGCCGCAAGCGTGCTGTTGGGCCCGCGCCTACAAAGCGTGCTGGTAGCGCAAGGAAACAGTGACCGCTACCGCTCTCGGACGACAGATGAGCGTTGCCGGACGACAGATGAGCGTTGCCGGACGACAGATGAGCGTTGCCGGACGACGGATGAGCGCTCCCGGACGGCGGATGAGCGCTCCCGGACGGCGGATTACCTGTCATGAGAGCGACTCAGGGCCTAACCGGTAGAAGACGAACGTCGTTCAACCGACGAGGTTCGGCCCGGGCAGGCTCGACGCTGCCCATCATCGACCCACACCCAACGCCGGCTCCGCTGCCATCGGCGTCGGATTTGACCGTCCCCGCCGGGACCTTTCCGCCCGGGGTTGATTTCCCGCCAGGGTCGTCCACTGTAAACGGCGGCGACCCGTTTCCCACCGGCCGCCGGGGTTTCCCTGATTTTTTAGTGCCTTGATCTCCACGTCCGAACAACTCACCGCTTTCCTGCCTCACCTCGACGGTGCCGAACGTGTCGCCCTCGACACCGAGGCCGATTCGCTCCACGTCTACCGCGAAAAACTCTGCCTCGTGCAGGTCAGCCTGCCCAACGACGAGCATGCCCTCGTCGATCCGCTCGCGGCTTTTTCGCTGGAACCTTTCTACGCGGCGCTCAAGGGCAAAACGGTCATCCTCCACGGCGCGGACTACGATCTGCGCCTGCTGCGGCGCGCGGGCGGGTTCGTGGCGGACGCGATCTTTGACACGATGCTCGCCGCCCGGCTCGTGGGAAGGCGGGAATTTTCCTACGCCGCGCTGGTGAAGGCGGAGTTTGGCCTGGAACTCACCAAGGGTTCGCAGAAAGCCAACTGGGCACGCCGACCGTTGACGCCGACGATGGCCGAGTACGCACAGAACGACACGCGTTACCTGCTGACCATTGCCGACCGGTTGGAAGGCACGTTGCACCAACTCGGCCGCTGGCCCTGGTTCGAGCAATCCTGCGCCCGCGCCCTCGCGCAGGCCGCCGTCGAGCGCGAACGCGACGCCGATGACGCCTGGCGCATCAATGGCAGCGGCGTCCTGCGCGGACGGGCGGCGGCGACGTTGCGCGAACTCTGGCACTGGCGCGAGGGGGAAGCGCGGATCGTGGACCGGCCGACGTTTCACATCCTGCGCAACGAGGACCTGCTCAACGCCGCCCGCGGGTTCACCGCCGGGGAGCGACCGAACTTCGAGCACCTGCGCG
>CAXTOX010000028.1:15406-17486 GCA_964245885.1 uncultured Chthoniobacterales bacterium | reverse complement strand
CTACGTGTTCGCCGCGGCGCTGGCCGGCAAGACGCTGCTCGAGGTCGACGCGTGGCTCGGTGACCCGCAGGACACCGAGGCGATCGCCATCCTCACCGCCCGCGGGTTCACCGCCGGGGAGCGACCGAACTTCGAGCACCTGCGCGGCAGCCGCCGCACGCGCTTCTACGAAGCGGCCGAGCGCGCCGCCCAGATGCCGGAGAGCGAGTGGCCGGTGTTCGTCAAGCGTTACCAGAACCGCTGGACCGCCGAGGAGGAAAAGCGCGCGGATGCCCTCAAGAAGGAACGCGACCGCGTCGCCGCCGACCTCGATCTCGACCCGTCGATCATCGCGCCGCGCGCCACGCTCGAAGCCGTGGCCGCCCGGCCGCAGGCGGCCGGGGAACTCCTGATGGCGTGGCAGCGCGAACTGCTCGGCCTGTCCGCAGAAGCCGACGCCTCGCAGCCAGTGGCCACGGCGGCTTCCTGACGAGGACGGGAGCGGTTCGCCGGTTCTCCCGGTGGAGAAGGTGTGGATTGGTGCGCAACCCGGCCCCGCAGCCGGGGTTTGCTCAATCAGAACCCACACTCCACACAAGAGAGGTTTCCGCAAAGCGATGCGCGCTGCGATGCTGCGCGCCGATCCGTCGATCCAGCCGATCCTCGAAAAGAGGCGCGAGGAAGGCCGTCGCGCGAAGAGGGACGCCTGATCGTTGATCCGGGCCATTCTTCGGACGGCTCGGAGAGCCGTCAGGACCCGCTGGTTTGGGCGCCTGCGGCGGGTATGCCGATCCTACTGCGGCGGTGCGACGGGTTCCGAGCTGCTCGACGCCGGTGCGGCCTCTCCCGGCTGCGCGGGCACCAGAGCGGCCGCAGGATTGACCGTGGTCGTGGTGGTCGGTCCCGGCGCGGGCGAGTTCGTGGAAGGCAGCGAGGTGGGGTCCGCCTGGAGCGGGCCACTACGTGGCTGTGCCGTGGGCCGGCTGCCACGCGTCGTGAGCGGCGCGCTGGCCGTGCCCGGGGAAGTGGAAGTGCTGCCCGCCGGCAGCCCGACCTCGGCCTCGGCCTCCTGGCGGCGCTCGTAGTCGTGCCACACTCCGTTCGGCTCCGAGGTGTTGTAGAGTTCACGCCGGTTGGCGGGCGTTTCGCAAGCGGCGAGGGACACCGCCGCCGCCATCAACACCACGGGACGGAGCACCGGGAGGAAATTCACGCGGCCACCCCACCAGAATCGCCAGGAATTGTCAACCGCCTGGGCGCGCGTTTCCGCGGAACATTTGAGCTTTTCCCAAGTCTCGCCTATCATGAACCGCTCCCGGGCCATCGCCGGGGCGCGCCTACTCGCCGATGAAAAGCTTCTTCCAGACCCTGTTCGCCACCTTCCTCGCCCTGGTGCTGTTTTCGATCCTCGCCGTGCTCCTGAGCATCGGGGTCGTCGTGGGCATCGCCAAGCTCGTCTCCAAACAGGAACTCAAGATCGAAACCGGCTCGTTCCTGGTCGTGGACATGTCGGTGAACGTCGTCGACACGCCGGTCTCTTTTGAAAGCTCCAAGGCCCTCGCGCAACTGCTCGGCCGCAATGACGCCGACACCGTGTCCCTGCGCGCGCTGCTCGCCGCGGTCCACGACGCGGCGGACGACAAACGCATCGGCGGTATTTTCCTGCACGGCTCGTTCACGCCGGAGGGTTACGGCGCGGGGTTCGCCGCGCTCAAGGAGGTGCGCGAGGCGCTGCTGGACTTCCGCAAGTCGAAGAAACCCGTCATCGCCTACCTGGTCGGCCCGAACCCGCGCGACTACTACGTCGCCTCGGCCGCCGACACGGTTTACCTGAACCCGTACGGCGAGATGGAACTGCCCGGGCTGGCCACCGATCCGACGTTCTTCAAGGGCGCGCTGGATAAGTACGGCGTCGGCGTCCAGGTCATCCGCCACGGCAAGTACAAGAGCGCCGTCGAGCCGTTCCTGACCGACAAGATGAGCCCGGAGAACCGCGAGCAGACCAAGAAGCTCCTCGACGACGTGTGGGGCCAACTCGTGATCGACGTGGCCGCCTCGCGCCACAAGGACCCCCAGGAAATCCAGGCCGTCGTGGACGCCA
>CAXTOX010000028.1:10452-15396 GCA_964245885.1 uncultured Chthoniobacterales bacterium | reverse complement strand
CGCCGGCCTGATCGACGAGATCGCCTACCTGCCCGACGTGATCGAAAGACTCCGCGCCCGCGCCGGCACCGACGAAACGACGCACACCTTCCACCAGGTCGACATCGCCACGTACGTGGACAAGCAGGTCGGCAAACCCGAAGCCGCCGACAACGCCCTCGCCGCCGCGACGGGCGCGGCCGACAAATCCCCCCGGCTGGCCATCGTGTACGCGGAAGGCGAGATCGTCGACGGCGACACCGACAAGGTCGGCGTGGTCGGCGGCGACCGGTACGCGCGCGTGCTGCGCCGGCTGCGGCAGGACGCGAACGTCAAGGCCATCGTCCTGCGCGTCAACAGCCCCGGCGGCAGCGGCCTGGCTAGCGAGGTCATCCAGCACGAACTCACCCTCGCGCGGACGGCGGGCAAGAAGGTCGTCGTGAGCATGGGCACGGTCGCCGCCTCGGGCGGGTACTGGATCAGCACGGCGGCCGACCAGGTGTTCGCCGAGCCGAATACGATCACGGGTTCCATCGGCGTGTTCGGCGTGCTGCCGAACTTCCAAGGGCTTGCCAACAATAACGGCGTGACGTTCGACGAGGTCAAAACCGGCAAGTACGCCGCGTTGGGAACCGCCACGCGGCCCAAGTCGCCGGAGGAGTTGGCCAACTTGCAGGCGCTCGTCGAGGAGTTCTACCAGAAATTCGTCAACAAAGTGGCCACCGGGCGCAACCTGCCGCCCGCGAAGGTGGACGAGATCGGCCAGGGCCGGGTGTGGAGCGGCAGCGAGGCTCTCAAACTCGGGTTGGTGGACAAGATCGGCGGTCTGGACGACGCCGTGAACTACGCGCGGGAGCAGGGTGGTCTATCAAACGACTCGAAGATCGTGGAATTTCCCGTGCCGCGCGACCTGACCGAGCAGTTGGCGCTGGCGCTCTCGGGCAAGAAAGAGCAGGAGACGAGCGCGAGCGTGAACGTGCTGCGAGTCCTCGGCTTCGGCCCGAAGTCCGGGGCGATGGGACGTTCCCTCGAAGGCGTGCAGGCGGACCTGCGCACGCTCCGCGACCTCGACAACAACCCGGCGGACACGTACGCGCGGATGCCGTTTGATCTGCGGCTGCATTAGACCTCCGGCAAAAGTCCCACCGGCGCAGACAGAATTTGGATTGCCTCGGAGAGGCAATCCTACCTTGGTTGGAAGCTCACTCCCCGATGACCTTCACCAGCACGCGCTTGTCGCGCTTGCCGTCGAGTTCGTAATAGAAAATCTGCTCCCACGGTCCGAGGTCGAGCTTGCCGACGGTGATCGCCACGACGACCTCGCGGCCCATGATCGTGCGCTTGAGGTGAGCGTCGGCGTTGTCCTCGCTGCCGTTGTGCTCGTACTGGTTGTAGGGCTTCTCGGGCGCGAGTTTTTCCAGCCAGCGTTCCCAGTCGCGGTGCAGGCCGCCCTCGTCGTCGTTGATGAACACGCTCGCGGTGATGTGCATGGCGTTGACGAGCACCAAGCCCTCCCTCACCCCGCTCTCGGCCACGGCTTTTTCGACGGCCGTGGTGATGTTGAAAAGCTGGCGTCGCTGCGAGGCGTGGAACCAGAGTTCCTGGCGGTAGGATTTCATTTAATCGAAGATCACGCGGCTGATGACCACCTTCCATTCGGGACCGGAACCCACATGGTACCTTGCCGCGAAGTTACCCTGGTTCAGAGCAAAGGAAACTTGCATCAGGCTGTTCAGGTAAAGCAGCGGCTGACCTACGGGCACATCTCCGAAGCTGTTCGCGTATGGCATCATCCCTTCGAAGACCTTGGTGCCGGACTCACCTTCCCAAGGTTTTCCTTCCGCACGGGATTTCAAATACCCATCGCTCAACCGGATGATCGTCACATTGAATGACTGCCCCGGCTTCGGTGCAAGGGGAAGCTCCGTGAAGGTGGTTTGATCGACGTTTGTCCACACATTGCCATATTGCGGATCAAGCACCGGAATGCCGCCTTCGATGACTCTGTGGTTCGCGTTCAATTTTGCCCGCTCGTACGAAATCGCCACGAGCTTCCCTGCGTCCAGTTCCGGCCCGACCTCCTCGAACTTGATGACGCCCGCCGCCAGCCGCGCGCCGGTGTAGGCGTACACGTCGCGGCCGTGAAACGTGTAGCTTCCCTCCGAGCCAGGCCGGCGGTTGACCTTCTCGTCGATCTCGCGCACCGCGTCGATGCCGAGATGCTCGGCCACCAGCGTGATCGTGCCGTTGTCGGGCGTGATGAAATACTGCCCGTTCTTCGCCCGCGCGACGACCGATTTCCTGGCCGTACCTACGCCCGGGTCAACCACGGAGACAAACACCGTGCCCGCCGGCCAGTACGGCGCGGTCTGCCACAAGCGGTACGCGCCCTCCCACACGTTGAAGGCGGGAATCTCGTGCGTGAGGTCGTAGATTTTCAGCTCCGGATCGACCCCGGTGGCCACGCCCTTCATCGCGGCCACCGCGCCGTCTTTCACGCCGAAATCGCTCTGGAGCACCAGCGGGGCGGAAAGGCAGAAGGCAGAAGGTAGAAGGCAGAAGGCCAGAACGAGCGGCAGAAGCAAAGATCTCCCGCCTGTTGACCACCGTGCGTTGCTTTTCCCTTTTTCTGCCTTCATCCTTCCTTTATGCGCCTCACCAAAAAAATCCGCAAGGCATTCACGGCGGAAGGCCTGCTCAGCGTCCGCCGCGGATTCCAGCGCGCGATCCATCCGCAGCCGGTGTCGAAGTTCCTGCGCCACGTCGACCCAGGCATCATGGACGCGATGCGCTTCAAGCACGCGCCCCTCATGCAGGCGGGCGAGAATTGGGCCAAGTACCTCGACGCCGAACGCTGGCTCAAGCTCAACGTCCGCCGTGCGCAGGACATCGGTCTCGACCGCGCAAGCCGCAAGCTGCGCGTGCTCGACCTGGGCAGCGGCGCGGGCTGGTTCCTGTTCGTCTGCAAGCGCCTCGGACACGACGGGCTGGGCATCGACGTGCCCGAGCCGCTGTTCTACGGTGAGATGTTCGAGAAGCTGGGGCTGCACCGCGTGGTCGCGCCCGTCGATGCGCAACAACCGTTGCCGGAGGCGTTGCTGGCCGGAGGGAAGTTCGATCTGGTCACGGCGTTTTCCATCGAGTTCAACAAGCACGCGCCTTGGGGCATGTGGAAGGCGGCGGACTGGGACCATTTGCTCAACGACCTGCGCGACCGCTTCGTCCTGCCGGGCGGACGGGTCTACTTCGACCTGAATCCGAACTACGACGGCCAGTTCATGACGCCCGACATGGCGGAAACGTTCCGACGGCGCGGTGCGAGCGTGGACCGGCGCAGCAAGCTGATGTTTGCTCCGGTGAAGGGGTAGGAAAGCGTGCTGCGCACGCTTTTTCCGCTCACGCCGGCTGCACGCCCTGACGCCACAGCCACGCGCCGCCCTTGACGCCGTTGGTGTTGTCGATGATCTCCACGTCGTCGTCCAGCTTGAAGGTGATCTGCTGCGCGTTGCCGCCGCCGATGTAGAGGCGGTCGAAGTTCGTCAGCGTGCGCATGTTGGCGATGGCCTTGCGCACGCGGCGGTTCCATTTCTCGGGTCCGATCCTTCTGAGCACGTCGTTGCCCAACTGCTCGTTGTACGTCTCGCCCTTGCGGAAAGGCGCGACCGAAAGCTCCAGGTGCGGCCCGAGCTGGCCCTCGCTGTACATCGCCGAGCCGAAGCCCGTGCCCAGCGTGACGACCATCTCGATGCCGTGGCCCTTCACGACGGCGAGGCCCTGCATGTCGGCGTCGTTGATGAGCCGGGCCTCGTGGCCGAGGTGGGTGGAAAGCTCCTGCGCCAGCGCGAACCCGCGCAAATCCTCCGTGCCGAGCTTGGGCGCGGTGAGGATCTTGCCCCGCCGCACGACCCCCGGGAAACCGACCGAAATGCGGTTGTACTGCAACGCCGCCAGCGGCTCGACGAGCTTGAGCAGCGTGCCCAGCATCACGTCCGGTGTACACGGGTGCGGCGTCTTTACGCGCACGCGGTCGCTGATCAGGTTGCCTTCCGCGTCGAGCACGGCGGCCTTGAAACCGGTGCCGCCGATGTCGAGGGCGAGGATGCGCAGGTCGGGCGAAATGGGGGGAGGGGCGTCTTCCATGAGG
The DNA here is from genome assembly GCA_964245885.1 of uncultured Chthoniobacterales bacterium. Taxonomy (GTDB): domain Bacteria; phylum Verrucomicrobiota; class Verrucomicrobiia; order Chthoniobacterales; family SZAS-18; genus CAHJWO01. The sequence continues at coordinate 11,273 of CAXTOX010000028.1, read as the reverse complement.
CCAAAGTCGTATTTTCACCGCCGCTTGCAACCCGTAACTCGCCCTTCGCCTTGAACTTCCCCGCGCTCCGGACCCTGCTCGACACGCTGCTCCACGCCGACCGCTTCGCCGCCACGGACGATCTAGACGGGGTATTCCTGCCGCCCGCGTGTCCGGACAGGCCGTTGCAGCGCATCGGCCTCGCCCTGGAACCGGGACCGGGCTGGCTGGCCTGGGCCGAACGCGAGCGGTGCGACGCCCTGTTCCTGCACCGTCCCTGGAGGATGGACCCCGTCCACCGGCACGCGTTGGAAACGGCCGGGGTCGGCGTGCTCGCGTACCATCTGGCGTTCGACGAGTTTCTCACCACCGGGTTCAATCCCGCGCTGGCCGCCGCCTGCGGCTGGGGGGAGCCGACGCTGCTCGGGGAGAAGGAAGGCCGGCCGCTGGGGATGACGTGCCCGCTGCCGGACGGGCCGGTGCCGTTTGCGGCGGTCGTCGCGCGCCTGGAGGAGGAGTTCGGCGGGTTGGAGGAGGTCACGCTGCCCGCCGCCGGGGCGGAAGCGCCGGTCAAAGCGGTGGCGTGCGTCGGCGCGATGAACGACGGGCTCGTGCGCGCGGCGGACGCGGCCGGCGCGGGGTTGTACGTCACCGGCCAATGGCGGCAGCCGGCGCGGGCGGCAGTGCGGGAGACGGGCATCGGCGTGGCCGCCGTGGGCCACCACCGCAGCGAGGTTTGGGGTTTGCGGACGCTGGGAAGATTGTTGCGCGAGCACCCAGCAGCAGGCGGGGTGGAATTCCAAATCTTCTCCGAACCGGCGACGCCCCGCTAGAGGTAGATG
>CAXTOX010000028.1:0-10422 GCA_964245885.1 uncultured Chthoniobacterales bacterium | reverse complement strand
CGCGCCCGCCTCCTCGATGGCGGACATCTCCTCGGGCAACAGCTTCAACTCGGCGGCGACCATGTTTTCCTCCAAGTGCGCGACCGAACCCGTCCCCGGGATCGGCAGCATCACCGGCGAACGTGCCAGCAACCATGCCAGCGCCACCTGCCCGCCTGTCACCCCGCCGCGCACCCTGGCGACTTCCGCCAAGGTAGCCGACAGTTTTTCGTTCCCGCTGCCGTGCAGAATCGGCGCGTAGGGGATGAACCCGATGCCCTGCGCGGCGCACGCCGCCAGCACGGCCTCGCTCCGGCGGTCGGCGAGGTTGTAGCGGTTTTGCACGCTGACGACCGGGACGATCTTTTGCGCCTGCGCGAGTTGTTCGACGGTGACGTTGCTCAGGCCGACGTGCCGGACCTTGCCCGCCGCCCGCAACTCCGCGACGGCTCCCACCGAATCCTCGAACGCCACCTTCGGGTCCGGCCGATGGAACTGGTACACGTCGATGCAATCCAGCTTCAGGCGCTGGAGGCTGCCTTCGCAGGCTTTTTTGAGGTGCTTGGGATCACCGTTGGTCGGCCATTGGCCGGGGCCGGTGCGTTCGAGGCCGCCCTTGGTCGCGATGACCAGGCCCGCCGGGTACGGATGGAGGGCTTCGGCGATGAGCTGTTCGCTGACGTGCGGGCCGTAGGAGTCGGCGGTGTCGATGAAGTTCACGCCGAGTTCCACGGCGCGCCGCAGCACGGCGATGGCCGCCGCGTGGTCAGGGGGCGGACCCCAGACGCCCGCGCCCGTGATCCGCATCGCGCCGAAGCCGAGCCGGTGGACGGGCAGGTCGCCGCCGAGGTGGAAAACGCCGCCGGGCGTGTGGTCGCCGGAAGGATTGGAGAAACTGGGCGTGGTCATGGCAGAAAAGAAATGCAGAAGTCAGAATGCAGAATGCAGAAGTTCAGAAAAGAAGCGGATCGGCTGCCAGTAACATCGTTGCTGGCCTCTCCTTCTGACTTCTGCATTCTGCATTCTGACTTCTGCATTCCCGATTAAAGAGTCCGTGCCGCATCCCGGGGGCGTATCAGAGGATCCTATGATATTCCGTCATGACCAGATCACGGTGAAGTTCCCCGAGACCACCTCCCCCGATGCCAAAGCCGCTGCCTCCGTGCAGGAGCTGCTCGGTGGGAAGTTCGGGGAGATGTCCACCCTGATGAACTACACGTTCCAGTCCTTTAACTTCCGGGGCCGGACCAAGATGCGGCCGTTCTACGACCTCATCGCCAACATCGCCACCGAGGAATACAGCCACATCGAGGCCGTTTCCTACTGTATCAACCTGCTCTTGAGCGGCACGACCACCCGGGCTGACCGCAACAAGCCCTCCAAGAAGGCGAGCAAGGTCGCCGACACGGCCAAGAACCTCGGTGCCGATGGACGCGATGGGCCGTTTCTGGACCGGCGAGAACGTGTTCTCCAGCGGCAGCCTAAAGCTTGACCTGCTGCACAACTTCTTCCTGGAATGCGGCGCGCGCGCCGGCAAGATCCGCGTGTACGAGTCCACCGATCACCCGACCGCCCGCGCGGCCGTTGGCTATCTGCTGGTGCGCGGCGGCGTGCACATCGTCGCCTACGCCAAGGCGCTCGAAGTGCTGACCGGCGTCAACGTCGGCGGCGTGCTGCCGATCCCGGACGTGAGCAACAAGAAGTTCCCCGAGGCCCGCAAGCTCGAAGAGAGCGAAGGCTTGCACACGATCATGTACCACCAGAGCAAGGACTACACCCAGCTCGCCAAGATCTGGAACGGGCCGCACCCCGAGGACGGCCAGCCGTTGGTGGTCAAGCAGGAGATGCCGAAAGGCTATCCCGCGCCCGACCTCGACGAGGAGCCGCAACTCGGTGCCCCCGGCGACATCGACCCGGCGATGATCAAGTATTACGCCGACAAGCTCGGCTAACTGTTTATCCGGCTAACCCCGGGTCCCATGGGTCCTGATAGGATCGGCTCTCCGGAGCCGATCCTTTTTTGGTCACTAAAACGGCGCGTCAGCCTCGCCGGTGACATTCGATTTGTCGTCGAGCTTGCCCAGCATCACACCCTGGACCTGCATTTCCTCGCGCGGGATGATACTCGGCGGGTAGGCCCGGTTCTCCGACCGCAGGAACGGCTTCTGCCGTTCGTCGAGCAGGTAGGTCTTGAGCGTGGTCGCACCGTCCACCAGCGCCGCCACGATGTTGTTCGCGCGGGGTTCGCGGCGGGTGGTCATCACCACCCAGTCGCCGTGCTGGATGCCCGCGTCCACCATGGAGTCGCCTTGCACCTTCAGCACGTAGTCCGCTTCGGGGAACGCATCCTCCGGCACCACCACGAACTGGCTGGCCTGCTGCGCCACCGCTTCCTGTGGCCAGCCCGCCGGAATGTAGCCCAGGGCCGGCAACAGCCGCGGACGGCCGTCGAACACCAGCGGCGTCCGCCGCCCACGGGTTTGCAGGATCGGCACGGGAGGAGCCAGACGGCGGATTTCCACTTGGCGGAAAAGGGTTTCGACCACCTGCCGCAGCAACCGCACCTCGTCCAGGGTGCCTTCCTTGAGGACGGTGCCGAGTTGTTCCTGGGTGGAAGGAGGATCGAGCTGCACGTCGCGCGGCAGTTCGTCGGCCCCCGGAGCCGCCATGGCGGCAGCGGGAGAGAGCACCCGCTCCGTGAATCGGTCCGCGCCGCCGCCCGCCCGCATCTCGGGCAAGCGGGCGATGATGCGCATGAGCTTGTCGCCGGCCTTCTGATAGCCGGCGGCGTATTTCTGCATGGTCTCCGGCCGCACCGCGACCTCGGCGGCCAGCGCCTCGTTGGACAGGTTCAGGATGGCCCGAACCCGCTCGATGGTCTCGGCCTGAACGGGAAATTTGTTCGTTGCCATGGGACACCGGAGATTATGCGCTCCCGCCCGTGGTGACAAGGCCGAGTTCATGATGAATTTTCACAGATGCCGTGCGGCCCTGGACCCAAATGCGCCGGAACGTGTTTCGATACCACCGGAAGTGGATCTTTGTGCGTTTTGGTTAATGCAATTTTCAAAGCGATTATGATTACACAAACGTTAACTTCCGATCCGGCCGTTGGCCTGGAATTGGGCCGCCGTCTCGCGGTAGCCTCGAGCCGACCTTTGCGCCCGTCCCGTTTGCAGTCGATCTGGAGCCGGTTGTTCACCCGGCAGCCTGTGAAAACGATTCCCGCGCACGCTTGAGGTGCGGTGGGGAGAACCGCCGGTCCGGCAGGCGGGAGCGCCGGACGGCGGTCAGGGCGACTCCGAGGAGTGCGGAAAGCTCCTCGTTACAGCGAGCACGGCCGGGGAGTCACGGCGTTGCCTTCACGGTCCGTTTGGCTTAAAAGTGGCTTGAGGTTCGGCTGTGAGCCTGCCGCTCGCCGTCCCTTTGAACTCCCCGCGTTTTTCCGTCGTCATCCCGACGTACCGCCGCAACGAATCGCTGGCCCGCTGCCTCGATCTGCTCGCGCACGGCGCGCAGACGCTGTCAGGCGGTGAGTACGAGGTGATCGTCACCGACGACGGGCCACCGGATGGCAACGCGCGCTCCCTGGTGGCGGATCGCTACCCGGACGTGCGTTGGGTGCAAGGTCCTCGCCGGGGTCCGGCTGCCAACCGCAACTTCGGTGCGTCGCATGCCCGGGCGGGTTGGCTGGTGTTCACCGACGACGATTGTCTGCCGCAGCCGGGATGGCTGGCGGCTTTTGCCGGCCGGCTCGCCGCAAGTTCGGAAGATTGCCGGGTGCTCGAAGGAACCACCGTGAGCGGCGTGGAGGTGATCGGTCCCTTCGAGCAGGCTCCGGTCAACCTGCAAGGCGGGCTGCTGTGGTCGTGCAACTTCGCCATGGAGCGGACGCTCTTCGAGCGGATGGGCGGCTTCGACGCGGGTTTTCCTTACCCGCACCTGGAAGACGTGGACCTGCGCCTGCGCCTGGACGACGCTGGGGAACGCTATCTCTTCGTGCCGGAAGCCCGTGTGGTCCATCCGCCCCGTCCCGTGGGAGGAGCGTTGAATTGGGTGCGCGGGCAGGAATCCTCGTTTTACCTGGCCCGCAAGCGCGGGGTATCGCTGGCCGCGGTGAATTTCGGCGTGGGCGGCTACGCCCGCATCTGTGTGCATGCCCTCCGTGCAGCGAGAAGCGCGGGGGAGGTTGTCAAGGTGGGGTGGAGAATCGTCCAAGAAATCGTCCTGCTGTGCTTCTACCTGCCGCGCTTCGCGAGGAAATACGGGCGTTCCAGCCGGTAGCGCGTTCCTCCGGCGGATCATTCTTTCGCTGACGGCCAGACGCTTGGCCATCCCTGCGGTTCTCTGGAGTGGCAGAAGCCTACTTTGGCACGTGTCCTGCTCTCCCGAGAGATGCCAGGAATTTACTCCGTTTCACCTGGGTGAGTCTATCCCCTTTCCACCTCTCTCCCTCGTTTCTAACCCTGACCCATGGCTTCTGCTCGCCCTGTTATGCTTTTTCCTTCGGTCGCTTTTCCCCGCCTGCGCGCGCTCTGTCCGGCCGTCGCGGTGTCGCTGTGCATGTCCTTGCTAGCCGCGCCGGTCCGGTCGGCCGCCGGCGCATCCGCCGGCCCGTCCGGCACGTCGCTCCTGCAAGGGCAACTGCCGGTGAACACGGCGGTGACGCAGGCCACCCGCGAACAGCTCACGCGAGCCGTCACCCTGGCCACGCGAGCCCACCGGGACGAGGCAGCATCCATCCTCACCGCCGCCCTGACGCGCGGAACCCGCCAGGGCGCATCCACCCCGGAAACCAAGCTGCCCTGCGCCTGGGTGGCCGCCCTGCTGCACGCCTCCGTGGCGGCCGCGCCGGAGAAGGCTTCCAGCCTGCTGGAACTGGCCGGCAGCCTGTACCCGGACTGCGCGGACACGCTGCAAAAGGTCGTGGAACTCTTTGATGACAAAAACGTCGTGGACGACAAGAATGGCCCCGCCAGTGCCTCGTCCACCGCCACGAATCCGACCGCGGCCAACCAGGGCAACACGGACCCCAACGGCCTGAACCTGGACGATCCGCAGGTCCGCGACAGCAACACCGCCGGGGGCGGGTTCGGGCCGGGCTTTCCCGGCGCGCCCGGCTTCGTCGGCAGCGCGCCCGCCGGCGGTGTTGCCCTGCCCTCGCCCGTCGCGCCTTCGGTGACCCCGGTCGTCAACGATTGAACCCGGCTACTTCCGACGGTCAACGGCGTCATCTACGGCGGCACCTTTATGACGGGTCCGGCAGACACCTCGACGTTCAAGACGACTCCCAAGGATCTGGCTTCCTAGTCGTTCTCGGGCTGGATGACGTACCTGAACATTTGGTCCAAGATTCAAGGCTCAATGCGGATGGCATGAAGCCGCGAGGTCAATAGACTCCCAGCAAAAGAAGAAATCTATCCACAAATTTCGCAGATTTGCGCAGATTGAAGAAGGAAAGGGATGACCGGGACCGCTTCTTTTCCTCTCCGCCGATCTGCGCAAATCTGCGAAATCTGTGGATAATTCCGTCTTCATCGGCGGGACTTTTGCCGGAGGTCTAAAACGTTTTCCGGTTGCTCTTCCGGTTCCCAGCCCCGGCAGGGGCGCAAGCGTTTAGCCCGCGGCGTGAGCCGTGGGGTCGACCAGGTCGAACGGGCAAGCCCCGGCAGGGGCGTAAGAAAACCGGCGTGAGGGTCCGTGGAAGGCCCGCATCTTTTCTTCCGCCCCTGCCGGGGCTTTGACGTGGATGGGAACCTTTCCCACGGCTCGCGCCGTGGGCTAAACTCTTGCGCCCCTGCCGGGGCTGGGAGGACTCCACACGCAAACGGAAAACGCTGTAATCTTCCTCTGCCTTGAACCTTGAACCTTGGATCTTGGATCTTTCCGCTCACCGGCTTTCCCAACTGAAGAACCGCACCGCCAGCCCGGTCATCACCAGCACCCACGCGCCGAGCACGAGGCCGTTGGTCAGCGCCGTGTGGATCGGCGGAGCCTCGACCATCGTCTGGCGCAGGGCGTCGCCGAGGTAGTTCAACGGCACCAGCGGGATGATGAAGTCGAACAGCCGCGAGAGATGGTTGACCGGGAAGAACACGCCCGAGAGCAGGATCATCGGCAGGTTGATGATGTTACCCATGGCGATGCAGCTTTCCTCGTTCTTGCTGACCGCCGCCATGAAAAAACCGATGGACAGGAACACCAGCGTGCCCAGGAAGATCCACCCGCCGAACTGCCACCAGCTTCCCACCATCGCCACCTTGAACGCATACCGGCCGATGAGCACGGTCAGCGCCGTCTGGAAGAGCGCGATGGTCAGCCGGAAGGCGATGTAGGCGGTCAGGAGCGTCGTGCGCGGCAGCGGCGTGGCGCTCAGGCGCTTGAGCACACCCTGCACACGCAACGCGACGAGCGGCTGCGCCGTGGCGAACAACCCGAGCTGCATGATGCTCAGCGCCAGGATGCCCGGCAGGAGGTAGTCGATGGTGCGAAGCTCGCGCGCCTGGATCGACTCCGTTTTGACATCGAGAACCGGTTTCTGGTTGCTGACGACCGCCCCGACGCCGTTGAGCAAGCCCTCCAACACGGGCCGCAAAAGCTGGCGGGCCGGGTCGATGGTCAGGACGAGATGCGCGGGTTCGACCGGCGGGTGATCATCGGGCGACGGGGATCTGCGCGGATTCCGCTGGGTGATTTCCGCCGCCAACTCGCTCTGTTTCGCGTCGGCCACCGCTTTGCTCAGACCGGCGGGAATGAAGATCACCGCGTCGAGCTGGCCAGCCTTTAATTGATCCAGCAGCGCCCCGCGCGCGCCGGGCTTGAACGTCAGTTTGGAGAACGGGTTTTTCTCGCTCTCGACGCTGTCGGTGGCCCCGTCTCGGTTCGTGTCGCCCTTCACGGCCTCGTCGAGCGCCTGGACGATGCCCTTGGTGACGGCGTCCTGCGGGTCTTCGACGGCGAGGCCGACCGTGGCGTCGGCTTTGTCCTGGTTGGTGAACACCGCGCCGAAGATGCAGATGAACAGCACCGGAAAAGCGATGGTCAGGAACAGCGCACGCCGGTTCGAGAGGAACTCGGTGAGGTTGGCCCGGTAGAGTTTACTGAGAGCGCGCATGGGAGAAGGCAGAAGGCAGAAGGCAGAAGAGCGGAAGGCGGAAAGGGAATAGAATGCGTGGTTCCAGGTTCTGTACTTCTGCCTTCTGCCTTCTGCCTTTTCCTCAGGCTCTGATCCGCCGCCCGGTCAGTTTGAGGAACACGTCTTCCAGCGTCGCGGTGTGGATGGACAAGCCGCGCAGTTCGACGCCGCGTTGCGTGCAAAGCTCCATCAAGGCGCGGGTGGAGGCGGTGACGTTGTCGCTCGACAGGCGCACCTGCCCGTTGCGTTCCTCGAAGTGGTCCACGCCCGGCAGGCCCTCCAGCGTGGGCTGGTCCAACTGCGGGTCGCCCAGGAACTCCAGCGCGGTGCGTTCGTAGTGTTCCGCGATCAATCCCGCCGGGGTGCCCTCGGCGATGACCTTGCCGTGGTCGATGATGACGAGCCGGTCGCAGAGCTGCTCGGCTTCCTCCAAGTAATGCGTGGTCAGCAGGATGGTTTTTCCCTCGCCGCGCAGCCGCAGGATCACGTCCCACAACGAACGCCGCGCCTGCGGGTCAAGCCCCGTGGTGGGTTCGTCCAGGAAGACGACCGCCGGGTCGTTGACCAGCGCCGCCGCGATGGCGAGGCGTTGGAGCTGGCCGCCGGAGAGCTTGCTGGAGGCGTCGTCGGCTTTTTCCTCCAGGTTGACGGCGGCGATGAGCTGCTCGACGGGCAGCGCCCTGGCATAAAAGCTGCCGAAGAGGTGGAGGATTTGCTTGGGCGTGAGTTGTTTGAAGAACGCCGTGGACTGGAGCTGGACGCCGATGCGTTCCTTGACGCGCCGGGGGTGTTTGCGCACGTCGATGCCGAGAACCTCGATGCGCCCGCCGTCGGGTTTGCGCAGGCCCTCAATGGTCTCGACGCTCGTGCTCTTGCCCGCGCCGTTGGGTCCGAGCATGCCGAAGATCTCGCCCGGCGCGACCTGGAAGGACACGCCGTCCACCGCGCGGAGAGGCCCGTAGGTCTTGACGAGATCGGCGACTTCGACGGCGTGGGGCGACATGGCGGCGGGGAGGGGACGCGGGAGAACCCCGACTGTGCATGGTCCGTCCGTCCGGCGCAAGTGCGAGGGACCGGCCGCTCCACGCGTCTGGAAACGCCGCCAGAAGGTTGGCACGATGCAAGAACAGTCCCACCGCGTTTTTCGTTTGTGTGTGGAGTCCTCCCAGCCTCGGCAGGGGCGCAAGAGTTTAGCCCGGGGCGTGAGCCCGGGGTAAATGGCCCTTCGTCCAAGCCCCGGCAGGGGCGTAAGAAAAAATGCTGGCCTTCCACGGACCATCGCGCCAGTTTTCTGACGCCCCTGCCGGGCTTGGACTTGGATGGGAACCTCTCCCACGGCTCACGCCGTGGGCTGCCGGGGCTCTGGCGTGGATGGGAACCTCTCCCACGGCTCACGCCGTGGGCTAAACTCTTACGCCCCTGCCGGGGCTGAAAACTCGACGAGCAACCGGGAAACGCTTTATGTTCCGCCCCGGATGCGCGTCCGGTGGTCGTCCACGATCCAGAGACGCTGGTCGATTGGTTCTCTCCGGAGCAAAGCGAGCGTGCGCAGAACCAAGGCAAGCACTGCGTTGCGATCCTGACGATTCAACCGCAAGACGATGATCCCGTGAAATCCTGCGGTGGATCACTCCTGATGTCGGCAAAATTCAGGTCGAGGGTGATCAGAACACGCCGTTCCTCCCGGCAGACCACCGCGATGGCGGCATCAGTGGCACCGCTCAGGCTCTCATCAAGGACCGAGTGTGCTTCGTAGCCCTGTTGGCGGAGGATCTCGCTCAATCCCAAGGCAAATTCTCGTCGAGTTTGAATAGACCTCCGGCAAAGAGTAGTCCCGGCAAAAGTCAGAATTTAGCCGAAGGTCTAATCTCATGCCGCCAACCCGAGCGGCGTCGCTGCCACCCGCTCGCGGGCAAGCGCGGCCGAGCGCATCCGGGTCAATGCTTCGCGTGTTCCTCGTTGGATGCGGTAACGGCTTCGTGTTCATGGTTGGCGGGCACGGCGGCCTCGTTCTGGGCGCGCAGCTTACCGCCGGGATCGAGGGCCTCGACCGTCTTTTCGTCTTCGTTGGCACCGGTGTGAGCCTTGCGCAGATCCTGGTACGCTTCCTCGCCGTGGTGGACGTGCTCGGAGGATTCCGCCACCTCGTGCCGGGTGTGCAAAGCGGTGCGGCCGAGCTGGACGACGCACACCGCCGCCAGGACGATGGAGAGCACCCACGCCGTCCGGCTCCCGAGCAACACACCCAGGGAGGCCAGGACGATGCCGATTTCGGCGATGAGCTGCGCGTGCTCATACCCCTCCGCTCCCTCGAAATGCGCCTGGACCAACGGACTGTAACTATCCGACCACTCCTTGGAATATTTGCGTTCCTTGGAATAATCGCTGTAGAGACGCAGCAGCCGGCGCAGCACCGGCCGGTCCGCGCCGCCGTCGGGGTTGGCTACCGTCGGCGCGCCGCGCTGTTTTTCCAGGTCCAGCATGATGAGCCGGAACTTCGTGCTCGCCGAGCTGTAGTCGGAGTGCGCCTGCGTCTGCTCGATCATCGTACGCGTCAGCTCGTTGCGCTCCGCCCCGACCAGGGCGGCGCAAAAGGCGATGAGCACGCCGATGAGCGCCATCGTCAGGCCGATGAGTTTGCCGGGTCCCTGGGGTTTGCCGCCGGCGGGTTCGTGGCCGTGCCCTCCGGCGTGGGCGGCGTGTTCGGCGTGTTCGAGGGCTTCGTAGGCTTCTGACATGGATGGTTGATGGGTTGGTTCGGGCGGATGGTACCCTAGCAACCAGCATGCCATCAGGAAGCCGGGGCGGATGCGCCCGCGATCGCCTCCTTCAGCACGCGCGAGAGGTCTTCCATGCGGTAGGGCTTGGCCACCATCGCCATGAAGCCGTGCGCGCGGAAATCCGCGATCACCGCGTCGTTGCTGTACCCGCTGGAGACAATCGCGCGCACGCCCGGGTCGAGCTCGCGCAGCCGCCGGATCGTTTCCTTGCCACCCATGCCGCCGGGGATCGTCAGGTCCAGGATCACCGCCGCGAACGGCCGGCCCGCCGCCCGCGCCGCCTGGTACTCGACGAGCGTTTCCCCGCCTTCGCTGGTCAGCGTCGCCTCGTAGCCGATCAGGCCCAGGATCGCCCCCGCCAGATCGCGGATGTCCGGGTCGTCGTCCATGAAGAGCACCCGTTCGCCCGTGCGGTCGGGACGTTCCTCCGGACGGGCACGCGGCGCGGGCGCGGCCGACGGCGACACCGGCAGGTACAAGGTAAACGTCGAACCCGCGCCCGGCTTGGATTCCGCCCGGATCACGCCG